>NZ_JAIUGQ010000021.1:0-105072 GCF_020164715.1 Mesorhizobium sp. ESP7-2
CAGGTTGCATCGGCATCGGCGGCATCCGATTTGGAGCGCTGGACATAGGGCTTCACGTGCTGCGCCGGCATCAGCAGCACCTCGTGACCCAACGCGCGCAACTCCCGCGCCCAGTAATGAGCCGCGCCACAGGCCTCCATGCCAACCTTCAGTGGCGGGAGCCCCGCAAAGAAGGCGAGCACCTGATTGCGCCGCAGCTTCTTGCGCAATACAGGCTGTTCGGCTTCATTCACCCCATGCAACTGGAAAACGCTCTTTGACGTATCCATGCCAATGCGAATAAGTTTATCCACGGACGGTCTCCCTTGTTGAGATCTGCAACGACCTCATTCTGGCACATTGCGATGCCGTCGGGGGCCGTCCACCCCAACACCTACTGAAGTACGCTCCGCTCCGGTTCTCGAAAGCCGTCGTTCTCGACTCGGCCTGACCTGAATCTCAACACATCTTGCGCCGGTGCTATTCAGGTATTGGCGGCCTGGAAACTCAGACCCGTTCCACCGTCAGTTCCAGATCGGTGTCGGCAGCGGCGGTGACGCGCACCTGGGTGCCGGCGGGCAGATCCGGGCCGGAGACGCGCCACAGCGTGTCGCCGAGCTTGATGCGGCCGCGGCCGTCGCGGATCGGTTCGGCAAGCGTCGCCATCTTCCCGATCATCTGCGCACCACGGCGGTTGAGCAGCGGCTGGTCGCTCGGCTGGTCGCGTCCGCCCATGAGTTTCTTGCCGACAAAGGCTGAAACCAGTGACAGCACGAGGAATAGCAGCACCTGGACCTGCCATGTCCAGATGGCGGCATCCCAGATCAGCAGTGACACCGCGCCGATGACCAGGGCGGCGATGCCGATCCAAAGCATGAAGAAGCCCGGCGCGATGACCTCTACCACCAGCAGCACGAAGCCCAGGACCATCCAGTTCCACGGCCCGAGTTCAGAAACGATGCGATCGAGCATGGGAGTAACCTCCTACGATCTCAATTCTCGCTCGGGCGGACTACCGGCGGACGTGCCGCCTGCCGCTGCGCGCCGGTCGTGCCTTCGCTGCGGAACACTTCCTTGGCGATTTCGCCGATACCGCCAAGCGTGCCGATCAGCGACGAGGCTTCCAGCGGCATCAGCACGACCTTGCTGTTGGTGGCCGAACCGATCCTGGTCAGGGCCTCGGTGTATTTCTGGGCGACGAAGTAGTTAAGCGCCTGCACGTCGCCCTTGGAAATCGCTTCCGACACCACCTGGGTGGCGCGGGCTTCGGCTTCGGCGGAGCGTTCGCGCGCCTCGGCGTCGCGGAAGGCGGCTTCCTTGCGGCCCTCGGCTTCGAGGATCTGCGACTGCTTGAGGCCCTCGGCGGCCAGAATCTGCGCGCGCTTGTTGCGCTCGGCGGTCATCTGGCGGCCCATCGATTCGATCAGGTTGGCTGGCGGGTTGATGTCCTTGATCTCGACGCGGGTGATCTTGATGCCCCATGGGTGTGCCGCCTCGTCGACGACGCGCAGCAGGCGCTCGTTGATGGCGTCGCGGTTGGACAACAGCTCATCGAGGTCCATCGAACCCATGACGGTACGGATGTTGGTCATCGTCAGGTTGAGGATGGCGTTCTGCAGGCCGGCAACCTGATAGGCGGCCTGCGCCGCATTGAGGATCTGGTAGAAAGCAATGCCGTCGACACCGACGATGGCGTTGTCGCGGGTGATGATCTCCTGGCTCGGAACGTCGAGCACCTGCTCCATCATGTTCATCTTGGCGCCGATCCGGTCAACGAAGGGCGTGATGAGGTTGAGGCCGGGGCTCAGTGTCTTGGTATAACGACCAAAACGTTCGACGGTATAGTTGTATCCTTGCGGAATTGTCTTGATGCCCTTGAACAGCACCAGAACGACAAGCGCGACCAAAACAACGACCGCAATATCGAAACCACTGAAATCCATTTGGCTCTCCCTCAGAAGCAGGCCACGCAAGCCATTCCCGCACAGCCGGCTTCGCCAAAGACTTAAGTGTATTTCAGTAGCGTTACAATCAGGTGATGAGGGATTGTTTGCGGTTACACACTCAGTGGTTGAAGGCAAACAGGCTTGCATCCGTGTCTTCAAGCCCGTCGATCGATGCCGAGACGATCTCGGCAGCGATCCGCGAGAAGGTGATGCCGTTGCCGCCATATCCCAACACGGCATGGATGCGAGGATGCCCCGGAATGGCGCCGATATAGGGCAGCCCTGACGTCGTGTTGCCGAAGGAGCCGGTCCAGGAAAAATCGGGGCTGACGTCCAGATGCGGAAATATCAGGTTTAGTTTTGCGGCGATGCGTGCGCTCTTGTCGCCGATCAGGTCATCGCGCTGCGTCTCGTCGATGAAATCCTCGTCCTCGCCGCCGCATATGACCCGGCCATCGGCCGTTGCCCTGACGTAGAGATAGGGATCGGAAGCTTCCCAGATAAACGCCGCACCCGGCCAGAGCTTTCGCGGTTGCGGGCGGGTCGCGATCGCCCATGTCGATATGACCCGATGGGCGGCCGCCGGCACGATGTCGACCAGTTCGTAACCGGTGGCCAGGACAACGTGCCATGCCGTGATGGCGGGGCCGTCCCTCGTTGCCACGACCACCTCGTCGGCGCTGTCCTTGATCGCTGCCGCTTCGACCGGCGCATAGAGACGTGCCTTGCGCTCCCGAGCCCTGAGCAGCAACCCGGCCGTCAGCTTGCGCGGGTCGAGCGCGATATTGCCATGGCTGAGGATGGCGCCGCTGCGGTCGATGCCGAACGCCTCGGCGAGCGGCCGAGGGGTCAGATAGGTCGCGGCGATGCCGGCTCGCCGTCGCGCCTCGGCTTCCTCGCGCAATTCCGATGGGTCGAGCACGGTACCGGCCAGATAAAGCGATGCGGTGCGGCTCATGCCGCAGTTGATGCCGAGCTCATCGATGCGGGCGGCGAGATTGGAAATGGCCAGCCTCGAACGTCGCCAGGCCTGCCGTGCCTGGGCCTTGCCAATCATCCTCGACAGAACCGAAAGCGGCTGGTCGATTTCGAACTGCACCAGCGCCGTGGTTGCCGCTGTCGATCCTTTCAGCGGCCCACGCCGGTCGATGCAGATTACGGAGTGACCGTCCGCTGTCAGCGTCTCGGCCATCATGGCGCCGCTGATGCCCATGCCGATGATCAGCACATCGGTCTTGACGTCCCGAGTGAGACTGCCTGTCGGCACCGCGGGCGCGCGATAGGCGGACCAGACGGGCTGGCCGGTCCTGAGGTCGAGTTTGCGGAGCATCGAATTCTCCGGAGGCGCTGCTCAACGCCTCGGAGCTTGTGTTGTTCCGGTGTCAGGCCCAGCCTGACAGTTCGCGGCGTACCATCGCTTCGATCACCCCCATGCCCTCGGGGCTGTCGTTGAGGCATGGGATGTGGGCGAAGTTTTCGCCACCGGCATGATGGAAGGTCTCGGCTGCTTCCCGGCCGATCTCGTCCAGCGTCTCGATGCAGTCGACGGAAAAGCCGGGATTGACGATGGCGATCGATTTGACGCCGTCCTTGGCCAGTTTCTCCACCGTCTTGTCGGTATATGGCTGCAGCCATTCCTGCGCGCCGAAGCGCGACTGGAAGGTGGTGATCAGCTTGTTCTCGTCCCAGCCGAGTTTTTCGCGCAGCAGCCGTGTCGTCTCCAGGCAATGCGCCCGGTAGGGATCGCCCTTGTCGGAATAGGGTTTCGGGATGCCGTGGTAGGAGGTGATGACTACCTCCGGCTCGAAATCGAGCGTCGCCAGATGCCGTTCGATCGAACTGGCGAGCGCCTCGATGTAGACCGGCTCGACATAGTAGGGCGGCACGCTGCGGACGGCAGGTGCCGCGCGCATCTTCATCAGCGCCCGGAACAGCTGGTCGTTGGCGGTGGCGGTCGTCGTCGCCGAATATTGCGGATAGAGCGGGAATGAAAGGATGCGGTCGCAGCCTTGCGCCACCAGCCTTTCGGCGACGCTCGATGTCGAAGGGTTGCCGTAACGCATCGCCCAGTCGACGACGACATCGGGCAGGTCTCGTAGCGCCTCGGCCAGTTTTTCACCTTGTGCACGGGTGTAGGTGCGCAGCGGCGACTCGTTCTTCTCCCGGTTCCAGATCCGGGCATAGTTGGCGCCCGACTTCTTAGGTCGCCTGGTCAGCACCAGCCCATAGAGGATCGGATACCAGATCGCCTTGTTGAGCTCTATGACGCGCGGATCGGACAGGAATTCCCGGAGATACCGCCACATCGGCTTGAATTCGGTACCGTCGGGCGTGCCGAGATTGAGCAGCATGACGCCGACCTTGCCAGCCTTGGCCGGCGCGTATCCCGCCGTCGGGCCGACCGGCTTGATCGTCTTGGGGTCGACAACATTGGCAGGCGTCATAAGGGCTCTCCGGACACGGCGTGAAACTAGCGATGGCGCGCCGGTTTTCAATGCCGCGTCTGGCCGCACCATACCGCCTTTCCGGCCGGAAACAGAACACCCGCCAGGTTTCCCCGGCGGGTGTTTCTGCTGAAAGCGAAATGACGTTACTTCGCCGGGATGGTCAGGGTCGCGCCCGGCACAAGCCGATGCGGCCTTTGATCCTTGTTCGCCTCATAGATGAGTTTCCACTTGGTCGCGTCGCCATAGGCTTTCTTCGCCAGATCCCAGTAGGTATCGCCGGTAACGACGACATGGCTGCCTGTGGCCGGTGCGGCTTCAGCGGGCTTTGCCGGCTCGGCGGTCGCGGGTGCGGCCGGCGCGGGGGCGGCCGGCGCGGGGGCAGTCTCGGCAGGCTTTGCCGATTCGGCGGGCGCCGGAGCCGGCGGCTGAGGCGCGTTTTCCGTCGATATGGCTGGCGGTGTGTTGGCGATATCGCCTGAATTGGCAGGCAGTTCAGGCATCGCCGGCGCAGCTTCGGCGGGCTTTGCGGGTTCGGCAGGCTTTGCGGGTTCGGCAGGCTTGGCCGGCTCGGCGGCGGGAGCCGCCGCTGTCGTCGCGGCGATCTCGGTGATGCGGCCGTCGAGCTTCGGCGTATAGGGCCGGTGGGCGCCGAGATAATCGGCGACGACCTGTTCGAGGCCGGGGCCGTAATCATAGGCGTTCCTGGCCTTTTCGGCGAAGACCTTGTAGCCGTCGCCGCCCTGGCGGACATAGTTGTTGGTGGCGACGAGATAGTCCTTGTCGGGATTGATCGGCGTCCAGGCGCCGTTTTCCATCACCTCCACCGACTTCACACGGCCGGTATTGGGCGCGACCGACTTGTCGAAGGAATATTTGAGACCCGCCACCTGCGGGAAGCGGCCGGCACCGTCCTCGATCTGGCTGAGACCGCCTTCGAGCCCGGCGACCAGATCCTTGCCGGAAATCTGGAAGGTCGCCAGCGTGTTCTGGAACGGCAGCACGGTCAGCACCTCGCCCATGGTGACGGTGCCCTTGTCGATCGAGGCGCGCAGGCCACCACCGTTGGAGATGACGATCTCGACGCCCTGTCCCTTGACGCGGTCGAGGATGGCGTCGGAGACGAGGTTGCCCATCGCGCATTCCTTGGCGCGGCAACTCTCACGGCTGCCGTCGATGACGTCGGTGGTCTCGGCCACTTCCTTGTTCTTCAGGGCCTCGATCGGCGCGCCGAGCTCCTTGATGCGGGCGAGCACCGCGGGATCGGGCGTGATCGACTTGTCGAGATAGATCGGGTCGCCGCTCGCCGATTTGACGACGCCATTGTCGTCGAACACCACCTTGAACTCGCCGAGATATTTCGAATAGGACGCCGCCTGCACCACCGGCACCTTGTAGCCGTCCGGATTGTCGACCATCGTCGGGTAGGGGCCAGCCGCCTTCGGATCGGTGTTGGACAGAAGCGTGTGGCTGTGGCCACCGACCACGACATCGATGCCGGGGATCTTGGCAATGACATCGCGCTCCCTGTTATAGCCGATATGGGTCACGGCGATGATCTTGTTGACGCCTTCTCCCTTGAGCTTCTCGACCTCCGCCGTGATCGACTTGACGTCGTCCTCAATCGTGATGTTGGGGCCGGGCGAGGCGAGTTCGGGCGTGTCGTTGGTGACGGCGCCGATGATGCCGATCTTCTGGCCGCCGACCTCGACGACGATCGACGGCTTGACACGGTCGCCTAGCTTGGACTGCGCGTTGGCCTTGACGTTGGCACCGAGCACGGGGAACTTGATCATGTCGAGGAACGGCGCCAATGCCGCTTCGCCGTCGTCGAATTCATGGTTGCCGAGCGCCATGGCGTCGAACTTCATGTCGTTGAGGAACTCGCCTTCGGCCTTGCCCTTGTAGGTCGTGTAGAACAGCGAACCCTGGAAATTGTCGCCGGCGCTGAGTAGCAACACGTTCTGGCCTTCCAGCTTCTTGCGTTCCTGGGCGATGGCGGTGATCAGCCGGCCGGCGCCGCCGATGCATTCGCCCTTGGTCTCCTCCTCGGCAGAGCAGGTCGATTCATATTTGTTGTTGCCTTCGATGCGGCTGTGCCAGTCATTGATGTGCAGGATGTTCAGTGTGTAGTCGGCAAAGGATGCGCCGGCCGACAGGCCAAGTGTCGACGCGGAAAGGGCGGCAATGGCGGCAAGCTTCTTCATCTTCGTCTCCCGGTAGGCTGATCAGAGCCGTCTAACGCCCTTGCTTGACTGGGATATTACAGCCAGCGTTTCGATCATGTTCCCATCGCGTTCGGGCCGACGCAAGCGGAAATGCCGGTCGTATTTGCTGGCGCAAAACCCGGGGTATTTCCGGGCGCAAAAGGCGAGGGATTGCCGGCACAAAAACGGCGACCAAGCGGCCGCCGTCCTTTGTGACTGGAATGTTCGCCGGGTTCAGGTGCGTCGCGTCAGCACGAAATTCTGGCCGGCGGAACTGGTGCAGTTGAGCTGGCTGGTCGACACCATCAGGCAATTGAAGCTCACCGGGGTTTGGCGGATCAGCGAGGTGCCGTTGATCTGCACCGACGTGGCGCCTGTCATCGTGTAACTGCCATCGGCAAGCTTCTGTCCCGTATCCGTGGCGACGGTCGTGAAGGTGCCGCCGGTGAAGGTCGACAGGCCGGTGCCCTTGGCATCGATCCAGGAACCTTCGACGCCTTTCGGCGCGGCAGCCATCGGCGGCTGGTCGGGGCCGCTCGTGGCACAGGCAGCAAGCATCGAGGCGAGGGCACTCGCCATGCCCATCGAAAGAACTTTGCGCGCAATCGTCATATGAAATCCTCTCCAAACGCGTCGGTCCAAAAATCGGGTCGATTTCTGGAAGCGCGACGCGAACGTCCAAAGTGCTGGAATATGCTTTAGCGTCCGACGGACGCACATCGCCACCCCAGGCCGCACCCTTCAATCGCCCGATTTCCGGGCGATTGCAAGGCAATGGCGCATGGTCCGGGTGATGCTATCGGACGAGGATGTTGCGGAATTGCCACGGGTCGCTGCGGTCGAGGTCCTCCGGGAAGAGACCCGGGCGTCTGTCGAGCGGCGTCCAGTCGGTATAATAGCCCTTGACCGGTCCGAGATAGGGCGACTGCACGTCCAGGCACCGCTTGTAGTCCATCTCGTCGGCCTCGACGATGCCGGCGGCCGGATTTTCCAGCGCCCAGACCATGCCGGCCAAAACCGCCGAGGTGACCTGCATGCCGGTGGCGTTCTGATAGGGTGCCAGCGTGCGCGCCTCGGCGAGCGACAGCTGGGAACCGTACCAGTAGGCATTCTTGTCGTGGCCATAGAGCAGGACGCCGAGTTCGTCGACACCGTCGACCAGTTCGTTCTCGTCGAGCACGTGGTGTACCGGCTGCGGCTTGCCGGCGGCACCGAACATCTCGTCCAGCGACAGCATCGCATCGTTGCAGGGATGGTAGGCGTAGTGGCAGGTCGGGCGGTATTGAACCTTCCCCTTCTTGGAATGCACGGTGAAGAAATCGGCGATCGAGATAGCCTCGTTGTGCGTCACCAGCAGACCATATTGCGGTCCCGGCGTCGGGCACCAGGAGCGCACGCGGGTGTTGGCGCCGGGTTGCTCCAGGTAGATCGCGGCCTTGGAACCGTGCTTGTGCTTCTTGCCGTTCTTCGGCATCCAGGTCTCATGCGTGCCCCAGCCGAGCTCGGCCGGCTGCAATCCTTCCGAGATGAAGCCCTCGACCGACCAGGTGTTCCAGAACACATCCATGGGCTTGGGCTTCTTGGTGCGCTGGGTGTCGCGCTCGGCGATGTGGATGCCCTTGACGCCAGCCTTCTTCATGAGCTTGGCCCAGCCCTCGCGGTCTTCCTGCGCGGGCTCGGAGAACTCCATGCCTAGATCGGTGGCGAGATTGACCAGCGCCTGCTTGACGAACCAGGACACCATGCCGGGATTGGCACCGCAGGTGGAGACGGCGGTGGCGCCGCCCGGCTTGTCGTGCTTTTCCTTGAGCAGCGCCTCGCGCAACGCATAGTTGGTGCGGCTGGCATTGTCGGCCTTGGCGTCGAAATAGAAGCCAAGCCAGGGCTCGACGACGGTGTCGATGTAAAGCACGCCGAGCTTGCGGCAGAGCCGCATCAGGTCCACCGAGCCGGTGTCGACCGACAGGTTGACGCAAAAGCCCTGGCCACCACCATTGGTCAGCAGCGGCGTCAAAAGCTTTTTGTAATTCTTCTCGGTCACCGCTTCCTGGACGAAGGTGATGCCGCGCTCGTCGAGCAGCTTGCGATCGGTATCGCGCGGGTCGATGACCGTCATGCGCGACTTGTCGAACTTGAAATGGCGTTCGATGAGCGGCAGCGTTCCGTGTCCGATCGAACCAAAGCCGATCATCACCACGGGGCCGGTGATCTCACCGTAAACGGGCCAGTTTTCATTCGCCATTTTATCGAGCACTCCTTCAACTGCGTGCAAAAGCTGGGCAACTACGTGCAAAAGCCGAACAACCACGTGCAAAAGCCGGGCATTTTCGCCCAACGGCCATGCGCTACATCACAGATCATTGTCATAAACCAGCGAAAACCGCCAACCCGCGACTACGCGTCTTTGGCCATGTGGTTAAGGACAGCGGTCAGCCGATCGCGATCCGACGTCAGGCCCTTGTAGTCGAGTTGGGCGATGTCGAGCGCTTCGAGCTGAGCAGCGAAGGACGCCGCCAGCGTCGCCCGGTCCGGATGCCGCGCCAGCACGGCGAGCGGGTCGAGATGGATGCGGATGGTGAACAGGATATCGCGCGAGGCGGGCAGTTTGCGCAGCGTTTGACGCTCGACGCGGATGAAGGCGTGCGCCTTCACGTCACCATCGGGGAAACGCGTCGGCCGGCTGGTGGCGCGGTCGATGCGCTCGACATTGGACAACGGGTGGTAGAGCGCATCGCCTGATTGGATCGACCAGTTGTAACGTTCGACGGCCTGGCCCTGCAGGCCATCGAACATCCGGTTGATGAGATCGGCCGGTCTTGTGCCCGGGCCGAAGCCCGGCACCGGCTGATGGATCTGCTGCAGCGGCTTGCCGAATTTCTCGGTGAGCGACCAGGATGAGGGGAAGCACAGTGAACCCGCGGCCAGACGCCAGCCGTCTTCGCCCCGGCGCATGAGGATCAGGTCTTCCTGGACCAGCAGCGAGGCCGCGACCAAGGGAGCGCCGGCGAGGCTGGACGGGACTGCCGGATGGCTCGTCGCGCCCATGACCGCAACGCCCGCATCGCTGCGCCGGTGAGTGTCGGGAAATCTTTCCGGGAGGTAGGCGCCGAGCAAGTCGAGCACCTCTTGCTGGGCAGCGCGCGTGCCGTCCTCCTCGACGAAGACGCGCTCGGGGATTTCGTCATAGAGCCGGCGCTTCTCGGCGAGATAGGGCAGCAGGTGACCGTCCACCTCGATCCAGTTCACGGATTCCAGCGGCTTCAGACCGACGGTGAAGAGTTTCGACGAGCCGTCATAGGGCGTATGGGTGGGTTGCCGGAAACTCATGCCTCTTTGAACGAGCCCAAGCCGGCGGCGGTCATCCGCGCCGCGAATTCGGTGATGTCGTAGTCGGCGGCGCCCGCCTGGGCGAAAGGATCGGCTGCCAACCTGGCATCGAGCACTTCGCGGGGGCAGCGTGCGATGATGATGCCGCCGGTTCTTGGGCGCTTGGGCCCGGACGCAACGAAGATGCCTTCGGCGTAGCAGGCTTCCAGCCACTCGATATGGCCTGGCGCCAAGCGGTCGATCTCGGTGAGCGGCACCTTGTAGTTCAGCGACACGACGAACATTGTATTCTCCGGGCTTGGGTCACGACAGCCTGGCGGGGATCAGCCCGCGCAGCGAATTGCCGACGAACAGCGCCTTGGCGGATTTGAGGTCATCCAAGCTGTAGATCGCTTCATTGGCGCGGCCTTCATCCAGAAGCACGGCGCGCAATACGCCAGGCAGCAGGCCGCAATCGAGCCGTGGCGTCGCCAGGATGCCATCGCCGAAATCGGCGAAGACATTGGTGATCGTGCCTTCGCAGATCTCGCCGCGCTCATTGGCCAGCAGCACCTCGTCGGCCTGGGTGATGAGATATTCGGAGCGGGCATGGGTGTAGAGCTGCCGCCGGCTGGTCTTGTGGCGCAGCAGCATGTCGCTCGAATCGAGCCTCGTCCGTGCCAGCCGCAGCGCCCACACCTTGTCGGCGGCAAGGGGTTCATAGGGCTGCGCCGAGGCGTTGGCCTCGCCATTGCGCGACAGAGCGAGCCGCGTGCGCATGGCGATGGGTGATCGGTCGACCGCGCCGCTCAGGGCTTCGCCGACTTCTTGCGGATCATAGCTGAACCCCAGTTCCGCCGCCGAGCCATAAAGGCGCGCGAGATGGCGATCGAGTCGCAGGAAGCCCGAGGCGGGTTCCCAGCGCATGGTCTCGATCAGCTCGAAACCGGCGGCGTCCCCGTCGCGAAGCGGGCTTTGAGCAGACACTCCTGATACTCCTCTTGTGCGACCGAATCGAAGACGATGCCGCCGCCGACATTGTAGACGGCCTCGCCGCTGGCAAAGAGCGAGATGGTCCGGATCGCAACGGAAAAGCGCATCGTGCCGCCGGGTGCGATCCAGCCGATGGCGCCGCAATAGACGTCGCGGGGCGTGCCTTCCAGATCATGCAGGATCTCCATGGCGCGGATCTTCGGCGCGCCGGTGATCGAGCCGCAGGGAAACAGCGCCGCGAAAATCTGGCGTATGCCGAGGCCGGGCAGCAGCTTGGCCCTGACGTCGCTCACCATCTGATGGACGGTCGGATAGGTCTCGATGCGGAACAATTCCGGTACCTCCAGCGTGCCGACCTCGCTGATCAGCGATATGTCGTTGCGCAAGAGGTCGACGATCATCCGGTTCTCGGCCTGGTTCTTCTCGTCGTTGCGCAGGAAATTCTTCTGCCGTTCGTCCTCGTCGCCTGTTGTGCCGCGCGGTGCGGTACCCTTCATCGGATGCGTTTCGATCATCCCGGCGGCATCGATCTCGAAGAACAGTTCGGGCGAGCGCGACAGAACGATCGGGTCGCCGAGCGCGACCAGCGCGCCATATTTCACCGGCTGGCGTTCGGTCAGCGCGTCGAAGGCGCCGAGCGGATCGCCGGACCATTGCGCGTGCACCGGAAAAGTCAGGTTGCCCTGGTAGCAATCGCCTTGCCTGATGTGCTGGTGCAGCCGCGAGAACCGCTTCTGGTAATCCTCGAACGACCACGTCGCCCTTGCGTCGAATATCGGGCCGTTGGTGGGCGTGCTTCGCGGCGGCACCGCCTCTTTATGAGGGGCATCGAAGACCCCGAGGCAGACCAGCGGGGTCCGGCGCCTGCCCGGGAGCAGGGGAACGAGTTTCGGCTCCAGCAGGTAACCGGCCTCGTAGGAGAAATAACCAGCCAGCCATTTGCCGGCGTCGTGCGCGGCCTGCGCCGCTTGCAGCGCGGCCGGGAAGTCCTTGGCCTCATGCGCGACGATAATATCGGCCGGCCGCTCGAAAACGAGCTGGCGCGCGCTTTCGTCGTTGCGGAAAATTGCGGCGGGCAGGGACATGGGAACCGGGATCGATGTAGCCGACGATCGCTCTATATGGGGGGCCGGGCGCGCGCAATCGAGAGAGCGGCACCCTGTCCCTCAAAGCCGACCTTGGCCGGATCCAAGCTTGTCGGCAAAAAAGAAGCGGCGGCGCCAAGGCCGCCGCCGCTCACAAGGTCTCTGTGCCATCGTTCAGGTGTTGCTGGCGGTTCCGGCCGTCGGAAACTGCTTGGCGAATTCGGCCTCGTTGCCGACGGCGAGCAGCTTGGCCTGCTCGATCCAGCGTTCGCGCGCGATGCGGCCGTCGAAGTTCATCACATCCTCGATCCGCTTGATGTCGGTTGATGTCCAGGCGGCGATCTGGGCGAAGGTGGTGACGCCTTGCGCCTTGAGCAGCTTTTCGTTGACCGGGCCGATGCCAATCAGCCGGCGCAGATTGTCGGGCTTGCCCGACGCCGGTTTGGCTGCTGCCGTTGCGGCCTTCCTGGCGGCGGGCGCTGTCTTGGGAGCGGCCGAGGTCTTCGCTGGAGTTTTGGCCGCTGCGGGCTTCGGCGCCGCCTTTGCCGGGGCGGCCTTCGCCGCGGCCGGCTTGGCTGCAGCCGGAGTGGATTTGGCAGCGGCAGGCGTCGACATCACGGCTGCTGGTGCCGGACTTGACGCCTTTGCTCCGCCGGCGCCCGACGAGGCCTGCGCCTCACGCAACTGGCGCTCGAGGTCGGAGCGGGTCTTGCCGCATGCATTGAGTTCGCCGGTCAGGCGATCGCTGTCGGCGCGCAGCTTGTCGCGCTCGCCGCGGGTGCGATCGAGGTCGCCTCGAAGACCGTCGAGCTCACCACGCAAACGCCCCCAGATGAACCAGCCAACCAACACGCCTACCAGGAACGCCAGCAGCATGTAGAAAAAAGTGCCCATTATCTCTCTCCAGTCAGATCCGTCTGCCGCAGGGTCATGACCTTCGGCGATGGACTACTCGATGGTTCCGCAGATTCGCGAAACAGCCGGCTTCGGTTCGAGCTGTCGGCGATCGGCTTTGCCTGCCCATGGCCAACGGCCGTTGTCGCGTTCGCCTGAGCGCACGGCCGGCCGGGACTTTTCCTCGCCGATCCGCATGCGCTCCGGCTGAGCTTGAAGGGAAAGCTACCATAGAGCTTGCCGAAAGCTATGGGAAAACGTCCGTGGAGAGTTCTTCAAGAACAAATATTTAGGGCAAGAATAGCACGGTCCAAACATGCATTCGGGCTAAACTGTTCTTGCCGGGCGAGAGGCGTCTCAATCGTCCAGCGTTTCCAATTCGTCGATCAGGCCGCCGATCACGCCGAGCCCGATCTGCCAGAAGGCAGGGTCGGTGGCGTCGAGGCCGAAAGGCGCCAGAAGCTGCGAATGATGCTTGGTGCCACCGGCACGCAGCATCTCGAAATATTTGTCCTGAAAGCCGCGCTCGGCATTCTGGTAGACCGCATAGAGCGAGTTCACCAGGCAGTCGCCGAACGCATAGGCATAGACATAGAAGGGCGAGTGGATGAAATGAGGGATGTAGGTCCAGAACACCTCGTAGCCCTCGCGCAACTTGATCGCCGGTCCGAGGCTTTCGGCCTGCACTTCCAGCCAGAACTGGCCGAGCCTGTCGGAGGTCAGTTCGCCGTTGCGGCGCTCGGCATGAACCTTGCGCTCGAATTCATAGAAGGCGATCTGGCGCACCACCGTGTTGATCATGTCCTCGACCTTCTGGGCGAGCATGGCCTTGCGCTCGCGCCGGTCGGTGGTCCGCTCGAGCAGCGAACGGAAGGTCAGCATTTCGCCGAAGACGGATGCCGTCTCCGCCAGCGTCAGCGGCGTCGGGGCCATCAGTGCGCCCTGGCCGGCGGCCAGCACCTGATGCACGCCGTGCCCGAGTTCATGCGCCAGCGTCATCACGTCGCGCGGCTTGCCCATGTAGTTGAGCAGCACATAGGGGTGAACCGATGGTACGGTCGGGTGGGCAAAGGCACCCGGCGACTTGCCTGGGCGCACCGGCGCGTCGATCCAGTTGCGGTCGAAGAAGGTGCGCGCGATCTCGGCCATCTCGGGCGAGAAGCGGTGATAGGCCGACAGCACGGTGTTCCTGGCCTCGTCCCAGCCGATCACCGCCTGCGGCGTCTCCGGCAAGGGCGCGTTGCGGTCCCAGTGGTTCATCACCTCCATGCCGAGCCAGCGCGCCTTCATGGCATAGTAGCGGTGCGACAAGCGCGGATAGGCCTCGCGCACCGCGGAGGCGAGCGCATCGACCACGCCGCGCTCGACGCGGTTGGCGAGGTGGCGTGAATCGGCAATGTCCTCGAAGCCGCGCCAGCGGTCCGAAATTTCCTTATCCTTGGCCAGCGTGTTGGTGATCAGCGTGAAGGTGCGCAAATTCTTGCGGAAGGTCGTGGCCAGCGCCTCCGAGGCACGCCGGCGGACGTCGCCATCAGCATCCTGCAGACGGTTGAGGGCCGGCTCCAGCGTCAATTCCTCACCATCGATATCGAAGCGAAGATCGGTCATCGTCTCGTCGAACAAGCGGTTCCAGGCGCCGCGCCCGGTGATCGATTTTTCGTGGAAAAGCTGCTCGACGCGGTCCTCGAGCTGGTAGGGCTTGTCCATGCGCAGATCGAGCACCCACGGGCGGTAATGCCCGAAGGCGGGGTCGCCGGCCAGCGCGCCTTCGATCGCCGCATCCTCGATCAGGTTCAGTTCGAGCGCGAAGAACAGGAGATGCGCGCTGGCGTCGGTCATCTTCTCCTGGACGTCGCCATAGAGCTTGGCGCGCTGCGGATCGGCGGTGTTGCCGGCATAGACGAGGCCGGCATAGGAGACGATGCGGCCGATCAGTTCCTCGAGCGCCTCGTAGGCGGCAAGGGCCTCGCCCAGCCTGCCGGCACTGCCGCGCCCGGCCTCGGCGGCGAGCGTGCCTTTCCAGCGGGCCTCGAATGCGATGGCGTCGGCAGCCGCTTTGGCAATGTCGCGCTTCAGTTCCGGCGCGTCCATGCCGGCATAAAGGTCGGCGAGGTTCCATTCCGGCAGATCGCCAAGCCCGGCCGCGCCCTGACCGGACGCTGGCGCCGCAATCCGCCGATCAAACATCATGCGCATCGACATACCTTCTTTTTGGATCAAGAAACCGGCTTTTTGAATCGAGTGGCCGGCTTTGAATCAAGTGGCCGCAATTGGGAAGCCAGGATCAAGGGAATGGAGAAGCCGGTCAAATCCTAAGGAATTCGTTCACCGGGTTTTTTGAAACCTTATTTAGAACCCTGTGCCAAGATGATCCATGGGGATTTCGGGCGCGGGCAAACCAAGACAGTCATGACAGGTTCCATACTCATAGTCGATGACGATCCCGTGCAGCGCCGGCTGCTCGAGGCGGCGGTGACGCGGTTCGGCCATACCGCGATCGTCGCCGATGGCGGTGCTGCCGGCCTCGAAGTTCTCGACGGGCCTGGCGCCCGCGACGTCTCGGTTGTGATCCTCGACCTGGTCATGCCCGGTCTCGACGGCATCGGCGTGCTGAAGGCGATGCGCGAGCGCGACATCAGCGTGCCGGTCATCGTGCAGACCGCGCAGGGCGGTATCGAAACCGTGGTTTCGGCGATGCGCCACGGTGCTTTCGATTTCGTCGTCAAGCCGGCCTCGCCCGACAGGCTGCAGGCCTCGATTTCCAATGCGCTCAAGGTCGAAGCGGTCGAGGGTGAGGTCAAGCGCACGTCGCGCAAACGCGGCGGGCTGCTGACCTTTAGGGACATGATCACCCACAGTCCGGCCATGGACAGGGTGATACGCCTCGGCCAGAAAGCGGCGGCCTCCAACATCCCGATCCTGATCGAGGGTGAATCCGGCGTCGGCAAGGAACTGGTGGCGCGTGCCATCCAAGGTAGCGGCGACCGTCGCTCGAAACCGTTCGTCACGGTCAATTGCGGCGCCATCCCCGACAATCTGGTGGAGTCCATCCTGTTCGGCCACGAGAAAGGGTCGTTCACCGGCGCCACCGACAAGCACACCGGCAAATTCGTCGAGGCGCATTCCGGCACGCTGTTCCTTGACGAGATCGGCGACCTGCCGCTCGACGTGCAGGTCAAGCTGTTGCGCGCCGTCCAGGAGGGCGAGGTCGATCCCGTGGGCGGTCGCTCGACCGTCAAGGTCGACATCCGGCTGATTTCGGCGACGCATCGCAACCTCCTGCAGCAGGTCAAGGACGGCAAGTTCCGCGAGGATCTGTTCTACCGGCTGAACGTCTACCCGATCTTCGTGCCGCCGCTGCGCGACCGCCGCGACGACATTCCCCATCTGGTCACGCATTTCATGGAAAAGGTGGCGCCGGCCGACCCGCGCCATCGGCTGAAGGGCATTTCGGCGGCGGCGCTCGCGGTGCTGCAGGCCTATGACTGGCCCGGAAATATCCGGCAGCTCGAAAACGCCGTCTTCCGCGCCTCGGTGCTGTGCGAAGGCGATGTGCTGACCGCCGTCGATTTTCCGCAGATCCGGGCGCAGGTGGAAGGCACCGTCAATCTTGACGCGGACGACACGTTCGAAGCAGGCGCCGCCGCGCCGCCGCTGGCGCCGCGCGATGAGGACGTCGTGTCCGACGAGACCGCTCCCGTGCGCGAGCAGCCGGCCGGGGCGCAGCCCCGCTTCGGCATGCTGCGGGCACTCGACGAGCGCGGCAATGTGCGTGCGCTGGCCGATGTCGAACTCGAAATGATCAAGCTCGCCATCGATCATTACAATGGCCAGATGAGCGAGGTCGCCCGCCGGCTCGGCATCGGCCGCTCGACGCTTTACCGGAAGCTCAAGGAATACGGCATCGACCCGGAAACCGGCCGCGTCGATCGCCTCGCTTCCTGACGGCGCCCACCCGAGTGACAATCGCGCAAGACCGGGAACAGCTTGCTTTGCGATACTGCATCCCGATCAAGTATCGCAGCCGAACTGTGACGGCTGGAGGACGACTAAGGGGGCAGTGTTCACGCATTAAGGCTAACGGTAACAGATCGTGTTCGGCCAAAGCCGGAAAACATAATCTAAACCAGCGGTTTACCAAGAAACCCTGCGGACAATTTTTGACGGGATATTGCCACCGTGTTACCGCATTTCGGCTTCAATAAGCGATGATTAACCATTAGGATCGATATTCGGATGTGATAACGACACGTCCGTTTGGGCAAATCCGGGGACAAACGGCAGCCTGCAAGGCCTTTTGATTTGAACAGAATCGAACGACTCACAAACGGGCGGCACTATCATTTGAGCGTCTGGCCGAGATGGTTGGCGGCGGTGATTGTCGCGTTTGGTTTTGTCGCCGCGGCCGCCTCGGGCGCCCAGGCCGAAGTTCGTTCGCTGAAGCTCTACCACCTCCACACGCACGAGAAGGCGGAGATCGTCTACAAGCGCAATGGCCGCTACGTTCCCGAGGGCCTGAGGAAGATCAACATCATCCTGCGCGACTGGCGCCGCAACGAGCCGACCAAGATGGACCCGCGTCTGCTGGATCTGGTCTGGGAAGCGTATCGCGAAAGCGGCTCAACCGACTATATCCAGGTCGTCTGCGGCTACCGTTCGCCATCGACCAATTCGATGCTGCGCAGCCGCAGCCGCGGCGTCGCCGAGAAGAGCCAGCACATGCTTGGCAAGGCGATGGATTTCTATATTCCCGGCGTGCCGCTGAAGAAGCTGCGCAATATCGGCCTCAAGATGCAGGGCGGTGGCGTCGGCTATTACCCGGCCTCCGGTTCGCCATTCGTCCACATGGATGTCGGCAATGTGCGCCATTGGCCCGGCATCAGCCGCCAGGAACTGGTCAGCCTGTTCCCCAATGGCAAGACGCTGCATGTGCCGAGCGACGGCCGGCCGCTGCCTGGCTATGAACAGGCGCTGGCCTCCTATCAATCGCGCAAGGGTTCCGGCACTCCGAATATCGAAATGGCCAGCGCCGGCGGCAGCGGCAAGAAATCCGGCGGGTTCCTCTCTGCCTTGTTTGGCGGCGGTGGCGCCGACGAGGCCGACGACAGCGCCGACGTGGAGACCGCTTCGGCCGCACCTGCGCCCAAGGCTAGAAATCTGAAGCCGGCCCCGACCGCCAAGAGCAACCTGCCTGGTATCGCCATCGTGGCCCCGGAGAATGCCCAGCGCGCCGACATTCCTCAGCTTGCCGACGAGCAGGCTCCGGAGCCTGAGAAGAACACGCCGGAGACGATCATCGCGGCGCTGCCGGCCAAGGAAATCCCGTTGCCCGATTTCGCGCCGCGGCCGAAGGCCGATGTCGGCGCACAGCCTGAGAATGTTCCCTTCGCCATGGCGGATGCGACGGCCACCACCGAACAGGCAGTGGCGACCGCGCAGGCGCCGGCGAACATGCCTTTCGGCAAGTCCGATCCGGCAGCCATCGCGCAAGCCGCCGCCGCCGATCCGGCGCAGGTTGCCGTCAACAACATTCCCCTGCCGACATGGCGCCCCGAGCACTCGCTGCCGGCGGACCTCGCACCGCCGCCCAGCAAGGACGTGCTGATGGCGCTGGCCGAAACGGCTGACCAGGACAAGACCGCGACGGATGCGTTCTCCGTCCTGCCGACAGCGCGTCCCGAGCCGACCAAGCCCGACGCCGTCAAGGCCGTGCTCGACGAAGCCAATGCTCAGGTCGGCACCGCCGCCGAATATCAGGTGGCTTCGTTGTCCGAAGAGCCGCGTTCGGCCTTCAACGATCCGTCGGGTGTCGATGCGGCGTCGCCGCGCCAGGCTGTTGCCGCCCGTCCTGCCGGTTCCGATCCGGTCGCCGCGATCGGCGCCGGCGTGAAAACGACCCGCAAGGAGGCCAGGGCCACCGCCCGCGATCAGAAACCCGGCCCCAGGGCCGTGGTGGTTGCCGCGGCGCCGCAGGCCGCCCGCTGGGCACTGACCAGCGGCGAGAACGTCGCTACCGTTTCGAGCGCGACGACCGCGCCGGGCTACGCCTACAACATCGTGCATACGCCACCGAGCGAGGTCTATACGGCCGGCTTCCAGCCGAGCAACCAGATGGCCGACGCCAGCCGCTTCACCGGCAATGCCGTCAAGTTCCTGTCGGTCGCCCGCTTCCAGACGAAGTAACGAACAGGCCACAATATTGCTGAAGCCGCGCCGGGCGACCCGCGCGGCTTTTTGCTGTCCGAGGCACGATGCATCGGCGATGGATCACGTGCTGCTGAACTCCTCGTGAAGCCGGAACCGCTTCCTCGTTTCCCAGTTGGTGTGGGTACGTTCCAACCTGAGGAAATTCATGAAGAAGATACTATTGGCATCGGTTCTGGCAGTGGCGGCAGCATCGGCCGCGATCGGCCCATCGCAAGCTGAAACTCTGATCGTCAAGCATGGTAGGCATCACTGCAGGACCAAGGTGGTCACGCATTGGCAGCACCATCACAGGGTGGTCGAGAGGGTCAGGGTCTGCAACTGACCTGTGCTTGAGAAGAAAGCAATGCGGCCCGGTTGGCGAAAGTCGGCCGGGCTCTTTCGTGCCGAGCCGACAGGCGTTATCGCTGAAGCTTGCTCGCGGCCCGCGCGAGCGCTTCGATCTCGTCCCACTTGCCGGCCTTGACCATGTCGTCGGGCGCCACCCACGAGCCGCCGACGCAGACGACATTGGACAGGCTGAGATAGTCGGCAGCGTTCTTGCCGGTGATGCCGCCGGTCGGGCAGAATTTGACGTCGGCCAGCGGCGAGGCGAAGGCCTTCAGCGAAGCGATGCCGCCGGACTGTTCGGCCGGGAAGAATTTCAGGAAGCGCAGGCCGGCTTCGCGCGCGGCCATGATCTCGCCGGGCGTGATCGCGCCGGGCAGCAGCGGGACCTCGCTGTCGGCGGCGGCAGCCAGAAGCTCACGGGTGATGCCGGGGCTGACGATGAAGCGCGACCCGGCGCCGGCCGCCTCGTCGAACTGCTTGCTGTCAAGAATGGTGCCGGCGCCGACGATGGCCTCCTCGACCTCGCCCGCCACACGACGGATCGCTTCGAGCGCATCCGCTGTCCTGAGCGTAATCTCGATCGCCGGCAAGCCGCCGCGCGCCAGAGCACGGGCCAGCGGCACCGCATCGGCGACGTTGGCGATCTTCAACACCGGAATGACTGGCTGGCCATTGAGGAGCGACAGGAGTTTCTCGGTCTTGCTGGGCATCTGTCTCTCCTTGTCGGGCCGCATCGAAGGGTATTTCAACCGATTAGCAGACGGGTATTGCCCTGTCCACGAAACCGGTCGCGGCGCGATGTCACGCGCTGCCATCAAGCTTAAAGGTTCTTTCTCGACAAGGCCATGACAGGCAGCCCGACCCGTTTCGCCTTGAATCGGCTTCCACGAGCGTCTAGTTGCTCAGGCAATGACAACACCGCCCGCGCCATCCCAGCCAGTTCGCGTCGCCGCGCTCTACCGTTTTGCCCGGCTCGACGCCTTCGAGGCGTTGCGCGCGCCGCTTGCGGCCTTCTGCTGCGGCCGCGGCATCAAGGGTACGCTGCTCCTGGCTCACGAGGGCATCAACGGAACCGTAGCCGGCAGCGAGGAAGCGATCGCCGCGCTGATCGAACATATCCAAGCCATCGACGGACTGGCGGGCCTCGAGGTCAAGTACAGCAGTGCCGCGGCCATGCCGTTCCACCGCATGAAGGTGCGGCTGAAGCGCGAGATCGTCACCATGGGCGTCGAGACTATCGACCCGGCGGCAAGCGCGGGCACCTATGTCGAACCGGGCGACTGGAATGCGCTGATCTCGCAACCCGACACGATCGTCATCGATACGCGCAACGCCTATGAGGTCTCGATCGGCACCTTCAAGGGCGCCGTCGATCCGGCGACGGCGAGCTTTCGCGAGTTCCCGGCCTGGGTGGAAGCGCATCGGGCGGATCTCGAAGGCCGCAAGGTGGCGATGTTCTGCACCGGCGGCATACGCTGCGAAAAGGCGACCGCCTATGTGAAGTCGCTCGGCTTCGAGGACGTGTTCCACCTCAGGGGCGGCATTCTCAAATACCTCGAGGAGGTTCCATCCGAACAGAGCCTCTGGCAAGGCGAATGCTTCGTCTTCGACGAGCGGGTTTCGGTGTCGCAAGGCCTCGCGGAGGGCGCAGCGGAATTGTGCCGCGCGTGCCGCCATCCGCTGACGGAGAGCGACCTGATGTCGCCGAAATATGCCGCCGGGGTTTCGTGCCCGCATTGCTTCGACGCCCGCTCGGATGAGGACCGCAAGCGCTACGCAGAGCGCCAGCGGCAGGTCGAGCTCGCGCAAGCCCGGGGCAGGGGACCGCATATCGGATCCTGATCGAGGCGCCGGGGCCGGGCAAACCGGGGCCGCCTGTCATTGCAATGTCAAGCTTCGGGACCTACGTCTTCCGCGTTCGAAACCTGCCCGTTCGGCCGGGCAAATCCTGGAGGCATCGATGTTCGATCCCAAGAAGCTTCTCGACGAGCTGCTCGGCTCGCAAGTTCCCGGCACCAGCGGCACGGTCCGCGACAAGGCCGGCCAGGCGGTGCAGATGGCCAAGGATAATCCGCTGGCCGCCGGTGCGCTGGCCGCCGTGCTGCTTGGGACCGGCGCTGGCCGGAAGGTGACGGGTGCCGCGGTGAAGCTCGGCGGCTTGGCCGCCATCGGTGGCCTCGCCTACAAGGCCTACCAGAACTACAAGGCCGGCAACGCACCGGAACAGGCGCCCGCCGCCGGCGAGCCGGAATTGCTGCCGCCACCCAAGGATACCGCCTTCCACCCGTCGCAGGCGCCGCAAGGCGAGGATGAGTTCACGCTGACCCTGGTGCGGGCGATGATCTCGGCGGCCAAGGCCGACGGCCATGTCGACGACGAGGAACGCCAGAAGATCGCCGGCAAGCTCAGCCTCGCCGGTATCGGCGCAGACGCGGAAAAATTCCTGATGGCGGAACTGGAGAGCCCGCTCGACCTCGACACGCTGGTGGCCGGCGCCAGGACCGACGCGCAGAAGCTCGAGCTCTATACCGCGTCGCGCCTCACCATCGACCCCGACACGCGCGCCGAGCGCGGTTACCTCGACCTGCTTGCCGGGCGGCTTGGCCTGCCGGATGCCCTGATCGACCATGTCGAGGCAACGGTTTCGGCGGCGAAAGTGCCGGCCGCCAAGGGTACGTCACCCAATCCGCGGTGGTAACCCGGATTGGCACAGAGGGCCCTGGAGGCGTTTACCATTCGTTAACTCAGGAAGCGCATGATTCTACACAGTCGGATCGGCTTTCCTCCTCCCAAGCCCGGTTCAGATCAGGGCGGTCGCCAATGACCGCCCTTTTTGTCGGTGCTCGCCGGGTTCTCTCCCAAGAAACGCGTTTCACTTTTCGAGGGCATGCCCCGGTGGCCGCGCTTGCCATCGCCGCCATCATTTGCGATGCCTTCTCCATTCGAACCAAACTTGTGGATCAGGCGAGCACGCACAGCGCTGCCGAAGGACAACTGCCATGACCGAGCAAAAAACCGCCATCGTCACCGGCGCCGGCACCGGGATCGGCAAGAGCGTCGCCACGGCATTGCTCAAGGCGGGCTGGAACACGGTGTTCTGCGGGCGCCGCAAGCCGGTGCTGGATGCCGCGATCGCCAAGATCGGCCCGACCGAGGCCAGGGCATTGGCGGTTGCCTGCGACATCAGCAAGGCCGGCGAGGTCGACGATCTGTTCGAGACGGTGGCGGAGGCGTTTGGCCGCGTCGACCTGCTCTTCAACAATGCCGGCATGGGCTACAAGTCGACGCCGATCGACGAGATCCCGGTCGAGGTGTGGAACGATATTGTCGGCGTCAATCTCACCGGTTCGTTCCTGTGTGCGCGCGCTGCCTTCGGCGCCATGCGCAAGCAGAAGCCGATGGGCGGCCGCATCATCAACAACGGCTCGGTGTCGGCCTATGCGCCGCGTCCGGGCTCCGTGCCCTATACGGCGACCAAGCACGCCATCACGGGGCTCACCAAGACGCTGGCGCTCGATGGCCGTCCCTATGACATCGCCTGCGGCCAGATCGACATCGGCAATGCGCTGACCGAGATGGCGCAGCCGATGACGGTCGGCGTGCCGCAGGCCAACGGCTCGATCGCCGCCGAAGCGGTGATGGATGTCCAGCGCGTTGCCGACGCGGTCGTGCACATGGCCAGCCTGCCGCTCGACGCCAACGTGCTGTTCATGACGGTGATGGCGACCAAGATGCCCTTCGTCGGGCGCGGCTAAGCGGCGGGTGGCGGCAGGGCTTTCGCCGCCGCTTCATTTGCCAGCCAGCGGCACGCCGGGCTTGAAGAGCAAAATGGGCCTGATTTCGTAAACGGCGGTAGGATTGACGCGGCGAAGGTCGCGGGCGATTGCGATGGCGTCCTCTCTCGTGGCGCAGTCGACGACATAGAGGCCGAGCAACTGTTCCTTGGTCTCGGCGAAGGGGCCGTCGACAATCATGCCGTCGCCTGGCCCGCGCAGGGTGCAGGCATCCTGTGTTGCCCCCAGACGCGCGGACGGTCCAAGCGTGCCTTCCTCGTGGAGCCGGGTGTTTATCTTCAGCAACTCGGCCATCAGCGCCGTATCTTCCTGCGGCGTCAGCGCCTTGATCGCATCTTCCACGTGATAGGCAAGGATTGCATAAAACATCTGAGGTCACCCGATCTCGATCCGGTCCGGGCAAGTCGTAGCCGTTTTCGGCATGCTCGCCCAGCCTTGCCCAAGCGCCTCCGGACGGCTCATGACACCGTCATGGAAGGCGGCGGCACCGATCCGGGCTCGCGCGGCGGACGCTGAGCCTCACTTGGCCAGAAACGCTCCGATCCGCTCCAGCGCGCGCAGGATGTTCTCCTCGGAATTGGCGTAGGAAAGCCTGATATAGCCTTCGCCGAGAATGCCGAAATCGGGGCCGCCGATCAGCGCCACACCGGCCTCGTCGAGCAGCGCCGAGGCGAGCTTCTTGGCCTTCCAGCCGGTCTTCGATACATTGGGGAAGGCATAGAAGGCGCCCTTGGGCGTGATGCAGGAGACGTTTGGCAAGGCGTTCAGGCCTTCGACCACGATCTTCCGGCGGTTGTCGAAGGCGCGCATCATCTTGTCGACGTCGTCCTGCGGGCCGTCGATCGCAGCGATGCCGGCGAACTGGCTCGGCGCGTTGACGCAGGACCAGCAATTGACCGCCAGCTTGCGCACCTTGTCGTAGAGATGGGCGCCCTTGTCGCCGTTCGGCCAGATCGACCAGCCCATGCGCCAGCCGGTCATTGCCCAGGTCTTCGACCAGCCATTGAGTACGATCAGCCGGTCGCGGATCTCGGGAAAGCCGAGCAGCGAGCAATGCGTCTCGCCGTCGTAGGTCATGACGTCGTAGATCTCGTCGGAGAGGATGGCGACGTCGGGGTGCTTCTCCAGCCCCTTGACCAGTTTTTCGATCTCGGCCCGGGGCGTGACGCCGCCGGTCGGGTTGGCCGGCGAGTTGAGGATCAGGAGTCTGGTCTTCGGCGTGATCAGCGCCAGCGTCTCTTGCGCCGAGAAGGCGAAGCCGTTCTCCTCGCGCATCGGCACGGGAATGGGGGTTGCACCGGTGAATTCGATCATCGAGCGGTAGATGGGAAAGCCGGGGTCGGGATAGAGGATCTCCGCGCCGGGTTCGCCAAACATCAGGATGGCGGCGAACATGGTCGGCTTGCCGCCGGGCATGATCACCACCGCCTCGGGCGAGACCTCGACGCCGGTGGTGGTCAGCGTGCGCCGCACCACCGCCTCGCGCGTTGCCAGAAGGCCGTTGGCCGGCGTGTAGCCATGATGGCCGTCACGCAGCGCCTTGATCGCCGCCTCGACGATGTGCTGCGGCGTCTTGAAGTCGGGCTGGCCGATGCCGAGATTGACGATGTCGCGGCCCTGTTGGGCAAGTGCCGTTGCTCGCGCCAGCACGGCAAAGGCGTTTTCCTCGCCGAGACGGTCGAAGGCCGAAATCGTGTGGAGCATTTTTCCCGTCCCTGTGGTTCTTACTCTGCGGCAGCGTTTTTGTGAGCGTCCGCTCGCAAAAGTCAAACGGATTGGAGTTTCTGGTGTCGGAAAATCTTGAAAATTGGCAGCCGCGCCCGCGGCCCGAGCGCAAGGTGCTGGAGGGCCGCTATGTCAGGCTCGAGCCGCTGAGTGCCGCAACACATGGCGACGGCCTCTATGAAGCGTCGTCCGTAGCCGATGTCGACGGCCGCTTCGCCTGGCTGCCCGATTATCCGCCGGAAACCCGCACCGCCTTCCAGCCCTGGCTGGACAAGGTGGAGGCGAGCGAGGATCCGTTGTTCTTCGCGGTCATCGACAAGGCCGGCGGCAAGATAGCGGGACGCCAGACGCTGATGCGCATCGATCCGGCCTATGGCGTCATCGAGATCGGCAACATCTACTGGGGACCGCTCATTTCGCGCAAGCCGGCGGCGACGGAAGCGCAGTTCCTGTTCATGAAATACATCTTCGACGAACTCGGCTATCGCCGCTACGAGTGGAAGTGCAACAACCGCAACGAGCCGTCGAAGCGCGCGGCGGAACGGTTCGGCTTCAAGTTCGAGGGCATTTTCCGCCAGCATCTCATCGTCAAGGGTGAAAACCGCGACACCGCGTGGTATTCGATCATCGACAAGGAATGGCCGGCTCTGCGCAAGGCCTATGAAGCCTGGCTCGATCCGGCCAACTTCGACGCCGATGGCCAGCAAAAACGCCGCCTGGAGGATTTTCGCGCGGAATTCGGCGCGTAACGGGAGTTTGCCATTTGGCGCATACCCACGATCACAGCGGGCACGATCACGGCGGGCATGACCACGGCGCCGGCCATATGCATGGCTCGACCGACAAGAAGCGCGTCCTGATCGCGGCCTGCCTGACCGCGGGCTTCATGGTGGCGGAGGCGCTCGGCGGCCTGTTTACGGGGTCGCTGGCGCTGCTGGCCGATGCCGGCCACATGCTCGCCGACGCCATTGCGCTCGGCCTGGCCTGGTATGCCTTCCATCTGGCAGGCCGGCCGGCGACCGGCCAGCTCACCTATGGGTTCGGCCGGGTCAAGACGCTGGTAGCCTACACCAACGGCATCGCCATCTTCGTCATCGCGCTGTGGATCGTCTACGAGGCATGGAATCGCCTGCTGACACCGGCGCCGGTGCTGGGCGGACCGATGCTGGTGGTGGCGATCCTCGGCCTGCTGGTCAACATAGCTTCCTTCCTGGTGCTGCATGGCGGCGATCGAGACAACCTCAACATGCGTGGCGCTATCCTGCATGTGCTTGGCGATCTGCTCGGCTCGGCCGCCGCGATCGTGGCGGCACTGGTCATCGTGGCGACCGGCTGGACGCCGATCGACCCGATCCTGTCCGTGCTGGTCTCGCTGCTGATCCTGTCCACCGCCTGGTCGCTGATGCGCGCCGCCGCCCACGTCCTGCTCGAAGGCGTGCCGCCAAGCCTCGACCGCGACCTGATCGCCGGGGATATCCAGACAACAGTCAAGGGCGTGCGCGAAGTGCACCATATGCATATCTGGTCGATCGACGGCACGAGCAGCATGGCGACACTGCACGCCTGCCTTGACGAGGGCGTCGATGCGCATCAGGCGGTCAGTGCCATCAAGAAGCGGCTTGCCAGCGAGCACGGCATCAGCCATGCCACCGTGGAATCGGAATTCGGCCAGTGCGCCGACGATGGCGACGACCACGAGCATGAGCATGAGCACGATGCGGCCCCGCATCATGGCCACTATCACTAGGTCCGATCGATGACCATTAATCGGATCTGCCTCAGGAGTTCTCCAGCTTTGAAACTCAGCCCGATGAACGACCGCCGCTCCGGTGGTGCGGCATGATGGACCGTGAGACGCGCAATGCGGCCATCGCGGCGGTCTGGATCATGCTTCTGTTCGGCATTGCCGTTTTCTACCTGCCGACCGTGATGTTGGCACTCGGCAATTATTCGACCGTGCTGGCGGGTATCTTCGGCACCGCCTTCGTGCTGGCGTTTTTCTTGGTGTTCTGGCTGCGCGCGCGCACCCAGCGCAAAAATCGGGACAAGTAAGGGGTATCGGACATGCGCATTCTGATCACTGGCGCCGCGGGCATGGTCGGCCGCAAGCTCATCGCCCGGCTGGCCAAGGACGGCACGTTGCGCGGCAAGAAGATCACCGCGCTCGATCTGCACGACATCGTGCCGCCGCAGGCGCCAGCCATGGACGGCGTCGGCGTCGCACTGCACACGGGTGACCTTGCCGAAGCAGGCGCCGCAGAAGGTCTTGTTGCTTCGCGCCCCGATGTCGTCTTCCACCTCGCCGGCATCGTGTCGGGTGAGGCGGAAGCGAATTTCGAACTCGGCTACCGCGTCAACCTCTACGGCACGCGCGCGCTTTTCGAGGCCATCCGCCTGGCGGGGTTCGCGCCGCGCGTCGTCTTCACCTCGTCGATCGCGGTGTTCGGCGCGCCGTTCCCGGATGTCATACCGGACGAATTCCACCCGACGCCGCTGACTTCCTACGGCACGCAAAAGCAGATGAGCGAAGCGCTGCTCGCCGACTATTCCAGGCGCGGCTTCTTCGATGGCATCGGCATCCGGCTGCCGACGATCTGCGTGCGGCCGGGCAAGCCGAACAAGGCGGCCTCCGGCTTCTTCTCCGGCATCATCCGCGAACCGCTGAGCGGGCAGGAGGCGATCCTGCCGGTGCCGCGCTCGGTCGTGCACACCCACGCCAGCCCGCGCTCGGCGGTGAATTTCCTGATCCATGCGGCTGGCATCGACGGCAATGCTGTCGGGCCGCGCCGCAACCTGACGATGCCGGGCGTCGCCGTCACCGTCGGTGAGCAGATCGAGGCGCTGGAACGCATCGCCGGATCGAAGGCGGTAAGCCTGATCCGCGAGGTGCCCGACGAGACGATCTGGGCGATCGTCAAGGGCTGGCCGACGCGGTTCGAGGCGCGGCGGTCAAGGGAGCTTGGCTTCAGCGCCGAGAAGAGTTTTGACGAAATCATCCGAGCCCATATCGAGGATGAGCTCGGCGGCAAGATTCCCGGTTAGGAGTTGCGGTGCGCCTTGCCCATCCAACGGTATGGGCAGCTCTACACGGTGCCTGTCAGGCTCGCCGACAGCAACAGCAGTCCAAACAGGAACACGAAGGCCGCGCCGCCAATCTCGACGATCGGATGGATGCGGTTGCCCATGCGGCCGTCACCGGCGAAATAGACCGCCCAGTTCTTGGCTGTCACGGCCAGCGTCGCCAGCGCCGAAACGGTGATGGCGGTTCCAATCGACATCGCCAGCACCGACAGCAGGCCGCCGAGCCAGAGCCCGTTGAGAAGCGCGAAGCTCAGCACGATCAGCGCGCCGGAGCAGGGGCGGATGCCGACCGCCGCCACCGCCGACCATGCGGTACGCCAGTCGAAGCGGTCGCCCGACAGCAGCGCCGGATCGGGCGCATGCGAATGGCCGCAGGTTTCGCAGACCTCGCCGCTGGCGTGGTCGTGATGCGCATGATCGTGCGCGCCATGGTCATGATGGTGGCCATGCGCGCCGTGGTCGTGATGATCGTGCGAATGGCCATGCGCATGGTCGTGGTCCCCATGCGCGTGAAGTGCATGGGAATGTGCATGCGCGGTATGGTCGTGAGCGCCATGCGAATGGCCGGCGTGGGAATGACCAGCATGGCCCGCATGGGAATGACCGGCGTGAGCCGCCGAGAGGCTGTAGGCCGGCCCCTTGCCAAACAGGCGCAGGACGGCTGGACCCAGCTTGCGCCACAAAAGCCAGGCGCCAAAGAGGGTGACCAGGGCAAAGCTCATGATCTCCATGAACCAGGCCGCATCGGTCATCGAGATGGTGGTGCCGCGCAGGACGAAATATGCAAGCAGCATGACCAGGATCGCCGTCAGGCCCTGCAGCAGCGCCGAGACGAAGGACAACAGGATGCCGCGCTTCAGCGCCACTTCGTTTGCCACCATGTAGGACGAGATCACCGCCTTGCCGTGGCCGGGGCCGGCGGCGTGGAAAATGCCGTAGGCGAAGGACAGTCCGACGAGTATCCAGATCTTGCTGTTGTCCTGGCGCATCGCCTTCATGGCTGTCGCCAGCGCGCGATAGAATTCCTGCTGCCTGAGATTGATCCACATCAGGATATGGGCGAACGGACCGGTGGTCGGCGCCATGCCGTCATTGACGCCGATGCCGAGCGAACTCTGGGCGTGCGCGGCATTGGCGAAATGCATCATGGCAAAGGTGAGGGCCAACAGGCCCAATGCCAGACGCAGGGACGGTTTCGAGCAGTTCCCGATCAGGTTCACCGGATCTATCCTTCTGGCTGACAGGTCAGTTCGAGCTTGGTGGCAAAGATCTTGCTCATGTCGGTGCCTGTCGGATCGTTGAAGAAAGCATCCGTCAGGGTCTTCTGGTTTTCCTTGATCGCCTCGTCCGGGTCCGGCCGGACGACTTTGCTCGTGCAGTTCGACGGCAGCCCCTCGACGGTGATGTTGGAATCCTCGGTGAAGTCGATCGCCGTGTAGAAGGTCGGATCGTAGACGCCTATGTCGATCGTGCCGGTCAGCTTGATCGGCACCTTGGGTTCGGACTCGAACAGGATGATCAACTGGTCGTTGTCGAAATTGGCCATCAGATGCGGCGGCGGCACCATCGTCACGTCCTTGCCGTTCTGCGTGACGAGTTGGAAATAATTGAACTCGGCCAGCGAGGCATGGACGGTATCGGCGACCTCCTTCAGCTCCTTGTCGTCAAGCTTCAGGTCGGAGTTCTTGTCGAACTCCATCATCACAGTACTCGAAAACAGGTCGTCGAAGCGCCACAGGTGACGCAACGCTTTCACACTTTGGTGATCCGGGGACAGGATGACGTCGAGGCGTGCCTCGGCGAAGACGTGCGGATGCACCTCGGCGGGTCCCGTCGCGGCAAAGGTCGCCGCCAAGGCCGAAGCCAGCATGATTGCGTGCCGTTTCAAATGCATTCGCGGTCGCGATTCCCTTGGCTTTCGGAGAGAGTTGTCGAAGGTTACCAGAAAGGGGGCGAAAATGGGACCGCCGGCGCATGTCACCCAAAAGTGCGAAGCGGTTTCGGGACAACGACACGCACACTGAGGCTGGTCAGGCGTTCTCGCGCGTCCTGAACCACTGCACCAGGAAGTCGACGAAAACGCGCACCTTCGCCGGCAGATAGCGGCGATGCGGGTAGACGGCGAAGATGCCGCCGCCGGGCAGGATGCGGTCATCCAGCACCGCCACCAATTGGCCGCTCTTGAGGTCGGGCGCGGCGATGAAATCCGGCAGGATGCAGAATCCAAGCCCCGACAAGGCCGCGGCGCGCGCCGCCATCGGGCTGTTGACCTCGATCGGACCCGACACGGCGATGCTCACCGGATCGCCATTGTCGCCCTTGAACGGCCAGTTGTTCAGGCCGCGGCCATTGGTGTCGACGATGCAGGGCATGTGGCCGAGATCCTGGGGCCGTGTCGGCATGCCGTGCCTGGCGATCAGGTCGGGAGAGCCGCAGAGCTTGATCGAAAACGGCGCCAGCCGTCTGGCGATCAGCGACGAGTTCTCCAGCCGCGAGATGCGCACCGCGAGGTCGAAGCCTTCCTCGACCAGATCGACGAAGCGGTCGTCGAGCTGGATGTCGAGGACAATATCGGGATATTGCTTGGCGAAGTCGATCAGCGACTGGCCGATCGGCGCGTCGGCGAAAGTGCGCGGCGCCGACAGCTTGATCCGGCCGCGCACGTCGCCGGAGGACTCGCGCACGGCGTCGGCCAGGCTGTCGACCTCGCGCACGATCTCCGAGGCGCGGCGGTAGTAGGTGTGCCCGGCCTCGGTCATCGAGAACTGGCGCGTGGTGCGGTTCAGCAGCAGCGCGCCGAGCTCGTCCTCCAGCTCGCGCACATATTTCGACAGCAGTGCCTTGGAGCGGCCGATCTTGCGCGCCGCCGCCGAAAAGCCCTCGGCCTCGACGACGTCGATGAAGGCGCGCATGCGCGTCAATGTGTCCATGAATCAAGCCTTTCGTGCGGCATCGAGTAGTTTTCGGCCGAGCCGTATCAGGGCTATGTCGCTGCCGGAAGGGCCAAGCAGCGACAGGCCGAAAGGAGCGCCGGCGACCGAGCCTATCGGCAAGGTGATTTGGGGAAAGCCGGAGAGCCCGGCCAGGCACAGAAGATGCAAGGCGCGCTCGCGATAGGCCTGGAACTGCTCGGGTGTGCTGTCGACGTATGGCGCCGGGCCTGGCACCGTCGGCAGGACAAGGAAGCCGTCCTTGCCGAGCAGGGCGCTCAATTCACCGCGAAAGGTCAGCCGGCGCACTTTTTCGGCCTGTGCCGTCCGGTCGTCGACCGCACGGCCGAAGCCGAAACGCTCCTCGACCCCAGGCCCAAGGTCGCGTTCGCCGCTGGTGATCCATTCCCCATGCACCGTCCAGGCCTCCCTGGCCTGCAGCCGGCGAAAGCACCAATAGAGTTCATCCGGCGGAGAGCTGAAGCGCGTCGTCGGCGTCGCCGGCGTGCCGAAAACCGCGCCGGCCAGCGCCTTCATTCCCGCATATTCGGCGAGTGCCGGCCGGGCGACCATTTCGTCCAGCCAGCCGAGCGTCAGCGGGCGGTCGAGCGGATGCTGGTGCGGGTCGCGGCCGAGCAGCAACTTGCCGACGGTCTCGTAGGTTTCGATGTCGTCGGCGAACCAGCCAAACGTGTCGAAACTGGGCGCCAACGGCATGGTGCCTTCGAGGGAAATGCGGCCATGCGTGGTGCGGAGCCCGATCAGCCCGCAGAAACTTGCCGGCGCGCGGATCGAACCACCGGTGTCGGACCCCGTGGCGATGCCGGCCAGCCTGCCCGCCACCGCCGCCGCCGACCCCGACGACGAACCGCCGGTGACGCGGTCGGGAGCCGCAGGATTCACCGGAAACGGAAAATGCGCGTTCTGGCCGAACAGAGCGAAGGCGAGCTCGTCGGTCTGGGTCTTGCCGACGAAACGCGCGCCGGCGTCGAGAATCATCTGCACGGCGGGTGCCGTGCGCGACGCGGCGTGGCCCTCGGCGAATTTCTGCAAATTGCCGCAACCGGTACGGTAGCCGGCAACGTCGTAAATGTCCTTGACCGCCAGCCGCAGCCCGGCCAGCGGCCCAAGCTCGGCATGGGCCACCGGCATCTGGCGAAGGTCGAGAAAGGCATTGAAGGGGCCGTGCGTGCCTGTCATCGTTCGATATCCGGATACGGTTGCGCCAACATTGTTCGATGCCAGAAATTTTACAACCTGGGATACGATTTTTATTGATTGTGAAATGCTTCGCTCTTATATCGCGCTTGCCCAAAGTCGCACGTGCCTGTGGGTGTCCGCCGGTCCTCGAATGGTGAGGAAATCGGTAAGGTAACTGGAGCCAACCCCTCCAGTCGGTTTAGCGGCCAACCGCAGACCGAGGACACCTTGAAGCAACGACGGTGCGGGCCTTTCTGGTTCTCTGCCGGTTGTCCAAAGACCGGGGTTACTGAAGAGGCACACCTTCATTGCCGGCAGTGCGGAACGGGGTTCTCCCAATCCAAGCCAAGGCAGACAAAGCGAACCGAAGCCGGGCAAGGCCAAGGTTCATCGCCGCGAGACGGCGTTTCATGGTTCCGGGGTCTCCACCGGCTGGTTCCATGGATTTTCCGTCCCGCCTTTGTTTGACCGCGTGTTCGCGAGGCCGAAAGCCCGTGTCCGCACCCTTGTGCGCGCCGAAAGGCGCGATGGAGAAACCCGATGGCTACACAGCGCATCCTCGACTTCCTCGCCACCCGACGCCCGTCCGGCCCCTGCCTCGTCGTCGACCTCGATGTCGTGCGCGACAATTTCCGCGCCTTCGAGAAGGCTCTGCCCGATTCCAGGATCTACTATGCGGTGAAAGCAAACCCGGCGCCGGAAATCCTGCGCCTGCTTGCTGCGATGGGCTCGTCCTTCGACACCGCTTCCGTTGCCGAAGTCGAGATGGCGATGGACGCCGGTGCGCCGGCGGACCGCATCTCCTTCGGCAACACCATCAAGAAGGAGCGTGACATCGCACGCGCCTTTCAGCTCGGCATCAAGCTGTTCGCGGTCGACTGCGTCGAAGAGGTCGAGAAAATCGCCCGCGTCGCTCCCGGCGCCCGGGTGTTCTGTCGTGTGCTGACCGATGGCGAAGGCGCCGAATGGCCGCTGTCGCGCAAATTCGGCTGCGTGCCTGACATGGCCGTCGACGTGCTGCGCCATGCCAAGGGCCTCGGCCTCGACGCCTATGGTGTGTCGTTCCATGTCGGCTCGCAGCAGACCGACTTGACCGCATGGGACCGTGCGCTGGCCGACGCCAAGAAGGTGTTCGCGACGCTCGCCGAAGAAGGCATCGTGCTCAAGATGGTCAACATGGGCGGCGGCTTCCCGACGCGCTATTTGCGCGACGTGCCGGCGGCGCAGGCCTATGGCCAGGCGATCTTCTCGGCGCTGCGCAAGCATTTCGGCAACGCCATTCCGGAGACCATCATCGAGCCGGGCCGCGGCATGGTCGGCAACGCCGGCGTCATCAAGTCGGAAGTCGTGCTGATCTCGAAGAAGGCCGACAACGACAATGTGCGCTGGGTGTTCCTCGACATCGGCAAGTTCGGCGGTCTGGCCGAGACGATGGACGAGGCGATCCGCTACCCGATCGTCACCGCGCATGACGGCACCGAGACCGCGCCTTGCGTGCTCGCCGGCCCGACCTGCGATTCGGCCGACGTGATGTACGAGAAGACGCCGTATCCGCTGCCTTTGTCGCTGACCATCGGCGACGAGGTGCTGATCGAAGGCACCGGCGCCTACACGACCACCTACTCGGCTGTCGCCTTCAACGGCTTCGAGCCTCTCCGATCCTACGTGATCTGACGGCTCGCTAGAGCTGTTCAGATCACCCCTGGTGGGCGCCCGTCGCCCGCTTGGGCTCGCCTGTGGAACAGATCTCCGCTCGTGAAGGGATCGCGGAAATGGAAATGTCAGTTGAAATCGTGGCTCATGCGCCGGCCATCGTAATGGTCGCCGAAACCGTTGCCGACGTGGCGGCGCGCGAAGCCTTGCTCGATCGTGCCATGGGTCCGAAGCGCAAGACCAAATCGTCGGAGAAGCTGCGGCGCGGCCGCCGGCCCTCCGAGGGCCTGGCCTTCGTCGCGCGCGATGCCTCGGGCGGCGTGGCCGGCACGGTGCGGCTATGGGACGTCACCTTGGGCGAGGGCGGTCCGGCAGCGCTGCTGCTTGGTCCGCTCGCCGTCGATCCCTCGCTCACGAGTGCCGGCATCGGCTCGGCGCTGATGCGCCATGCGATCGCGGAAGCCGCGCGCCTCGGCCACGCGGCGATCCTGCTGGTCGGCGACGAGCCCTATTATGGCCGCTTCGGCTTTTCGGCCGCCAGGACCGGTGCGCTCGCCATGCCGGGGCCTTACGAGCGGCACCGCCTGCTGGCGCTGGAACTGGTGGATGGCGCGCTTGACGGCGCCGAGGGTACGCTGAAGGCGTCCGGCCGCAACCTCAAGGCGCAGGCGCAGATCCTGGCGCGTGAGGCTTAAGCGCGGCTCCTTCAATACAAAACGCCGCCTGAAAAGGCGGCGTTTTGCTATTTCAAGGCCGCTTCTGGCGGCTGCGTCCGTTCAGCCGATCAACTGGCTCAGCGCCATGGCGACGGTCATGTCGCCTTCGACCTTTATCTTGCCGGTCATGAAGGCCATGGTCGGATTCAGGTCGCCCGCGATCAGAGAATCCAGATCGTCGAGCGACAGCTTGATGGTGCAGTCGGTGGGAGCATCCGTGGTCGAGACGGTTGCGCCGTCGATGACGATGACGCCGTCGCTACCGGTGTCGAATTTCACGGAACGATCGAACCCGCTGCTGGCCACGCGCGACTTGATCTTCTCGGCAATCTCCTGAACGCTCACGCTGTTCTCCTGTCTGGTTGCATCCGTCACGCATCGGCACTTCGGTCCAGCCGAAGTCCATGCGGCATCACTGGCGATCATGATCGCTGCCGCATATAGCTTTGGATTGACGTTTACGTCAACGCGAATTGGTGGAACTGGGCCGACCGCCGACCACTATCGGGACCGGCGGCAGCGGGCCGATGGCCGATCGCTCAATGCGCGCTGACCGGCTTGGGAGTCTCGGGCGCCGGGGTGCCGGCGTCCTGCCGCCGGCGCAGCCAGTTGTCGCGGATCTCATCCTTGCTCAGGAAATTGACTTGGTCGATCAGGACCTCATGGACCAGGGTTGCGCCGACACGGGTGTTGATCGTGTCGCGGATGGCGCCGCGAAAGGCATCGAGGTCGACCGTCGCCTTCTTGCTGAAGTCGATCTGGGGGTGGGCGTAGAGATAGGTGTAGACCTCGTCTGTAATCAGCGCCTCGGCTGGGATCGACAGCTTCTTTATCTGTTCCGGCTCGACGGTATAGACGAGCTTGGCCAGGAAGTAGCCGTCGATCTTCGAATCGTGGATCAGCGGCACCGAAATGACGTCGGTCTTGACGTAGTCCAACCCGCCCAGCATCGGCTTGGGTTTTTCGCCGACGCCGCGTTCGCCGGCGGCCTGGAACGAATAGAACACCGCGCCGAGCGTGGCGGCGCAGATCCAGACCGCTATGGCGATGACCTTGATCATGTTGATCCCGAGCCCGGCATCGCCGCGCTCTAACCTTTTTGCCTGCCGAACTCGCCGGCGGAGTAGGTGCCGTCGGTTTCGGCGCGCTGGATGGCGCTGCGCAGCAGGCCGGCGACTTCGTTGACGGCGCTTAGATGCGCCAGAATGGCGGCCTCGTTCTTCGCCAGCTTCTGGCGCAGCCGGGTCAGGCCCTCGCGGTGCTGCTCGAGGAATTCGGCCTCGCTGCCGCCCTTCATGGCACGGGTCAGCTCGTAGAGATAACGGCTCTTGCGGGCGTTCGACGCCTTGAGGTCATAGCCGGTGTCGGTGCGGATGCCGGCGGTCTCTTCCTCGACCACCTCCTCGATGCGGCCGATGATGGCAGCAAGGTTTCCAGGCCGTGCAAAGGCGGTCGGTGCGTCCGACGCGCTCGCGCGCGCTGGCAGGTTGGCGGTCAATTCGGAAGAGTCGGCCATGGTGTTTCCCAGTCTAGATCTTGATGTCTGTTTTTATGGTTGTCTCGTCGCCGGTCATCGACTTGGCGGCCTTGCGCTGCAATTCCTGGACGAGCGAGGTCGACAGACGGGTCTGCTGATCGATCTCGGTCTTTTCCGGTCCGTTCGAAACCGGGCCGATCGGCACCTTGCGCCTGCCGTCCATGTAGTGGTCGGCGAGCAGCGACTTGGCGATGCCGATGCCGCCGCGATCGGCCATGACGTCGGCGACGCGCTCGGCGAGCTGCGATTTCCACATGTCGCCGGCGAGACCCGTGCCGTAGACGCCCTCGGTATCCTTGGGCAGCATGTTCTGGATGAAGGTCTGCAAGACCATCGCCTCGAACTTCTTGAATTTCTTGGCAGGATCGGCTGTCGCCGCAGCCTTGTCAGCCGTCGCGCGCGACAGGATCGAGCCGGCATCGACCGAGGCCGCGGTGTCGACCGAAAACGTGCCGGCGACGCTCCCGGCGCGCTTGGTCAGCGCGGCGCGGGCAGCCTCTATATCCATCGGATCGGCAGCTCGGGCGACATCCATCACGATGTCGCTGGGTGGAGAGATCGCCAAGAAGGTCCGCCTTTTGCCGGGTTTCCTTAGCCCGGACCATGCCTCAACAAGCTTGTGGCAGGCTTGCGGGGAGTGGGAGGCGCAGGGGCGGGAATCGGGTCTGCCAAGTGCCAGAAGCAGAACATGAGGGGATGACGCTAGTCGATATGCAATCAGCTTGTTCGGAGCGGATCGCTCAAGACTTTCGTCACCCCCCCCAAATCAGCGCACCGTGCTCGGCACAGGCGTGTTGAGAAGCTGCTGCTCCCAAAGATACGCGATGCCGCTGCCGCCGAAGTGCTGGATGAGAATCTCGGTCAACTCCTCGACATGCTCGGTGCGCGCCCAATCGCGTTGCCATTCGCCAGCGAGCGCCATCACGGTCATCACGTTCGCGCCGGCCGTGATCATTCGCTGGATGGCAACTTCGTGAGACTCCTTCGAAATGCCGCCCGACGCGTCGGCGATCACGGTCACGTCCCAGCCTTCGCCGACCGCCTGGATCACAGGCATTGCGACGCAGACCTCGGTCCACAGGCCGGCGATGATCAGCTGCTTGCGGCCGGTCGCCTTGACGACGTTCACCACATTCTCGTCCTGCCAGGTGTTCACCCAGGTGCGATCGATGACTTCCTGGTCCGGAAATACGTCGGTGATCTGCTTAAAGAGAAGTCCACCGCGCGCGGCGATCACGCTGGTGAGAATGGTCGGAACATTGAAGGCTTTTGCCAGCTTCGCCAGCGCGGTCGTGTTGTTGACCACCATGTGCGGATCGTGGCTGTTCAGGTTTGCGAGCTGATAAGGTTGGTGATCGATCAGAACGAGGACCGAGTCTTCAGGACGAAGAAGCGAATCAAGGCCGTTGCGAGGGGTCATCAAGACTTCCTTTCTCTGCTGCCGTGGACGGCAATGGGTTCAGGGGAGACATGCGCCAGCGGGCGGCGTTGCCTGGACGCAATTTGCTGTTCCTCTTGGTGATGCGGTAGTGCCATAGTGAGGCAAGCTGTGTTGCGAAACGAGGAACGCCGGAATGGACATTGAAGATCTACAGACATTCGTCGTAGTGGCCGATGCAGGGGGCGTATCGGCCGCCGCGCGCCGGCTCGGCGTCTCCAAATCGATCGTCAGTCGGCGGCTCTTTCGGGTTGAAGCGGAGCTTGGCGTCCAGCTTCTGGCACGAACGACCCGTGGCGCTGCGCTCACGGAAGCGGGCATGACGTTCAGGGACCATGCGGCCCGAGCCAGCGCCGAGATCGACACGGCCAGGGAAACGATCCTCCCCACTGGTGAGTTGCGCGGCCGCCTGCGGGTTGCGATGCCGCTTTCTTTCGGCCCGACTCACTTCGCCCCCGTTCTTGCGGAAATGGCGCAACATCACCCGCAGCTCCACATCCATACCTCCTACAGCGATCGCTTCGTCGATCTGATCTCCGAAGGTTTCGATTGCGCGATCCGGGTCGGTTATCTTCAGGACTCCTACCTGATCGCGAAGCGCATCGGGCCGATCTACGGAAAGCTTGTCGCAAGCCCGGCTTATATTAAAGCGCACGGTTCACCTGAGACGGTAGAGCAACTCGTCGACCATCAGGCCCTCATGCAGGGAACGGAAGCCTGGCAGTTCATGGATGGCGACAAGATCGTCACGGTTCAGCCGCAGGGCAGGTTCAAGGCCGACAACGCTACGGCGCTTGCCGTTGCCGCTGGGGCAGGACTCGGCATCGCCTGGCTCCCCGATTGCATCACATACGAATATGTGGCCTCCGGCGCGCTGGTTCCGGTGATGACACGCTATCCCCCACCTTCGGCAGGCGCTTATGTCGTCCGACCGCCGGGTCGGCACCCCGCGCGAAAGGTCCGGGTCCTCATCGAAATGCTGATCGAGTACTTCGCACGAAATCCGGACGTTTGGGGTGTCGACCGTTAAACACAATTTCCGCGGCAGGCGGATGGGCTGTCTTCGCAACATTGATGAATTCGGGCCAATGATCGAGCCCCGGCACTATTCCTCGCCCCGCTTCTGCGCGATCAGGTCCAGGCGCTCGCGGTCTGATCGCTCGCGTTCGTCGCGATTGCGCACGTCCTTGTAGGCGCGCTCGACCATGTTGGTGCGGGCGCTTGCCGCGGCGATGAGGCCGGCTTCTTGCCTTGCGCTTTCCAGGCTCTCCTCCTGGCGCACGACGGCCTGGGCGATGCGGCGATGATAGAGATCGGGGAACAGGCTGGAGAGGGAGTTGTCCTGGTCGAAATGGCCGATCAATTCGCGGGCTTCGGTCTCGGCGGCGTTTGCCGCGGCGACGAAGGTGGCGTGGCGGGTTTCGTGCAGGGCTTTCAGCTGTTCCTGCACCTTGATCAGTTTTCTCAAGCGATCCTTGCGCGTGCTCATGTCACCTCGCCAGCGTGAGGTCGACGAAGCCGTCGACGAACAGCGACAGCATGGTGCCGATGGCGAAATAGAAGATCAGCATGCCGCCGGCGATGACGAAGGGCTGGGAGATGAAGTAGATCGGGATCTGCGGGGTCAGCTTGTTGACGAAGCCGATCGTCAGGTTGACGAGAATGGCATAGGCGACGAACGGGCTGCCGAGGCGGATGACCAGGAAGAACGTGTCCGACACGGTGTCGGTGACGTCGACCAGCGCTGCCTGCGGGTTGAAGAAGACGTTGACCGGCGCGACCGTGTAGGACGTCACCAGGGCGCGGACGATCTCGTGATCGAAGTCGAAGACGAACAGCATCAGCAGCGCCGAGAACGAAATGATGGCGGCAAGGGCCGCCTGGGGCTCCGGCTCCTCGATCGCCGGTCCGCCGGAGCCGCCATAGCCGATCAGCATGGCGATGGCCGAGCCCATGAAGCGAAGCGCTTCCATGTAGAGCCTGGTCATGGCGCCGATCAGTCCGCCGACCAGCAGCTCCGAGACGATCATCGGCACCAGGATCTGCGGGCGCGGATCGACGAAGGGAAAGATCTTGTCCCACAGGAAGGCGAGCAGGCCGCCGGTAGCGGCGACCGCGACGAACAGCCTGACCTGAACCGGGATGCGGGCGCTGGACAGGCCCGGCATCAGCATGAAACAGGCACCGATGCGGCAGAAGGCGAGAAACGCCGCGATGACGACGGCCTGCGAGAGAACGCTCACGATATGGTCCCGAGCACCCTGATCTCGACGCCCTTGGCGATTTCGACATGGGAGAGCACCGGCAGCGTGGTGAACAGGCGCTCGATGATCATGCGCACATAGGGGCGGGCGTCGGGCGCCGTGACCAGCACGAAGCGCTCGCCGGCTTCCAGATGTTTCTTGATCGCCTTGGTGGCGTCCTGGCCGAACTCCTCGAGCTGGCGCGGATCGATGTCGAACTCGCGCACCTCGCCCTTGGCGTCGCGCTTGAGGCTCTGGTGGAAGGCGAGGTCCCAGCGGTTGCCGAGGCGCAGCACCTTGAGCACGCCGCCTTCCGAGAGGTCGCCGCAGATCTGCTGGGCCATGCGGATGCGCACATGTTCGACGATCTGCTCGGTGCGGCGCACATGCGGCGCGATCTCGGCGATGGCCTCGATGATGAGGTGCAGATTGCGGATCGAGACGCGTTCGGCAAGCAAAAGCTTCAGCACCGCCTGCAGGCCGGGATAGGAGATGTGGGTGGTGCAGATCTCGTCGGCGAGCTTGCGGTATTCCTGGTCCTGGCGTTCGAGCAGCGCCTTCATGTCCTTGTAGGAGAGGAGCTGCGGCAGGTTGTTGCGGATGACTTCCGAGAGATGCGTGAGCAGCACCGACATGTTGTCGGCGAAGGTGAAGTTCTCGCGCTTCAGATCCTCGGCGAAGGTTTCCATGACGGAGTAGGCGCGCATGCCGAAGGCGGGCTCGCGGATTTCCTCGCCGGGGATTTCGGGTATATCGCGGTTGCCGAGCAGCACCATGATCTCGCCGACGCGCATCGAATATTCGGCGACTACAGTGCCGTGCACCTTGATCTGATAACTTTTCGGCGGGATGGCGAAGTCGTCGGCGACACGGACTTCAGGCACGACGAAGCCGTATTGCTGGGCGAATTTCTTGCGCATCTTGGACATGCGGAAGACCAGTTCCTGATGCGAGACCAGGAGCCGGGTCGAAAGCTGCTTGCCGATCAGGAGTTCGATCTCGGCGGTGGCGAGCGAGGCCTTGACCGAATTCTTTTCTTCCTCGGCCTTGGTCGCCTTCTCCTGGCTCTTCAGTGCCTCGGCCTCGGCGACGGCCCGGTTGTGGCGCATCGGAATGACATAGCCGAGGCCGGCCATGCCGGCGGCGAGCGCGAAGAACGGGAACAGCGGCAGGCCGGGCATCAGACCGAGCAGCACCAGCAGTGCGGCCGCCACGTAGAGCGCGCGCGGATGGGCACCGAGCTGACCGAACACGGCCTGGTTGGTCGAACCGCGCGTGCCGCCCTTGGAGACCAAGAGGCCGGCGGCGAGCGAGACGATCAGCGCCGGGATCTGGGTGACCAGACCGTCGCCGACCGACAGCTTGATGAACACGTCGGCGGCCTCGCCCATGCCCATGCCGTGCCTGATGTAGCCGATGGCGATGCCGCCGACGATGTTGATGGCGGTGATGATGAGGCCGGCGATGGCGTCGCCGCGCACGAATTTCGAGGCGCCGTCCATCGAGCCGAAGAAGGAGGATTCCTCTTCCAGTTCGCGGCGGCGCAACTGCGCGGTCTTGTCGTCGATCATCCCGGCGGAGAGGTCGGCGTCGATCGACATCTGCTTGCCGGGAATGGCGTCGAGGGTGAAGCGCGCGCCGACTTCGGCGATACGGGTGGCGCCCTTGGTGATGACAATGAAATTCACCACGATCAGGATCATGAAGACGATGAGGCCGATGACGAAGTCGCTGGCCATGACCAGCTTGGAGAAGCCGGCGATGACATAGCCGGCGGCGTGCGTGCCCTCATTGCCATGCGACAGGATCATGCGCGTGGTGGCGATGTTGAGCGACAGGCGCAGCATGGTGGCGATGAGCAGCACGGTCGGGAACGAGGAGAAATCGAGCGGCCGCTGGATCCACAGCGCCACCATCAGGATCAGCACCGAAAGCGCGATCGAGAAGGCGAGGCCGATGTCGATGAGGAAAGCCGGGATCGGCAGGAACAGCACCGCCAGGATGACGATGATGCCGAGCGCGAAAAAGATGTCGCGGCCGTTCTTGGCCACCGCGCCGGGCTGGATGCTTTCGCTGATCGCCATTCTCGTCCTCGAACCCATGGGCTGCCGAGCATGCGACAGCCCGGCGAGGGTAGCTGGCCAAGCTTGCGCGAGGGTGGGAGAGTGGCCGGATCGACTCTCTCGCGAAGGACAATCCATGCTGCTGATCATCGGTACGATCCGACTGCCGCCCGACAGGCTCGACGAGGCAAGGCCGGTGATGGAACGCATGGTTCGCGCCAGCCGCGCCGAGGACGGCTGCCTTGAATATTCCTATGCGCAGGATGTGCTTGATCCCGGCTTGATCCGGGTCACCGAGGCATGGCGCGACAGGACAGCGCTCGATGCGCATTTCCGCTCGCCGCATATCGCCGACTGGCGTGCGACCTGGCCGGAGCTCGGCATCGGCGAGCGCAATCTCGTGCTCCACGAGGCCGGCGAAGCCATGCCGACCTGAGCGGTCCGGCGCCCCGATCCTTGCCGGCCGCCAGCAAGCAATCAGGTCTCGGCGGTGTCGGCGGTGGCAACGCCGACCAGCCACCGCCTGACGGCCCGTTCCTCCGCCGCCGACAGGCCGGCGGCCAATTCCCTCTCGATCGCATTCACACGGTCCCGGCATCGCCGCAGCAGCGCCTGTCCGCTGGCGCTGAGCTCGATATGCTGGATGCGGCCATGAACAGCGTGCGGCTTGCGCACCAGCGAGCCGGCCCGCTCCAGATTGGTGACGATGACGCTGAGCGTTTGCGGGGTGAGCAGCGCCAGCCGGGCAAGATCGGCGTTGGAGAGGCCTGGATAGGCCGCCAGCATGGTCAAAGTGACGAATTGCGGCTGCGTCACGCCGAGGTCGGCCAGCGTCCGGTCGACTCTCAGCCGATGCGCGCCGGCCGCCTGCCGCAGGAGATAGCCGAGATAGCCTTCCTCGCCGCGTTTGCCTTCGCCCGGAGCTGGAACCGACGGAGGCTGATTTGGCTTGCGCATGATGTAAGAGCTCTTATATGTTGTTCGAACCCTGATATTAAAGCAGAGCAAGGACGAAGACGATGGCCTATCGGATTTTTCTCGCCGGCGCCTCCGGCGCCATCGGGCGGCGGCTGGTCCCGCAACTCCTGGCCGCTGGCCATCAGGTGACGGGCACCACGCGCAATGCCGACAAGGCCGTCAGATTGGAGGCCCTTGGCGTCGAGCCGGTGGTTGTGGATGTGTTCGATGCCGCCGCGCTGTCGCGGGCGATGCTTGCTGCCCGCCCCGACTTCGTCATCCACCAGTTGACCGACCTGCCGGCGGGCCTGGACCCGAGCCGCATGGCCGACGCTGTCGTGCGTAATGCCCGCATTCGCGACGAAGGCACCCGCAATCTGGTCGCCGCGGCCGCCGCCGCCGGCGTCAGGCGCATGGTGGCGCAAAGCATCGCTTGGGCCTATGCGCCAGGCCCCGAGCCGCATGCCGAGGCCGATCCGCTGGATGGCGGGGCAAGCGACAACCGCGGCATCAGCGTCGGCGGGGTCATCGCGCTCGAAACGGCCGTCCTCGACGCACCATTCGCCGGCATCGTCCTGCGGTATGGCCAGCTCTATGGCCCGGGAACGGGAGCGAATACGGCTGCCGGCGCGTCGCCGCTGCATGTCGATGCGGCCGCCCATGCGGCGCTGCTCGCGTTGGACAATGGCGCGCCCGGCATCTTCAACGTTGCCGAACCCAATGGGGCCGTCTCGACGCGAAAGGCGGCCGAGGAGCTCGGCTGGCGCGCCGATTTCCGCTTGCCCGCCTGAACCAATCCGCTCGGAGACGTCGACATGATCAGCAATCTAGCCCGTTTGCGCACTGGCCAGTCCCTGATCGCTATCAGTGCCGTCGCCGTTCTGTTCGCGCTGGCGGCGAAATGGACCGGTCCGGGTTTGACGGGTGTCGAGCCGGTTGGCATGGAAACGCGTATGAACATGGAAGGCGCTGCCGAGGGCAGCCCCGCCGCCGCGCGGCCCAAGACGGTCGTCACGCCTGTCTCCTGCGAAAGGCTGCCTAACGTGCCCGGCAAGTCGATCACCACGGTCGTCGTCGCATTTCCTCCAAATGCATATACGTCCCGACACCGGCATCCGGGCTCGGTCAGCGCTTTTGTGCTCAAGGGCACGCTGCGTTCGCAACTGGCGGGCGGCCCCGTCGGCACCTATACGGAGGGACAAACCTGGTTCGAGCCACCCGGAGCGATCCATCTCTTCGCCGAGAATGCCAGCACCACCGAGCCGGTCGAACTGCTGGCGACCTTTGTTGCCGACGACGATTGCGGCCCGCTGACGATACCGGACTGACCGCATGTCGCTGGTGGCTTTCCGCTCCCAGGGCGAGAAAAGCCGGATCGGGCGGTATCGCGGCCATATTGGCGCCTTTGATGTCGGCGTTGTGGTTGTCACGACGTGCCGCCCGGCGTATCAGGCGGGTCTTCCTTTGCCTTTGATCTCGGCGAGCCGTCCCGGTGCTTTCCAGAAACCAACCCCAAGTCTACGCCCGCCGGTTGCGCGCGGTGCTTTTGAGGTCAGTCCCTCTCCTGGAGGCGCGCGGCATCGCCGTGGTCATCATGGCGGGCGTTGTCGGCGTCATGGCCGGCATACTGGTTACCTCGATGAGCCAGATTGTGCAGGACCTGCACGGGCTGCTGTTCGGTGTCCAGCCCGGCGGGCGGCTGTCGGGCATGTTCTCGCTTGGCAATCCAGTGCAGGCGCTGATCCCCGCGATCGGCGGCATCCTGCTCGGGATATCGGTGGTCTGGCTGAGGCTTCGGAAATTCCGCACGCCGGTCGACCCGATCGAGGCCAACGCGCTCTATGGCGGGCGCATGTCGCTGACCGACACCTTCATCATCGTCGTGCAGACGATGATTTCCAGCGGCTTCGGCGCCTCCGTCGGCCTAGAGGCCGGCTATACGCAGGTCGGCTCCGGTGTCGCCTCGCGGCTGGCGCGCGCCTTCCGGTTGCGCCGCAACGATGTCCGCATCCTGGTCGGCTGTGGCGCCGCCGGCGCCATATCAGCCGCCTTCGATGCGCCGCTGACCGGCGCCTTCTACGGTTTCGAGCTGGTCATCGGCATCTACTCGGTCGCCAATGTCGCGCCTGTCATGACGGCCGCGGTCTCGGCGTCGCTGACGGCGGAAGTATTCGGCGGCGTACCGTTCCCGCTCGAGCTTTCAGGGTTGCCGCAACTCACAGCCAGCCAATATGTGCCATTCCTTCTGCTCGGCCTGCTCGGCGGCGCGGCCTCAATCGCCATCATGCAACTGGTGACGCTGATCGAGCGCGGTTTCAACAGGCTTTCGATCGATGCCTCGCTGCGGCCCGTCATCGGCGGTGTCCTAGTCGGCCTCCTCGGCCTGATCACGCCGCAGGTCCTGTCCAGCGGCCACGGCGCGCTGCACCGCGAGTTCGCCATGAATTACGGGCTGGCGGTGGTGGCCAGCGTCTTCGTGCTGAAGCTGGCTGCGTCGGCCATCTCGCTGGGCTCGGGTTTTCGCGGCGGACTGTTCTTCGCCTCGCTGTTCCTCGGCGCGCTGCTCGGCAAGGCGTTCGCCGGTGTCATGGCGCTCGTCTCGCCGGCGACCGGCATCGACCCCTCGGTCGCCGCCGTCGTCGGCATGACGTCGCTTGCCGTCGGTGTCGTCGGCGGTCCGCTGACCATGACCTTCCTGGCGCTGGAATCGACCCGCGACCTGACGCTCACCGGCGTGGTGCTGGCCGCTTCGATCATGGCGGCGATCCTGGTGCGCGAAACCTTCGGCTATTCGTTCTCTACCTGGCGCTTCCACCTGCGCGGCGAGACGATCCGCAGCGCCCACGATGTCGGCTGGATGCGCAGCCTGACCGTCGGCTCGATGATGCGCGAGGACATCAAGACCATCGATGCGTCGACGACGCTGGCCGCCTTCCGCAAGGAGTTCCCGCTGGGGTCGGCCCAGCGCGTGATCGCCGTCGACCCGGGGGACGAATATGTCGGCATGCTGATCGTGGCCGAACTGCACAGCGATCCTTCCGGCGGCGAGGTGCCGGTGCGCGATCTTGCCCAGTACAAGGATGCCGTTCTGGTGCCCAGCATGAACGTGCAGACCGCCGCCGAGACCTTCCAGCGCGCCGGGGCCGAGGAACTGGCCGTGGTCGAGGACTTCGCCGACCACATCGTGCTCGGGCTTCTGACCGAGGGCCATTTGATGCGGCGCTATGCCGAGGAACTCGAAAAGGCGCGGCGAGACCTGTCGGGCGAGGGATAGGCGCGCCTGCGGTTTCCGAACTCGTCAGTGCTCGATCGGTCCCTTGGCAGGCACCAATGCCGTGCCGGCGGTTGTCGGGCGCTCGATCACGCGTCGCACGCGCGGCGGCTCATCGCCTGAGTGCAGCGCCCGCAAGCGTTCGCCGACAATGGCGTCGGCATGGGTGATGCGGCCGTTGTGCCTGACATATTCGAGCCAGGTCGGCGTGTGGTAATGCTCGATCCAGATCGACGGATTTTCGAGATCGCGCGCCAGCGTCCAGTTGCGGGCACCGTCACGGCGGCGGATGCGGCCACGTTCGGCCATGGTGGCGAGGAATTCCGCCTCGTCCTCGTGCCGGATCACATATTCGATCATGATGGCGATCGGGCCGCTGCGCGGCTTGAGGTCGAGGGCGAGATGCGGTTCCTTGAAGCGATTGAGCGGGTCGAGGTTGAGCACCTGCTGTTGCGGCAGCGGCAGCACAAGGCCGAGGGCGCCGCCGGCGAGCATTGCGATGGCCGCGGCGATCAGCGCCGTCTCGGCACCATGCGCATCGGCGACGACACCCCAGATCCAGCTGCCCAGCGCGATGCCGCCGAAGGTGGCGGTCTGGTAGACCGAGAGAACCCGGCCGACCACCCAACGCGGCGTTGCCATCTGCACCGTGACGTTGAAATGGGATAGCGCGATCACCCAGCAGGCACCGCCGACCAGCAGGCCGAGCGAGGTCTGCCAGGCATGCTGGCTGATGGCGGCGTTGAAGGCGCAGGCAGCGAAACCAGCGAAGGCGCAGCGCACCATCGTCTCGCTGGAGAGCAACTGCCGCAGCCGCACGCTGATCAGCGCGCCGCCGACCGCGCCGATGCCGAAGGCGCCCAGCATGATGCCGTAGGTCAGCGCGTCGCCCCTGACGACGTCGCGGGCCACCAGCGGCAGCAGCGCCAGCACCGCGCCGGCGCTGAAGCCAAAGGCCGCGCCCCTGACCAGCACTTTGCCGATGTTGGGCGACATGGCGACGTAGCGCAGGCCGGCACCCATGGCGGCCCCCAATGACTCGCGCGGCAGGGTCGAGACCGGTACATCCGGTTTCCAGCGTGCCAGCACGACGATGAGGCCGATATAGCTCACCGCGTTCGCCGCGAAGGCGGCGGCCGCACCGGCAGCCGCGACGATGATGCCGCCGATCGCCGGTCCGACGCTGCGGGTCAGGTTGAAGCCCATGGAATTCAGCGCCACGGCGGCGGGCACCTTGTTGCGCGGAACGATGTCGCCGACGGAGGCCTGCCATGACGGGCTGTTGAGCGCCGTGCCGCTGTCGATCAGGAAGGTGAAGGCCAGCAGCGTCCACGGCGTGATCAGATCCAAATAGGTGAAGGCGGTCAGAAGCGCCGAAACGACCAGCATGAATGTCTGGGCGACCAGCATCACCTTGCGGCGGTCGAAACTGTCGGCGATGGCGCCGGCGACAAGCGCGAACAGCATGATCGGCAAGGTGGTCGAGGCCTGGACCAGGGCGACCTGATACGGCGAGGTGGCGATGGTGGTCATCATCCAGGCGGCGCCGACACCCTGGATCAAGCCGCCGAAATTGGAGACGAGGCTTGCGCCCCACACGGCGCGGAAGATGCCATGCCGGAACGGCGCCAGCGCCGAGACGCTTTCGCTATCCGGCTTTTCGTCAATCATGGGTGGTTCCTGCCACGGCGCGCTGATCCTTGCGGTGATCCGTTTCCCCGCATGATTTGCCGAAACTATGGCATCGCGGCGCAAAGGGCGAATGCCTTGCGGGCAAGATCATGGTCCAACAAGGGGATAGCGGAGGGCCACACGCTTCTGGCGGAAGGCACCGAGCATCCTTTCTGGAATCGCTCAGAAACCGTTCTGGATGCGCTCGAAGATGACATTGGTGAAGGCCGATATCTGGCCGCCGATGAATGGGCCAGTAAGCGCCACCACCAGCATGATGGCGACGATCTTGGGCACGAAGGTCAAGGTGATTTCCTGGACCTGTGTCAATGCCTGGATCAAGGCGATGCCGATGCCGACGGCCATTGCGACCAGCACCACCGGCGCGGATGCCGTCAGCACCGTCCACACCGCGTACTGGACGATATCGAGTGCGTCGGCCTCGTTCATGTTGGCGGTCGGCCTAGCTCGCCGGCTTGATCGATACGCCCGCGCCGACGGGGACCGTGGTGCCATCCTGCAGCACTGCGATCAGGCCGTTGCTGCCAAGCGTCACCGACGCCACCGTGCCCGTGGTCTTACCATCGGCCGAGGTGATGTTGCGGCCTATGAGAGCGTCGGCCTGCGACAGCGCCGACGACTGCATGATCTGGTCGAGCTTGGTGTTGGTCTGCACCGACTGCTCGACCTGCGAGAAGGTGGCGAGTTGGGCGACGTACTGCGTCGAATCCATCGGCTTGGTCGGATCCTGGTTCTTCATCTCGGCGATCAGAAGTTTCAGGAACGAGTTATAGTCGACAGCGGTCTTGGCGGTCTGCGCGGTGGTCTGGTTGGCGCCAACCGGTACCGTCGTCGTCATATCCACGGTCATTAGTATCGTGCTCCCACGGCCAGCGGGCGCGCGGCGCCCGGAATATCGTCATTGCCGCCAAGCGCGCGGCGTTCGAGAGGATAAAGCGAACGGATCGCCTTCAAGGCCTCGTAGATGTGATCCTCGCCGACCATGCGGTCGACCTGTTTCAGCGCGCTGCCGATCTCGGCGTCTTCGAAACTTGCAATAAGCAGCGGCAGCGAGCGGCGGAACATCTCGCGGGCTTCATCGGCACCAGCGGGGTTCATCAGCATGACCTGCACGATGAAATAGAGCTGCCGCAATGGCGTCGACGCCTCGTCGGCCTGGATCACATGGCTTTCGAGCAGGAACTGCACGTCGTTCATCAGCTCGACGGTGACCTTGCGGTCGACGCGGATGACGGCGCCGTTGATGTAGATCTTCTCGTTGGGTTTCAGTGAGATCTTCAGCGTGTTGGTCATTGAATGCCGTCGCGGATGATCTGGGACACTTCGATCAGCCCCTCGAAATTGTCGGTGCGGCCCTGGCGGATGTCCTCGGCCTCGCGCAACAGCCACAGGCCGATGGAAATCAGGTTGGCGCGCAATTCCTTGGGGAGTGCGTTGTCGCTGGAGCCAAGATCCTCGACGAAGGTGGTCCAGACGCGATTGGTGAAATGCAGCGCCTCCACGGCCTCCATCGAAGCCTGACCGGCCGCGGCGGCGGCCGACAGCATGTCGATCGAGCGGGTCAGCAGCTCCCGTTCGCGGTCCTTGGCGTCCGCGACGGAGGTGCTCTGAACGTCGGCGTAGGAGAATTGGTACATTGTTGGCTCTACCGTTCCGCTAGAGGTGTCAGGTCAGGTAATTCAACAGGCTGAGCTGCTGCAGGCGCGCCGTCAGAGCGAAAGACGTCTCGATATGCTGCGTCAGGTCGGCGACGCGGGTCGCTGCTTCCGCCGGATCGACTGCTTCGAGATCCAGAATGTGCCGTTCGAACAGGTCGATCTGCGTCTTCATACGGTCGCTGGCGTCGGAGACGCGCTTCTGGACGATGCCGGTCTGGGATTGCACCTGCGCGATGCCGCTCAGCGCCTCGCCGACCAGTTTCTGCGAATGGTCGACGATGCTGTCCTTCGCCGCCTGGCTGATATTGGTGGACATCAGGCTGGAGACCAAGGCGGCCGCCATGGCAAGCTTCCTGATGCCGTCGCTGTTGGCGCCGGTCGAGGTCTCGGTGGTTTCGTTGAGCGCGATGCGGCTGACGATCTGCTGGTCGGTCGCGTTCGACATGTTGGTCTGCCAGCCCGCGCCGAGGAACTGCGGCGTGACATCGTTGGTGATGAAATCATCCATCTGGGCCGCGGTGATGTTGGCCGCGGCCGGGTCATTGGGCGTAAAGCCGAACTTGGCGACGAAGGAGGCGTCAAGGGCGGCCTTGGCGGGAGAGCCGGCGGCCGTGAAATCGTTGATGGGCTTGACGTCGGTGTTTGTGCCGGCGAACAGATATTCGCCGTTGACGCTGGTGTTGAGGATCGACGTAAGCTGCTGGATGGTTGTCTGGCCGGTCGATTGGGTCAGGCTGTCGGTGTTGTCGCCCGACGATGCGGTGGTCAGGCTGGACAGGAAAGTCTGCGCGACGTTGGAGAGTTGGCCGAGCGAGGTCTGGGTCGATGAGAGCCGGGCGGCCACCAGTCCGTTGGAATCGACAATGACGTTGAGCCGGTCGAGGTCGCGCGAAAAGGTGACGGACTGTGCGGTACGCCCACCGAGTGCCAGACCGACATCGGCGACCTTGCCGGTCGAGGACTCCTTCGTGGCTTTGACGAGATCGGCCTGCATACGCATTTGCTGATAGCGCATGGCATTCGTAAGGGCAGCAGAGGAGACAAAGGTCATGGCTTATCCCACCGCGTTCAACAGAGCCGTCATCATGTCGTCGACGGTCTTCATCATCCGGGCGGATGCCTGATAGGTGTGCTCGAGATCGAGCATCAGCGACATCTCCTGATCGACATTGACGCCCGTTGCGTTGGACAAGGCATCGGCGCTGCGCTGTGCCAGGGCTTCCTTGGCGTCGGCTGCGGTCGAAGCCTGCTGACGAACGCCCTGCAACCAGCCGATCGAATTGGCGGCGTAGTCGGCAACGCTGGAGGTTGCCGAAATCCCGGCCGAGGGATCGAACGTCATCGGCTTGTCGAGCTGGTCGCCATAGGCGACCAGAAGGTTGGAGTATGAGGCCCCGCCAGTGTTGGCGACGTATGCGGCGCCATTGGCGCCGCCGTCACGCAGCAATGTCGGGTTGCCGCCAGTGCTGGGATCCATCGCGGCGTTGATCTTGATCGTTCCAGCAAGGCCATCGACGAGCGTGCCCGCGGCTGGCACCGCCGGTGCGCCCGACCAGGTGAACAGGCCCGCCGCGTTGGGCATCGACGGTGCGGTTTCGGCAAAGGCGGTGATAAGGCCGCGGGCGGTTTCGTCGAGCTGGCTCTGCATGGTCGAGGCGACGCCGTCGCGCAATTGCAGCAGGCCGGCAATCGTGCCGCTGGCGGTGGTGTTGCCGCCGCTGCCCGCCGAGACCGGTACGTTGTCGATGTAGACAGCGTTGCCGGCCGCACCCACGGCATAGCCCGTAGATGGGGCGAAGCTGACGGCGCGTGGGATCGTCTCGAACAACGTCGTGCCGTCACCCGTGGTGATGACCATGTCGTTGTCGCCACGCGTGAAGGTCGATACCGGAATGTAATTGGCGATCTTCTTCAATAATGCGTCGCGTTGGTCGAGCGCATCGGAAACGTCGGTGCCGGAACGGGTTCCGGACATGACCGCCGTGTTGGCGTCCTGGAACTGGTTGAGCAGCGAGTTGAGATCCTTGACGGCGGTGTCGATCTGGCCGTCGGTCTGGGTACGAAAATCCTGAATGGCCTTGGAGCCCTCATTCAGGGACCGCACGACCTGTTTGGCCGCGTCGATGACGCTCGAGCCAAGATTCTGGTTGGACGGCGAGGTGGCGTATAGCTGCAGCGCCTGCTGCAGGTTGGCGATGGCGGTCGAAGGTGAGGAGGCGTTGTCGACGCCATTCACTGAAACGTCGAGCTGGTCCATGCCGCCGTAGAGCGCGTTCTGGCCGGCGTAGGCGGACAGAGCGCCGAGGTTCTGGCGAAACAGCAGGTCGTTGGCTGCACGCTGGACATCAACCGAACGCGCGCCGGGCGTCGTGCTGGTGACCAGCGCGATGCGGCGCGAATAGTTCGGATTGTCGGCGTCTGCCACGTTGCGCGTGACGACGCTTGTCTGCCGCGAGGTGGCCAGAAGCGCCGATTGGGCGATGCTCAGTGCGGAGGAAAGCGACATGCTGGTCTTTCACGGGCGGAGCCCGGTTTATCTCTTCAGGTTGACGAGGACGTCCATCAGATCGGACCCGGTCTGGAAGACTTTGGAATTGGCGGTGTAACTGCGCTGAGCCGCGATCATGTCGGTCAATTCCTCCGCGATATCGACGTTGGAATTTTCGAGTGCGCCGGAAATGATCGAACCAAGCTTGCCTTCGTTGGCAAAGCCGACACGGATCGCACCGGAGTCGGTGCCTTGGGCGTAGACATTGCCAGGCAGCGCCTTGAGCTGGTCGGGGCTCTGCACGTCGGCCAGCGGAATCTTGTAGAGCGGCTTGGAGGTGCCGTCCTTGTACTGGGCGTAGATGGTGCCGTCCTTGCTGATCTGCACCTTGTCGATGGTGCTCGGCGCGTTGCCGTTGACCTGTGCGTCGGAGACGGTGAAGCCGGTGCCGAGCTGGGTCAGCTTCGACAGATCGAGGTCGAGGCTGGCGCCGCCCGGTACTGTGAATGAAACGTCGGTCGGGGTGCCGGTGAGCTTGCCGGTCGTGGTATCGAAGGTCAGGTTGGCCGTGCCCAGGGCACCGCCGGCAGCGTAGGGGAAGCCAGTTCCGGCCGTCGCCTTCGATTGGTCGAAGACCGCCACCTCCCAGGTGCCGGCACCGGTATTGGTGAAATAGACGTCGAGCAGCTTCTTGTTGCCGAGATTGTCATAGGCGACCATCGACGATTTCGAAGTGTACTGCGCGCCCGCCGAGTTCGTGCTGGGCAGGTTGCCGGCGGCGACCGGCGTCGCACCTGCCGGCAGATTGCCGCTGAAATTACCCTGGGTGCTCGGCGTCGCGGTCAGTCCCTGGTCGGAGATGACAACCGGCTCGAGACCTTCGAAGCCGTTTACCGTCGCCGCCGGCGTGCCGTTGGCATAGCTGTAGGCCATCAGCTGGAAACCGGCGGCATTGACCAGCCGGCCCTGGGCATCGGGAACGAAGGCGCCGGCGCGGGTCAGGAAAGGCGTGCCGCTCGGGTCCTGGACCACAAAGAAGCCATCGCCGCTGACGGCAAGGTCGGAGACCGAGGTCGTGTATTGAAGCACGCCCGGATCGCTCACCGCCTGGCGGATCGTCGTGGTGACGCCGCCGGAATTATAGGCGCCGCCGGTCGACGGCATGATCAGCGTCGAAAATTCGGCCGAAGACCGCTTGTAGCCGGTGGTGTCGGAGTTGGCGATGTTGTCGGCTGTCGTCGACAGGCGGTTTGCCTGGGCATTCATGCCGGAAACGCCGGTCCGCATCATTCCGTAGAGGCTCATCGAGATGTCTCCGCAATATCCATGCCGCTGGCTTCGAGGCTACGCGTCCTGTCTTGCGCGAGGCTGGCGCGGTGCCGCATCAGAACACGAGCCGGTAGCCGAGGAAGCGCTTGGAATCGATCGGGTCAGTGCCCAGCTTCTCGCGCAGTTTCTTGCGCAACTTGCTGATGTGGCTTTCCACCACGTTCTCCTCGACCTCTTCGTCGAAGATGCCGTAGATGGCGTTGAACACCTGGGTCTTGGTGACGCGGCGGCCGCGATTGCTCGCCAGATATTCCAGGATACGGCGCTCGCGGCGCGGCAAGGGCAGCGGCTGGCCGTCGATCTCGGGATCGCGGCCGTCCATGAAGATGCGCATGGCCCCGATCTCGGTGTAGGCGACGTCCTCGCTGGCGCGTCTGCGGATGGCGGTGATGCGGGCCAGGATTTCGCGGATGTGCACCGGCTTGCGGATGACATCGTCGACGCCGCTCTCGAACAACCGCAGCGTGTTTTCCAGCGAATGCTGCTCGCTGAGCGCAATGACCGGAGCTCCGGTGCGGTCGCGGATCTGGCGCGGCGAGATCGCGCCGTCACGGCAGTCGCCGATCAGGAAGGCCCGGACCGAACGCAGATCGGTGTCGGCGGCCGAGTTGACCCACTCGCCGAATTCACCCGGCGCGAAACCGGCGCAGGCGATCCCCTCGCGGTCGAAAAGTGAATTATAGCCCTCTGTCACGAGCTCTCGCTCGTCAACGATAACGATCATCGGCCCCGCCTCCGAATCAGCACATTTGCCCCGTGGGGAAAGGCGTATCCGCTGGCGGGAATCCTGAACAACCATCATTTCTTGTAACTAGTTTCTTGGGAGTCTGGAATCGCATCGGTTGCATTAGCATGCCGCCAGATATGCTTACCGGTCCAACTCGTGACGAAGTCGTGCTACCCGCTTCGTGTCAGGGGATCGATGTATTAGCAGGAAAAAATGCGCTTAGGGGTTGCAGAAGGCGCGGGCGTTCGCGGTCCATTTGCCAAAGCCGGTGGCCACCATGTTGGCGATCACCCTGCAGACATAGACCTTCTGCGCCGGATCGTTGTCGGGACCGGCATGATAGCGGGCGACGGCCATCGACCACGTCTCGTGGCGGGCATGGAGGCTGGCCAGGAAGCGCGCCGCGTAGTCGACGTTCTGGCGTGGGTCGAGCATGTCCTCGACGCTGCGGAAATGCGAGGCATGGTAGTGATGGTTGATCTGCATGCAGCCGAGATCGATCAGCGTCTTACCCTCGCGCTGGGCGTTGGCGAAGGCGGCAAGGGCTTCGGTCCGGCTTCTCGGGAAGACTGCTTTCCCCTCTATATTCAATGCGTTGGGCTGAAGACTGCCTTTGTTGCCGGTTTCCGTCAACCCGACGGCATAGAGGATACCGGCGGGCACGCCATAGCGGTCGGCGGCACGCAGGATCTCGGGTTCGCAAGGATTGGTGGCGGCGCCAGCGCTGCTCGCGAGGCTAGATAAAGATATCGCCGCCAGCGCGCTCGCGAGAAGGCGAAGCGGCGCGGCCGTGTGCTTGCGCTTCATGATGGTTACCCCTTGCGGATTGCTGACCCGACTGCTGGCCGCCGGCTCCGCTATTGCCGCCGCCGGAATTTCCAGGCTGGAAGGATGATGGATCGCGGCCCGGTGCAGCGCTGACGGAGGCGGTTGTATCCGTCCGGGTTGTAGAGGGAACTGCAACCGAAGGTTGCAGGATGGTGACCTTATCAACCTCGAAGCCCAGTCCGCGCAGCGACTTGCCGATCGCCTCGCTGTCGCTGGAAAGCCGGCGATAGGCATCGTGTGTTTCGGGCTTCAATTCAATCGACAGTTGTTCTCCAGAGAGCCGAAGATGGGCAGTGACCATGCCCAGTTCGGCCGGGTGAAGTTCGATCTTCAATACATGTGTCGGAACGGCAACAGAGCCCGTCAGCTGACCGGTCGCGGAAGCCGTGGAAAGCGCCTGGTTCGGGCCGCCATCGGCTGAAATGGCGCCGATGACGTTGAGGGCTGCCTGGCTCATCGGCGCCTGCGGCGGCGCAGGAAAGCTGCGTTCGGAAACCACGTCGATGCGTGCCGCCGCCGACTGTTGTCTTCCCGGCTCGGACCGCAATGAGGACTGAAGGTCGGCGATGGATTTCAGCTGCGGCGGCGCGTGTTCCGTCTTCACGCCCGGCACCTCCGCGGGCGCCTCGGGCAGGGGGCCGGCCGCGATGGTATTGTCGTGTTTCGGCGCGACGGGGGTGTCGCGGACGAACTGACCGTCGAGTTTGGTCAACGGTCCGTCGACGAGCGATACCCGCTCAGGCTTGGATATGGGTTCGAGACCGTCAGCGGCGGATTTCTGCCGATAGGCCTTCGGCGGAAGCTGTCCAACGACAGCCGCGCCCTGTCCTGCTTCGCTCGGGTCGGCCGATTTGGCCGATGTCGAGAAATGGCGCAGGTCATGAAACGCCATCAGCAGCGACAGATGCTCGTCGAGCGCCGTCGCGCCCGGTTCGGCGACCGGCGCGTCGGCATCGGCATCCTTGTCCGCCCTGGCGTCCTTGCCGTCCTTCATGGATTTCGCGGCAGACGATCCGCTTGGCGTGGTCCTTGTCTTGCCCGTGGGCATCGGCTCGTCCTTGCCTTCCTTTGCAGCAAGGTCCGCAGCAAGTCTGCTCCAACGCGGATCGCGAGAGCCTGCCTCGGCCGGTGGCTGCTTTTCCGAATGAGTAGGGTTCGCACCGCCGTGCACCATCTCGCCGAAGCTGGCGTCGTCCTTCTTTCCAGACGCGGCCGGCTGCTCGGCCGTGCGCGCGGCGGTAAATCCTGGCAGGGCCGGGCCGAGGCTGGGGGTCATTTCGGGGCGGCTCCAAGCATCTGGTCGATCAGGTCTAGCTGTCGACGGGTTTTCGTCATGGCGGCGTCGGTCGGGTCTGTGGTGTCGGCGCTGGCCGAGGTCGCCGGTGCAGATGCCGGCAGGACGGTTGCCGCGTCGGTTGCGGGCGTGGGTGCGCTCGGCGCAGCCGCTGCCGCTTCCAGGGATGGCGCGACGGCCGGCTGTTCGGAGACGGCGCCCTCGACAGGCGGCAATCCGGCGGCATCGGTGGGCGACGCGGCCGCAATCTCGGGTTCGGGCGATGGCGCGACCGGGGCGGGCGCCGGATCTGCGGCCGGAGGGGAGGCAGGCGGCGCCACCACTTCGCCGGCGATGGTCTGGGCCGCGTCGAGCAAGGCGCGGTCGCCATCCGACAATTTGCTGCGGTCGATCTTGCCCAGTTTGGCGCGCACATCCTCGATGGTATCGGAGGTCACCGTGGACAGGCTGGAATAGAGCAGGGCGCGCGGATCGCCCTGGTTGGTGTTGCCGTCGCGACCCTGTTCGGCCCGTGTCGAGGCGAAGGCCGACAAGTCGGTCATGCCGTCAATCGCGGCGCGGCGAGCGATGCGCAGATAGATCACCTTCTCGCGCTCGGGATCCATCATAGAGGTGATGTCGGCGAGCTTGTCCTGGCTGATCGACATATGCAGTGCGATGACGCCGGAGACGAAGGAGTCGGCGAACTGGCTTGCATAGGGCGAATAGAGATAGCGCTCGACATATTGGGTGGAGGCAAGCGCGAACCGTGCCGCGTCGCCTTGCGTCACGGCAATGCCGACCGAGCGCCGCAAAGCCGCCTCCTCGACCAGAGTGCCGGGGCTGAGCAGCCTGGCATCATCGAGCAGCGTGAGCGCAAGCGCCGGCTGGTCCGTGGCAAGCAGCGACCCTTTGACCAAGGCGAGGAACGCGCCGAGATCGCCTGGCAGGGCCATCGGGTCGATCGGCCTCAGGGCTTCGATCGCCTCGCCGGGCCGGCCGTTCAGATAGTCGATCACACCCTTGGCTATGGCAAGGTTCCGCGGATCGGAGGCGGCGCGCGATACGGCCGCCTCGACGGTCACCGGATTGCCGCCGCTCATGCCGTAGACCAGGAGCGCGCGAAAATTCCTGGGATCCTTGAAATCGTCGGCATCCGCCGCGCGCAAGCGTGCATCGGTCATCTCGAGCAGCTTGGCCTGCATCGGCATCGCGGCGTGGTCGCCGGCCGCGATGCGGTCCTGGACAAGCTGCAACGAGCGTACCAACTGATAAGGCTGCAGCGTATCCTGGGCGAAGCCCGCCGACGGATACGCCGCGGCCAGCAGCAGCAACAGGCCCGTCAGGCGGCTGGTCAGCGCCGCCCGCTTCATCCGCCGGTCGCCATCAGGATTTCGATCCGGCGGTTGGTCGCCGACATTGGGTCTGCCGGATCCTTGGGCTGGCGATCCGCGAAGCCTGCAACCTCGGTGATGCGGCGTTCATCGACACCGCCACGCACGAGCATGTAGTAGGCGGAGTGCGCGCGCGCCGTCGACAGCCGCCAATTGTCGTAGCTGGCGCTGCGGAAAGGGCGCGCATCGGTGTGGCCGTTGATTCTGATGGTGCCTTTCTGGCCGTTGACGATGCGGCCGATCTTTTCCATCGCCAACACCAGTTCACGGCTCGGCACCGCCGACCCGACCTCGAACATGCCGAAGTCGAGCTGATCGGTGATAGAGATGACGACACCCTTGTCGGTGGCTTCGACCGAGACACCGTCATGCAGCTTGTCACCGGGCTTGAAGGCATCGGCGAGCTGCTGCTTGACGTTGGCTGCCGCCTTCACAGCGGCGGCGGTCGGAGCCTTGTCCGCCGCCTCGGGTTTTGTGGCCTCCTGCTTCGCGACGGCCATGCCCGTCTTGGCCGTATCCGCGGCCTTGTCGTCTCCAGCGTCGGCGTTGCCGGCCTTGGCATCGCCAGTCTTGGCATCGCCGGTCTTGACCATTGTCGCGGCGGCGTCCTTGCCATCCCCAGCCAGGGGCTCGAGCGGTGCGTCCTTCGCGGGCGGTGCCGGCGACACCGCCTTGACCTTGGCGACCTGAGTCTCGGCGGCCTTGTCGCCGGACTTGAGCGGGTCGCCCTCGATCCTGGGACGCTGGGCACTCGCCTCTGCGCCGGGCGCGGCGACCTGCTGTGACCAGAAGTCAGGCTCGAAGGGATCGCGATAGGACGCGCCGCCCGAGGCGCCCGTCGCCGGGCCGGAATTCTGCGCGCCGCCATCGCCTTTCTGGCTGACATTTTGCATGACGCCGGTGTCAGTGGCAATCTCGGAGAGCACCGCATAAGGGTCGGCGAACAGATGATCGTCTGACTGTTGGGACTGCTCTGGCTCTTGCTTGTCCTGCTTGCGATCAGATGAACCCGCCTCACCATTGCCGCCCTGATCGGCCTTGTCTTTCGCCTGTTGCGGGTTTTGCGCCGTCGTGCCGATCGCGTGCGGCCCGTCGCCAAGGTCCTCCAGACCTTTGCGGCTCGAATTGCGGTCGACCAGCTTGACGGGGTTGAAGTAGCTGGCGACGGCCGCCTTGGTCTGTTCGTTGGCGGCATTGATCAGCCACATGACCAGGAAGAAGCACATCATGGCGGTCATGAAGTCGGCGAAGGCGATCTTCCAGACGCCGCCATGGTGACCTTCGTCGTGGTCGTCATGCCCGCGCCGCACGATGATGATCTCGTGCCTACCATGATCGGCATCGGCGACGCTCATGACAACACCTCGGAAAGTGCTGCCGACCATTCGGCCATGCGCGTCTCGAACACGGCTTCGTCGATGGTGACCGTCAGGTCGAAGCCGGGCGCCTCGATGAAGTCGAGATTTTCGGCGCGCGGCCCAAGCGATGCCTTCAGCGTTTCGAACAGCGGGAGCGGCCCGCGGACGGCGATGCGTACGGCTTCGCCATCGCCAACGGCGTCGCGGACCGCGCCGGCGAGCGCTTCAAGCGAGCGCGTCCGCAGATCGTCGCTGACAACGCCGCCGATGATGCGGGCGACCGAGGCGCCGACGAGATCCGTCACGCGCGCCTCCATGGCGTCGAGCCGCGACGAGACCGCCTTGCCGACATCGCCACCGAAGCTGTCGAGAAAGGCCTTCGCTTCCTCGACATTTGCCTGGCGTTCCGCTTCCAGCGCTGCCTCATGGGCCGCGGCAAGCCGTTCGCCGAGCGTTGCCTCCGCCTGGGCAACCGCTTCGGCGATCAGCGTACCGATATCGGCCGGCGGTCCAGCCGCGTCGGGCTTTTGCTCGGCGGCGGCCTGGGGCTGGCGGGCACGTTGCGCGCGGGTGCCGAAATCCGGGAGAAGATCGAAGAGGGCTGCTGAGGGCATGGTCTAGGCCGCGACTTCCTGGGCCGCCCATTTGCGCAGGATCTGCGCGGTGCGTTCCTCGTTGATGTCGACCATGCGGGCAAGCCGCTCCTGCGGGGCCGGCCTGATCTTCTGGCGCAGATCGTCGAGCGGGGTGGCGCCGGCACGCGTGCCGGGCAGGGCGCCGATGGGGGCACCCGCATCGGCGGAAGCGGCTGCCTCCGGCGTCGGCAGAGAGCGTTGGACTTCATCGAAATTGGGGCCTGCTATGGCGGGCGTCGCCTTTGCCGTCAACGCGGCCGCCATCGGCCGCAAGCCGAAGAAGGCGACCAGGAATACCACGACGATGAAGGCGCCGGCATTGATCAGCGTGCCGGCATGCTGGCCGATGGAATCGAGCATTCCCGCCTGGGGCACCGCCTCGCCGTCCAGGCCGTCGATGAACTCGACGGCCGAGACGTCGATGACGTCGCCGCGCTTGTCGTCGAAGCCGGTGGCGGAGCTCACCATCTTCTGGATTTCGGCGACGCGCTTGGCGATCTGTTCCGGCGTCGCGTCCTTGCCCAGGATCGCCTTCAGCCGGTCCTGGTTGACGACGACGGCGATCGACATCTTGGAGACGGTATAGCCGTTGGAGACGGTGGCTATCTTCTTGGAGTTGATCTCGTAGTTGGTGATCTCTTCCTTGCGGTCGTTCGCCGACGAGGTTTGCGGGCCCTCGGTCGCGGTAGCCTGGGTCTCCGGCAGATTCTGCTCGACACTGGCGGGGGTCGAAGCCTGTTTCTGGTTGCTGTTCTCATTGGCGCGCACCGACTGCACGGAGCGTTCGACGCGGGAATTCGGATCGAAGATGGTCTCCTCCGTTTGACGGGTGTCCGTGTTGACATCGGCCTTGACGCTGGCACGGAAATTGTCGGGACCGAGATAGGGCGTCAGCGCGCGGCGGATGTTGTCGCCGATCTGCGCTTCGACGGTCTGCTCGACGCCGAGCGTGCGGGCGGCACTGGTGTTGGAGGGATCATCGCCCGCGGCCAAGAGGTTGCCGTTGGAATCGAGCACCGTCACCTTGTCGGCCGACAGGCCGGGGACGGCGGCGGCGACGAGGTGGCGGATCGACATGGCGCTTTTCTCCGCGTCGATGCCGGCGTAACGGATGACGACCGAGGCGGAAGGCTGTTGTTCGTCACGGCGGAAATTGGCGCGCTCGGACATGACGATGTGGACGCGTGCCGCCTTGATGCCTGCTATGGACTGGATGGTGCGGGCGATCTCGCCTTCGAGCGCACGCACGCGGGTGATCTGCTGCATGAAGGAGGTGAGGCCCATCGCACCGACATTGTCGAACAGCTCGTAGCCGGCATTGGCGCTGGTCGGCAGGCCCTTCTCGGCAAGCAGCATGCGTGCCTGCGCCGTGGTCCCGGCCGGCACCAGCACGGAGGTTCCGTCGGCGCCGACGTCGAAGCCGATGCCGGCCTCGCCCAGCACCAGGCCGATCTGGTTCACGTCGGAGCGGTCGAGTCCGACATAGAGCGTGTCGTAGGCCGGTCGGTTGAGGTAGACCGAGGCAATGCCGATGACACCCATCACCAGGACGGCGATGCCCGCCAGCATGGCCAGGCGCCTGACGCCAAAGCCGCGGAGATTCGAGATGATGCTCTGGATCTGTTCCGGCACGATTGAGCGACTCCCAGCATGACTGTCCGCCGGAACACTAGCCCTCGAAGCTTGTGCGAAAATGAAATCGGGCCGCGCTTGCGGCGCGGCCCGTGAATTGGAAGTAGAAGTAACCCGTCAGCTAAGGCTGGACTAGCCGTTCTTGAACAGCGACAGGATCGACTGCGAGGAGCTGTTGGCGATCGACAGCGCCTGGATGCCGAGCTGCTGCTGCACCTGCAGCGCCTGGAGACGGGTCGATTCCTTGTTCATGTCTGCATCGACGAGTTGGCCGACGCCGCGGTCGATGGAGTCCATCAGGCTCTGCGTGAAGGTCTTCTGCAGGTCGATGCTGCTTTTGGCCGAACCGAGGATGGTGGCCTGGTCGGTCAACTGGGCCATGACCTTGTCGATCTTGCCGATCATCTGGGTGATGATGTCGTCGGTCACGCCCGCCGCGGTGATGTCGAGATTGTAGGCGGAGACATTGTCGATCTTCGTGGCAGCCGGGCTTACCGCGGCCTGGCCCGCGGTGTTGGCGGCAATGTCCGTGGCGCCGCCAGCGAGCGCGGTCGCATAAGCGGTGTCATATTGGCTCTGTGCCGCCGCTGTCGAGTAGACAGAGGTTTGGCGATCGAGCGTGCCCTGGTTCTTGACGTCGGTGGCGAGGCCGGAATCGAACAGCTTGGTGCTCTCGACATTGATGTCGATCGTTCCAAGCGAAATGGCGCCCGAGGATGAGCGGTTGAAGGACGAGACGATCTTGGCGTCGGCCTGGACGCCATCATTCGGCGCGGCGACCTGCTTGGACGTCACCGAAAGGTAATTCGAACCCGAAAAGGTGGCGGCATCGGCAAAGGACTTCATCTGCGCCTGGAGCGCCGTGATCTCGGTCTGCGTCTTTGCCTTGGCGGCGTCCGTCTGGCCGACGGTGGAAAGCAGCTTGGTCTTGATCTGGCCGATCGACGTCAGAACATTGTTCATGCCGGTATAGGCGGTGTCGACTTTCGAGGCGCCGAGGCCGAGGGCGTCCTGCACGGTCGAGAGCGCCTGGTTGTCGGAGCGCATCGTCGTGGCGATCGACCAGTAGGCGGCGTTGTCGGAGGCCTGAGAGACGCGGTAACCCGTCGAGATGCGGGCCTGTGTCTGCTCGAGCGACTTGTTGGTGGCGTTGAGGCTTTGAAGTGCGGTCAACGCCGCAGCGTTCGTCATGATGCTCGCCAAGAAACTCGCTCCTTTTTCCAGACCGGTCTTCTCAAAAACCGGCGTTGCCCTCGCGAGCCGCTCGACCCGCCCGTGGATTGCCGCCGCCCCGATCGGGCCGATTCGGCAATCCGTTGTAAGTCATTGGTTAACCATGACTAGCGCGTTATGGTTAACGGCCTGTTAAAAGCTGACTTTGGAGGGTTAAGGAACGAGGGTTGCGCGGGGCTGGAGCAAACGCAAAACGGGCCGCGCTTTTGGCGCGGCCCGTCGGTCTAATGTAGCCGGTTGAGTGTGATCAGCCGCGGAAGAGCGACAGGATCGACTGCGAGGAGCCGTTGGCGATCGACAGCGCCTGGACGCCGAGCTGCTGCTGAACCTGCAGCGCCTGGAGGCGGGTCGATTCCTTGTTCATGTCGGCATCGACGAGCTGGCCGACGCCGCGATCGATGGAGTCCATCAGGCTCGAGGTGAAGGTCTTCTGCAGGTCGATGGAGCTCTTGGCGGCGCCGAGCTTGGTGGCGGCGGTCGTCATGTCCTTGAGCGCGGCGTCGACAACCGTCATCATCTGCGAGATCTGGCTGTCGCTGGCGGCCGTGGTGCCCGAGAAGATGGCCAAGCTGGCGACCGAATAGGTGTCGGTGCCCGCTGCGGCAGCGCCTAGGGTCGGGGCCGAGGCCGATGTAACCGCTGCGCCAGTGGCGCCGAGGCGGTCTGTGTCCAGAATGCCCTTGGCGGTCGGTGCGGCGCCGGCGTCATAGAGCTTGATGCTTTCGACATTGACGTCGATCGTCGAAATCGAAACAGCGCCGGCGGCGCTACGGTTGAAAGCCGAAACGACTTTGACGTCGGCTGCCGTGCCCGAAGCCGTCGACACCGAAAGCATGTTGGTGCCCGAGAAGGTCGCGCCATCGGCGTAGGCCTTCAACTGATCCTGAAGCGCCTTGATTTCGACCTGGGTCTTTTCCTTGGAGGCGTCGGTCTGGCCGTAGGATGCGGTCAGCTTCTGCTGGATCGAGTTGATGGTGGTGATCGCGCTGCTCATGCCGGTGTAGGCGGTGTCGACCTTCGAGGCGCCGAGGCCGAGCGAGTCCGAAACGGTGGACATGGCCTGGTTGTCGGAGCGCATCGTGGTCGCGATCGACCAGTAGGCGGCGTTGTCCGAAGCCTGGGAGACGCGATAGCCCGTCGAAATGCGGGACTGGGTGGTGGCGAGGCTGTTCTGCGTGGCATTAAGGCTCTGCAGCGCCGTCAACGCGGCGGTGTTGGTCATGATACTGGCCATGGCTACTCGTACCTTGTTTTTACAGGTGTTTTTTGCATACCGGTTTGTCCGGTATGACGGAGCGGCATCATGCCAATGACCGTTGCGTTTGGGTCACCCGCCATCTGCGAGCGACTATGGCGGCGAGTCCCTACCAAAGGACTAAATCGGACGGTTAATCGAAAATAATTCGGAGAAAATTCGATAACGCTCGCGCCACTCGGTTTCTCGGAGCGAACGGTGTCTGATGCCGAGCGTGGGAGATCAGGTGAAAGAGCGCACCAGGCTCCCGACGAGCAGGTTCCAGCCGTCGATCAGGACGAAGAACAGGATTTTGAACGGCAGCGACACGACCGTGGGCGGCAGCATCATCATGCCCATCGCCATGGTGATGGTGGCCACGATCAGGTCGATGACCAGGAATGGCAGCACGATCAGGAAGCCGATCTCGAAACCGCGCCGGATTTCGGAGATCATGAAGGCAGGCACCAGGATGCGCAGGTCGACCGTCTCCTTGGCAACAACCTGGCCGCGCTCGCGGGCGAGGTCGGCGAAAAGATCGAAGTCCTTGTCGCGCACATTGTGCAGCATGAAGGTCCGGAACGGATCGGAAATCTTCTCGAAGGCCTCGGTCTGGCTGATCTGGTTGTCCATCAGCGGCTTGACGCCGGTGTTCCACGCCTGATCGAAGGTCGGTGCCATGACATAGAAGGTCATGAACAGCGACAGCGAAATGAGGATGAGGTTCGCCGGCGTCGACTGCAGGCCGATGCCGGCGCGCAGGATCGAGAAAGCGATGACGAAACGGGTGAAGCTGGTCACCATGATCAGCAGGCCCGGCGCCACCGACAGGACGGTAAGCAGGCCGAACATCTGAATGATGTAGCCGACGGTGGTGCCATCGGCTTTGCCGATGCCGCCAAGGTCCAGTTGCTGGGCCGCCGCGACGGAGGTGGCGGCACCGATCAGTACCGCGGCAAGAAGGAATTTTCTCATTCGAGCAGCAATGTCCTGATAAGAATCTGTTTAACGTGCCCCTGACTGCGGATGGAGGCGCGTTCGTCGAGGTCGGCCTTCAGATGCTGGTAGCCGCTGGCACCTTCGATCTGGTGCATCTTCAGGGTACGCACGAAAGCCAGAAGATCCTGTTGAATGTCCTCTGCCATGGTCGGCGGCTGCGGCGCGTCATAGACCACGGATACTTCCATCCTGATCCATGTATCCGCGGGCGAGGCGATATTGGTGGTGATCGGCGCCAGTGCGACCAGTGTCGGGCCCGTGCCCGGCTGTTGTGCGGCGGGCTGGGCGACCTTGCCCTCATTTTCAGGCGCAACCGACACCGATGGTGGTGCATCGACGCCTTTGAGATAGCCGCCTGACATCCAGCCCATGCCGATGGCGGCGGCCGTCACCACGAGCAGCATGGCGCCCTGGATGGCAAGGGAAGGACCCTTGCGAGGCTGAACCTGTTCGACGTTGGCCACGGTGTTTTGCTCTCCAATCCCCACAAGGCCAAGAACTAGAACGGAAGAACCTGGTCGAGGACCTGCTGGCCATAGGCCGGTTGCTGGATCTCGGTGATGCGGCCGCGTCCGCCGTAGGAAATGCGCGCTTCGGCGATGCGTTCGTAGGGGATCGTGTTCTCGGCGCCGATATCGGCTGGGCGCACGATGCCGGCGATGGTCAGCACCCGGAGCTCGGCATTGACGCGCACTTCCTGCGACCCGGTGATCATCAGATTGCCGTTGGGCAAGACATCGGTGACGATGGCTGCCACATTGAGCTCAAGCGTTTCCGACCGCTTGATCTCACCATCGGCGGTCGTGTCCGTCTGGGAGTTGAGCGCTCCAGAGCCCTTGCCGGCGGTGCTGAGCTTGTCCCATTGCGCGCTGATGTCATAGCCAAGCTGCCGACTGGCGGTGCGGCTTCTGTCATTCTGGTTCTTGAAGTTGGCGCGGTCGTTGATGCTGATTTTGACGGTCAGGATGTCGCCTTGCGACAGCGCCCGCGGGTCGGTGAACAGTCGGCTCTGGCGGTCGTTCCACAGCGAGAACTTCTTTACCGGCTGCCGCGGCGTTTCCGGGTATTTATACAGCGAGCCGGTGTTGCCGACATCTATGCCGGAGCCGACCGGGGACAATGCCGGTTCCTTGCCGACGTCCTTGAGGTTGGTTCCGCAGCCGGACAGTGCTGCGACCGCGCACAGGATGAGCATTCTGCGGATCATGACGGATCTACCCTTCGGGCTGCGCTGGCCATGATGCCGGTAAGCGTCGCCGCCGCCTTCTGGTCCATTTCGTTGAGGATGACGCCGGCCTTGCGTGAATCGAGCTTCATCAGGATGGCCGCGGCGAGGTCGGCGTTGACGATCGCCAGGCGTTCGGCCGCCGCATCGGGCTTCATGCCGGCATAGATCTTGACGACGCCGTCCTCGGCCCGGGCCAGGAACACCTCGCGCCGCTTCAGCCAAGTCTCGTATTCGGCCTTCTTTGCGTCCAGCGCCTTCATGCGCTCGTCGATGCCGGCCTGGAGCTGCTTCAACTCCTCGGCCTGCAGGGCATAGCGGCGATCGCGGGCGGCGTCGGCGATATTGGAGCAGAAGCGCTCGATCTCACTCTGGTCCGGCGTTTTCTCGCGCGTTAATTGCTGCGGCGCCACGGCGGGCTGTGCTCCGGGCAGAACCTGGCGAACCGCGTCTTCGCCGTGAGCGCGGCCGCCGAAGACGGACACCGCCGCGAGAGCCGCGGCCGCGAACAGGATGGCGCGAGCCCGGCGTCTTTCGTTGGGTGAGAGGGAAAGCATCATCGGCATCGCCTATTGGAGAACCAGATCGGCTTGCAGGGCGCCGGCCGACTTGATGCCTTGCAGGATGGCAATGATCCCGTCCGGCTTGACGCCGAGACGGTTGAGGCCGGAAACGAGGGTTTGCAGGTCGGGCCCGTCGAGCACGGCGACGCGGGCGTCGGGCCGGCTGGCATCGATGGCGGTGAACGGCTCGACGGCGGTTTCGCCCTTGGAGAAGGGTTCGGGCTGCACGACGCGCGGGGCTTCCGTGATGCGCACCGTCAACGTGCCGTGGCTGATGGCGACACGCGAGATCTTGACGTCGTTGCCGATGACGATGGTGCCGGTGCGCTCGTCGATGACGACGCGGGCCGGCGTGTCGGACTCGACCACCAGATTCTCGATCTCGGCATAGAAGCGGGCAGCCGAAACGCTCTTCGGCCGCCTGATCTGCACTGTGCGGGAATCGCGCTCGGCCGCCACGCGCATGCCGAAGCGCTGGGCGGTGTAGTCGTTGATCGCGTCGGCGATGCGGATGGCGGTCGAAAAATCGGGATTGCGCAATTGCAGCGTCAGCGTCGACTGGTCGTCGAACTCGGCCTTCACCTGCCGCTCGACTATGGCCCCGTTCGGCACGCGGCCGGCGGTCGGCACGCCTTGCGTCAATTGCTGGGCCTGACCCTGGGCGGTGAAACCGGAAACGATGACCGCGCCTTGGCCGACAGCGTATATCTCGCCGTCCGCCGCCTTCAGCGGCGTCATGATCAGCGTGCCGCCGGCAAGCGAGGTGGCGTCGCCCATCGACGAAACGTCAATGTCGATGCGGGCGCCCGATTGCACATAGGGCGGCATGTTGGCGGTGACGATGACGGCGGCGACATTCTTGGCGCGTGCGCTGCCGCCTTCGGTGGCGATGCCGAGATTTTCGAGCATGGCGCGGATCGACTGTTCGGTGAACGGCGAATTGCGCAGGCTGTCGCCGGATCCGGCCAGCCCGATGACAAGTCCGTAGCCGACGAGCTGGTTGTCGCGCGAGCTCTGCAGTTGCGCGATGTCCTTGATGCGCGAGGCGACCTGGCCTGGCGGCAGCGAACTCGGCCCGGGCGAAACGCGGAACATGCGCGTGGTGGTGGCCGGATCATATTCCGGATCGTCGTAGACACCCCCATTCCTGGCCGCGAGCTCGCGCTTGGCCTTGGGCGTCAGGCCATCGGCCAGCGCCGGCTGCAGGCCAAGTGCCGCCGCGAGCAGAAGGGCAAATGGGCGCATCATGAAGCGCCGACCTGGATGGTGCCGTCGGCCATCACCGTGCCGGAGAGGATCTTGCCGCTGTCGCTGTTGCGAACCTTGATGAAGTCGCCGGCCGAGCCCGGCTGCAAGGTCACGGCGGTGGCCGTTATCGTCAGCCCGCCGGCGACGAAGAAGACCTGCACGGCGGCACCCTGTTCGACCAGCCAGGCCTCGCGGATGGCGGCGGAAGGAATATAGCGGCCCGGCAACAGCGTGCGCTTGGCGATCTTGCCCTGGAGTTCCTCGGAACGAGTCGCCACGGCATCCGGCTTGTGCTTGCCGGGGAGGAGGGTCACCTGCTTCAGGGCGCCGAGTTCGATCGTCTCGCCGGGATAGATGACGCGGTTGGGGATCAGCACGACCTCGCCGGCAGGCTGGTTGCTGGCGATCTGCGTGGCCGACTGACCCGTCGATTGGCCTGCCGATTCCTGGGCGAAAGCCGGCATGCCGCCGGCCACCAGCGCAAGGGTCAGCGCGGCGCGGCGGAATGCGGAGCAGGAGATCGGCATGGCCATCATCCGTTACCTGATGTTCTTGGAGACGACGGAGGCCATGTCGTCGGCGGCCTGGATCACCTTGGAGTTCATCTCATAGGCGCGCTGCGCCGAGATCAGCTCGGTGATTTCCTTGACCGGGTCGACATTGGAAGCCTCGAGATAGCCTTGCTGGATGGTGGCGAAGCCGGGATCGCCGGGCACGCCGACATTGGCCGGGCCGGAAGCCGTCGTTTCCTGGAACAGATTGTCGCCAAGCGGCGCGAGGCCGGCCTCGTTGGCGAAGTTGGCGATCTGAAGTTGGCCGAGCGTCTGCAGGTTGGTCTGGCCGTCGATGCGGGCGAAGACCTGACCGGTCTTGTTGACGATGACCTCGACCGCATTAGTCGGCACGGTGATGGCCGGAATGACACTGGCGCCGTCCACGGTCACCAACTGGCCGGTGGCGTTGGTGTTGAAGGCACCGGCGCGGCTGTAGAGCGTGCCGCCGTCGGCGCCTTCGATCTGGAACCAGCCCCTGCCGGTCAACGCCATGTCGAAACTGTTGCCGGTGCTGGTCAGCTCGCCCTGGGTGTGCACGTTGCGCACGGCGGTCGTCTTGACGCCGAGGCCGATCGAAACGCCTTCCGGCACCAGCGAGGCGTTGGAACGGTTCGGCACACCTTGCGTGCGATCGACCTGGTAGAGCAGGTCGGAGAATTCGGCGCGCGCGCGCTTGTAGCCGGTGGTGTTGATGTTGGCGATGTTGTTGGCGATGACTTCCAGATTGGTCTGCTGGGCATTCATGCCGGTGGCTGCGATGGCGAGTGCTTTCATGGCCTGCTCCTCAGATGCCCATGCGACTGACTTCGAGATAGGCCGAGACGACCTTGTCGCGGATGGCGACGGCGGTCTGCAGCGCCTGCTGGGCGCTCATCACGGCATCGACCACCTGGCGGGTGTCGGCGTCGCCCTTGAGCGCCTGCATCGATACCTGCTCGGCATTCTGCATGGTGCTGACGGTCTTGGAGGCCGCCTGGCTCACCGCTTCGGCGAAGGAGGTGCCGAGGTTGCCCGATGCCGCCGACGCAACACCGCCCTGCAGCAGGTCGGTGGCTGTATCGCCCAGCCCAGGCTTCAGGTTAAGCGCGCCGATGCCGTTGACGATCATTGGTTCCTCATCAGGTCGATGGTCATTGAAATGAGGTCGCGCGCCTGCTTCACGACTTGCAGGTTGGCCTCGTAGGAGCGGTTGGCCTCGGTCATGTCGGCCATTTCGATCAGCACGTTGACATTGGGCATCTTGACGTAGCCCTTGTCGTCGGCGGCCTCGTTGCCGGGCTGGAATTCGATGGGAAAGTCGCTCGGGTCGCGGTCGATCGAGTTCACCTCAACCGTTGAGCTGCCGGAGGCCCGGTCGAGTTCGGAAACGAAGCTGATGGTCTTGCGGCGATACGGGTCGGCGCCCGGCGTGGTGCCTGTCGACTGGGCGTTGGCGAGGTTTTCCGAAACCACGCGCAGGCGCTCGGACTGAGCGCCGAGGCCTGATGCTGCGACTTTGAGGGCTGCGGTCAGTGCGTCCATGGTCAGCTCTTCACCGCCATCATCATCATTGAGTGGAATGCCTTGACGATGGCCGTGTTGAGCTCGAAGGAACGGCGTACTTCGCCGGCCTTGAGAAGCTGGTCTTCAAGCACGACCGTGTTCTTGGACGGCATGATCACGCCGTCGTCTTCCTGCGGCTTGATGGTGAAGCCGGCATTGGTGGCAGCACTGCCGAGATGGCCGGGCTCGGTGATCTGGAGCGACACCGCGGTGCGGTCGAGCACCTTCTCGAACGGCTCGACATCGTTTGCCGTGTAGCCCGGCGTGTTGGCATTGGCGATGTTGCCGGCGACCGCCGACTGACGCACGGACAGCCACTGCGCTTGCTTGGCGGCGAGATCGAAAAGGGAAACGGGCTCCATGGGAATCTCCGGGCATGTGCCCAAAGACTAGGCCGCCAGTCTTGCGCGGACCTTGCGGACGGTCGCTAGAGTATGACAGCGAAAAATATGAGGCGGTTTTCGGACGGCATCTTGCTCCGTCTTTTTGGACTTGGATCCGGCTCGGGGCAAAGCCGAAACAGCCTTACCTGGAAAGCTCGATCACCTGGTTGGCGCTGGTGAGCATGACCCATTTGCCATTGCGCTGTTCGATCGCCGATACCTTGCTGGAATCCGGTAGCGTCGAACCCCGCTGGACCATCCACAGGCCGGTGTCGTCCTCGATCATGGCGCGGCCGTTGGCGACATGGACCATGCGGAACTTCGCGATGTCGGCGGGGAAGGGCTGATCGCCGGGCGGCTCCGTTCTGGAATCGTCCTGCACCGTGCCGGTGGCAAGCAGGTCGACGTTGGTGTTGGGAACGTCCTTGGCTGTCAGTGGCGCGCTGCGCGCGGCAACCACGCCGCCGCCCGCACGTCCCGAATTGGTGCCTGTGCCGCCGAACTTGATCGCCTGCACGCCGAACTGGTCCTGATTGAAGAAAATGTACCAGGGAAACAGGGCGCAGGTCAGGCCGAGCGTGATGCCGAGCGCGGCGATGACGACGTCGGCGCGACGGTCCGCCTTCTTCTTGCCCAGTCTGGGGAATTGCGGCTTTGGCGGCTGCGGCCATTCGGTGGCGGCGAACAGGCCATCGATCAGCGATTCGCGGCTTGCCTGCGTCATCTCGGGAGCATCGACGCCGGGAACCACATGCGTTGAGGAAAGGGCGGTCCGACCAAGAACAGGTTCGGATCTGGGGAGAGCCGGTTTGACGGCCCTGGCCAGAACAGCCGCGGTCCTGGCAGCCATGGCGCCCACGGCGTTTGCCTTGGCGACCCTGGCCTCCTCCGCTCGAGCCTGCTCCGCGGCGTTCGCCTCGGCGATCATCTCGTTCAGGAGGCGCTCGGTGTACTGGCGTTCAGTCTCCTGGTTCGGCATTCTGCTTTCCCTTGAGGTGGCGGGCAAGGTCGGAGAACGGATCGGCGGACGGGCGGTCCCTCGGCGATTGCGCCAGCGCCTCATAGATCAGGGGCACTTGGCGCACGGCCATGTCGAGTTCGGCGTCGACGCCGCCCTGATAGGCGCCGAGCAGGCGGATGTCGCGCGTGTCCTCGAAACGGGAGATCATCGACTTCAGCCGCGTCACAAGGGCTCGCTGCTCGACGCTCCAGGCCTTGCCTGCAAGTCGCGATATGGACGACAGTGGATTGACGGGCGGATAGCGGCCCTGTTCGGCAATCGCGCGGTCGAGCACGACATGGCCGTCGAGGATGCCGCGCACAGAATCTGCGACCGGATCGTTGTGATCGTCGCCGTCGACCAGCACGGAGATGATGGCGGTGATCGAGCCTTTACCTTCGGCTCCAGGCCCGGCACGCTCGAGCAGCTTGGGCAATTCGGTGAAGACCGAGGCGGGGTAGCCGCGGGCGACCGGCGGCTCGCCGGTTCCCGTCGCCACCTCGCGCAGCGCATGAGCGAAGCGGGTGATCGAATCCAGCACCAGCAGGACACGGTGGCCCTGGTCGCGGAAGTGTTCGGCCACGCGCATGGCGGTGTCGGGCGCGCGCCGGCGCATCATGGCGCTCTCGTCGCTGGTGGCGACGACGGCGACGGTCTTGGCCATGCTGTCGCCGATCGTGTCTTCGAGGAATTCGCGGACCTCGCGGCCGCGTTCACCGATCAGCGCCACGACGACGGTGTCGAACGCGTCGGCGCCGGCGAGCATGGCAAGCAGCGTCGACTTGCCGACGCCGGAGCCGGCGAAGACACCCATGCGCTGGCCGAAGCAGAGCGGCGTGAAGATATCGATGACCTTGACGCCGGTCATGAAGGCGGTGCCGACACGCTGCCGCGCCATGGCGCCGGGTGTCGCGGCCGCCGCCGACATGTCGTCGCCCCTTACCAAAGGCGGACCCCCATCGATCGTCCGGGTGAGCGCATCGATGGCGCGACCGCGCCACGAGGCATGCGGCGCCACCGCGAGTGGACCCCTGCGGAACACGGCATCGCCGATGCCGGTGTCGGCGCTGCGTTCGAAGGGGGCGATCACAACCTCGTCACGGCTGATTTTGACGATCTCGCCGCGGCGCGCGCCGGCCTGGCCGCGCTGCTCGACAATGTCACCCAGCCTGGTGAAATCGGAAAGGCCGTGCACCTTGTAGTGCGTGGGCGTGACTTCCGTGACGAGGCCTCCGCGCTTGACCAGCCCGTCGCCGTCGCCGAAGCGCCTGACAATCCGCTCCAAAGCGGCAAGCCTGTCCTGCGGCGCCGGCTGGAGCTGTCTTTCGGGTGCGCGGATGGATGGCTGCTCTGACGACATGCTATGACTTCGAGCCGAGCGTCTTTATCGCCTCGTCGGTGGAGGAATCGGTCTGCCGCATCAGCGCGGCGGTGTTCTCGAAGGCGCGCTGGACCATGATCAGCCGGGTCATTTCCAGCACCGGATTGACGTTGGATTCCTCGACGAAACCCTGCGCGACGCCGATGTCGGAGCGGTCGGTGACCGGTTCGGGCGTGCGTGCGGGCACAATGCCGGAATTGCCGTAGCGCACGAAATTCTCGCCCGGGTCGAAATTGTAGAGGCCGATCGAGCCGACGAGCTGTTCGTTCTGGCGCAGCGAGCCGTCGGCGCCGGCCTTGGGCGGACCGTTGCGGGGATCGAGCTGGATCGGCGCGCCGCCGGCGTCGAGCACCGGATGGCCCTCGACCGACATCAGCTCGCCATTCTCGTTCATCGAGAAACGACCGTCGCGGGTCATGACGGTGCCGGCCGGCGTGTCGATGGCGAACCAAGCGTTGCCCTGGATGGCGAAATCGAATGGATTGCCGGTCTCCGTCATGGAGCCGTGAGCTCCCGACAGAAAGGTCTTGCCGGAGGAGGCGAACGAAACCGACTTCTGCCCGGTACCCGACACCACGTCCGCGAACTTCACCCCCGTGGCGCGAAAGCCGACGGTGTTGGCGTTGGCGACATTGTCGGCGATCGTGTCGAGTCGGCGCTCGAGGGCCATTTGCGCGGAGAGGGCGACGTAGAGACTGTCTCGCATGATCAGAACTTCAGTTTCTGCATGGCCATCATCAGGTCGGTGGAGATGCCCGATGCGACCGGTTGGGCGAAAAGCACGCTGATCGATGTCACGGCCGGCGAGGTCGGGTTGTTGATCTCGTACATGCTGGTGAAGCGGGTCAGGAACTTGTTCAGTTTCACGGGATCCGTGAAATCCGAGATGTCGAGCTTCTGCCCGAACAGTTGCGCCTGCTTGTCGATGTCGGCGGTGGCGAAGGAATCGGGCAGCCCCAGCGCGGTGCGCACGACGCTGGCCAGCGCGGTGTCGGCCAGCACGTCGTACCAACTTGTGATGTCGGGTGCCTTGCGCTGGAAATAGAGCGCCAGCCGCACGCCCTCATTGGTCTGGCCGGCATCCTCTTCCAGTGTCTGGCGCATGTATTTGTCGACGGTCGGCTGCTGCGCTGGATTGATGGTGGTGGCATTCTCGCCGTATTGTTCGAAGTTGAGGGCCGTAGCCAGTCCCGCGTAGGCCGGATCCGTCTGCTTGTTGGCGACGCTGTCGGGATCGCGCACGCCGCCTTGCAGGACCTGCTTGATAAGGTCCTTGTCCTCCGTCGCCGAATCGAGGCCGTACGCGGCCAGCGCGTAAGTGTAAAGGCGGCTGTTCGACATAAGGTCGTCGACCGACTTCACCTTGGTGATGTTGGCGAGATAATACGTCGTCTCGCCCTTCACATAGTCCGAATTCGGATCGAGACCGGCGATTTGCGCCTGTATGGCGTAGTTCTTCGTCACCAGTTGCTGGGCCTTGTTGTAGATCGTCGCATCGGCGCCGTTGGCAGCGAAGTTGAAGGCGCTGACGAAGGCGGCGTAGCGCTTGTCGGTCAGCTTGTTGGCGAAACTGTTGGAATCGGAAACGCCTTCCTTGAGCGCCTTGACCATGAACGCCTTGGCGTAGTCCATATCCTCGAGACCGTAGGCCTTCATGGCATATTTGAACAGCCGATCATTGTTGACGAAATCGTCGATCGATTTCACCTTGGTGATGTTGGCGAGATAATATTGGGTATCGCGATCGACCGTCGGCTGTTGCTCGATGCGGTCGATCGACTTGTTGATGTCTTTGGTGATCAACTGGTAGCTGGTATAGGTACTGAGCAAGGACACGCCTCCGGCCGAAGCTATGCCAGCACAATAAGCTCACTTCCTTGCGCGAAACTGAATCGCCAATTTTCGGTCCCATGGCGGCTCGGATTCAAGCCTCACACAAGGCACGGGGACTATCCCTTGTCCGACGTGAAATGCGGAAGGACCGGTCGTGGGCATTCTGATTGGACTTGTGGTGACGCTCGGCTGCGTCCTTGGCGGCTTCATGGCCATGGGCGGGCATCTGCACGTGCTGGTCCAGCCATGGGAAGCCGTGGTCATCTGCGGCGCGGCGCTCGGCACCTTCCTTGTCGCCAATCCGATGAAGACGGTCAAGGATACCGGCAAGGGCATTCTCGAAGCTTTCAAGCAGGCTGTGCCGAAGGAGCAGGACTATCTGGAAACGCTCGGCGTGCTGCACAGCCTGATGCGCGAGCTGCGCTCCAAGTCGCGCAGCGAGGTCGAGGCGCATATCGACAATCCGGAGGAGTCGGCGATCTTCCAGGCCTTTCCGACCGTGCTCAAGAACCACGATTTGATGAATTTCATCTGCGACTACTGCCGCATCATTATCATCGGCAATGCCCGCTCGCACGAGATCGAGGCGCTGATGGACGAGGAAATCCAGACCATCAAGTCCGACAAGATGAAAGCCTATCACGCGCTGGTCGCGGTCGGCGACGGCCTGCCGGCGCTCGGCATCGTCGCCGCCGTGCTCGGCGTGGTCAAGGCGATGGGTGCGCTTGACCAGTCGCCGGAAATCCTCGGCGGCCTGATCGGCGCGGCGTTGGTCGGCACCTTCCTCGGCATCTTCCTGTCCTACGCGGTGGTCGGGCCTGTCGCCACCAAGATCAAGACGGTGCGCGAGAAGAAGAACCGCCTCTACATCATCGTCAAGCAGACGCTACTCGCCTACATGAACGGTGCGCTGCCGCAGGTGGCGATCGAGTTCGGCCGCAAAACCATCTCCTCCTATGAACGGCCGACTATCGACGCCGTCGAGCAGAGCACGATGAACACCGGCGGCGCCGAGAAGAAGGCCGCCTGAGCGATGCGCGACAGACCGGTGCCAAAACTGTCATGACCAGTCCGGGCAGCCCCTCGCAAGCGCGTTCGTTGATCATCGAGCGTCTGGTCGGCGACAGCGGCGAGGCCGACCAGGTCATCGACGCCGGCCGCGCCATGGCCGAACGGGCCGTACCGCTGCTGCAGAAGGCGCTCTCGAGCGAGCTGGGCGCTCCCGTGAGCGTTGATCTCAGGGCCGTGGAGGTCAGCCGTGTTCCCGAGGCGCGTTCGCGCGCTGGCGATACCTTCGCCATGACCGTTGTCGGCTCGCCGGCATCCTCGGACGCGATGACCCTCGTCATCGACGCTCCCGCGATCGCGATCATCGTCTCGACGCTGTTCGGCGGCGACCCGGACATGCCGGTGTCGCCGATCGAGCGCGACCTGTCGTCGATCGAGGCCGATGTCTCGACCATGGTGTTCCAGGAGGTGGCGCAGGCGTTGAACGGATCGGGACGGCGCTCGCTCGAATTGCGGCTGCCGGCGCCGCGGGCCATGTCGGGCATCGAGGCCAGGCGGCACGTGTTGCGCGACGGTGCCGCGATCCGCATCGTCCTCGGCATCTCGACGCCGGTCGACAGCGGCTCGATCACGGTGACGATGCCGCAGCGTATCGTGCTGGCCGGCCGCGACGGTACGGCCAGCGTCAGCGCGGATGATCACGGCACCAGCTGGCGGGCACGCTTTTCGGAAGAGGTGATGCGCTCGACCGTGGCGCTCGAAGCCACCATGCCACTGGCACGGCTGACGCTCGGAGACCTCGCCGATCTCGAAGTGGGCCAGGTCATCGACTTCGACGAGACGGCGCAATCACGGGCTCGCCTCAGTGCGCGCGGCCAGACGCTGTTCGTATGCGAGTTCGGCAAACTGGGGCAGAATTACACCGTCCGAATCAAGCATCCTTTCGATGCCGGGCAGGATTTCATCGATGGGCTCATGCCGGCTGGTGCCGGGCGCGCCTGAGCTTTTGGAGACGACGCATGGCCAAGACCAAGGTAGAACCAGAGCTCGACCAGCCGGACGAGCGGCTCGATCGTGCCATCGAGGAATTGCGCGGGGTCCTGCACGAAGAAGAGCAGCGCCCGGAGATGGCGGCAAGGGACGCGGCATCGGCCAATTCAAGCGTCATCATGAACATCCCCGTCGATGTCCAGATCATCCTCGGCAGCACCGAGATGGCGGTTTCCGATCTGATGGCGCTGCAGAAGGGTTCGACCGTCGCGCTCAACCGACGCATCGGCGAACCGGTCGATGTCGTGGTGAACGGCCGCAAAATAGCGCGCGGCGAGATCACCGTGCTCGAAAGCGACCCTTCGCGCTTCGGCATCAGGCTGACCGAAATCATCGCCGGCACGAAGGGCGCCTAGACATGGCTGGCAGGGCTTGCCGATGGCAGCGGAGGCGAAAGGCATGACAACGCCGCTGACGACCCTGACACGCGCACAGAAGGCGGCCGCCATACTGGTGGCGATGGGCAAGCCGTCGGCCAGCCGCCTGTTGAAATTCTTCAAGCAGGAAGAGCTGAAGGCGCTGATCGAGGGCGCCCGGCTGCTCAGGACCATTCCGCAGAGCGATCTCGAGCGCATCGTCGCCGAATTCGAGGCCGAATTCACCGAGGGCGCGGGCCTGCTCGATTCCGCCGACAGGATGGACACGATCCTCAACGAGTCGCTCTCGCCCGAAGAGATGAGCGCCATCATGGGCAACCAGAAGCCGGAGGCGGCGCCCGAAGGGCCGCCGCCGATCTGGCCCGATCTCGAAAAGCTCGAACCCTCGCGGCTGGGCGCCTTCCTCGCGGGCGAACATCCGCAGACGGCGGCCATGGTGCTGTCGAAACTGGCGCCGCAGGCGGCGGCGAGCGTGCTCTTGACGCTGACGAAGCCGATGCGCGGCGAGATCATCAAGCGCATGGTGACGATGGCCAATGTTCCGGCCGCCGCCACCAGGATCGTCGAGAACCGGCTGCGCGCCAGCGTGCTGTCGGACACCTCGACCAAGGACACTTCGGCCGGGCAGGCGCGCGTCGCCAGCGTGCTCAACGAGCTGGAAAAGCCCCTGCTCGACGAGGTCATGCAGGATCTCGAAGCCGCCGGCACGCCCGACCTCGACGGCGTTCGGGCCCGGCTGTTCGCTTTCGACGACCTGCCGCTGCTCACCCAGAAGGCGCGCGTGCTTTTGTTCGACGGGCTGTCGACCGAGCTTGTCACGCTGGCGCTGCGCGGCACGTCGGCGGCACTGGCCGAAGCGGTGCTGTCGGCAATCGGCGCCCGCTCCCGGCGCATGATCGAGGCCGAACTCGGGCAAGGATCGGACGGTGTCCCCGCCGCCGACATCATGACGGCACGCAAGACGATCGTGACGACCACCATCCGGCTGTCGCGCGAAGGCGCTTTCGAACTTCCCTCGACGCAGAACGCCGCCTAAGGCATGTCCGACGCCGCCGACAAGGATTCGAAAACCGAAGAGGCGACGGAAAAGAAGATCCGCGACACAATCGAACAGGGCAAGTTGCCCCATTCGAGGGAGACCGCGATCCTGGCCTCCTTTGTCGCCATATTGGTGTTCACCGTCTTCTATGCCAAGGACGCCATCGTCGAGCTCGGCATGTTCCTGTCGATGTTTCTGGAGAAGCCCGAGGCCTGGCCGATGGACACCGAGACCGATGTCATCGAGCTCTACAAGATTGTCATGCTGGAAGTGGGCCGCGCCGTACTCAGCCTGCTGGTGCTGCTGACCGTTGCCGGCATCGGTGCCTCGGTGCTGCAGAACATGCCGCAATTCGTCGGCGAGCGGATCAGGCCGCAGATGTCTCGTATCTCGATCGTCAAGGGCTGGAACCGGATGTTCGGCGCCCAGGGCTGGGTCGAATTCCTGAAGTCCCTTGCAAAAGTCGGTTTTGCCATCGCCGTGCTCACCTTCACGCTGTCGGAGGATCACCGCAAGCTGCTTGCCGGGATGATCACCAATCCGGTCGCTTTCGGTCTCGTCATCCGCGGCATCGCCGTCGACATACTGGTGGCGATCGTCTTCGTCATGGGACTGATCGCGGCGATCGACGTCGTCTGGTCGCGCTTCCACTGGAAGCAGGACCTGCGCATGAGCAAGCAGGAGGTCAAGGACGAGTTCAAGCAGGCCGAGGGCGACCCGATCGTCAAGTCGCGGCTGCGCTCGCTGGCGCGAGACCGGGCGCGCAAGCGGATGATGACGGCGGTGCCGCGCGCGACGCTTGTCATCGCCAACCCGACCCACTTCTCGATCGCGTTGAAATATGTGCGCGACGAGGATTCGGCGCCGCTCGTGGTGGCGAAAGGGCAGGACATCGTGGCGCTGAAAATCCGCGAGATCGCCAAGGAACACAACATCCCGATCTTCGAGGACGTGGCGCTCGCCCGCTCCATGTACAAGCAAGTTTCGGTCGATAACGTGATCCCGTCGCAATTCTACCAGGCCGTCGCCGAACTGGTGCGGATCGTCTACTCGAAAAAGGCTGAGCGCAGACAGATTTCATGAACCGGCAACCGCACGCAAAATCCCGTGAGATCATCGTCGCCAGCGCCATCGAACAGGTGGTCGGCGAACTGAGGTTGATCGATGTCGCCGACTATATCGCCTTCATTCGGCTGGAGCATTTCGCCTGCCTGTCGGACTTGGTCGATTCAGCGGTGGAGCTGTTCTTCATGCCGGGTACGCTGAGGCTCGGCCATGGCGGCGAAGCGCATGTCGACTGGAGCGGCAGCCCGCGCATCGTGCTCGACCTGGAGCTCAGGCCACCCGGCGTGACCGTCTATTTCCAGCTGACGCTGAGCGAGACCGGCAATACGGTCGTGGTCAATTACGTGTCGTTTGAAAAACCGGGCGAAGACCCAGAGCACAATACGGCGCTGCTGGAGGCGGTGATCGAACAGGCCCGCATCCGCAAAGTCGAACCGCTGGCATTTTAAGGCGCTTCAGCCGACAGCGATTACTCGATAAGCCCCAGCCGCAGCGCCTTGGCGACCGCCTGGTTGCGGTTGACGGCATTGAGCTTCTGGGTCGACTGGGTGAGGTACTGGTTGGCGGTGTGCACCGACAGTTTCAGGAGCCGCGCGATCTCCTCGCTGGTGTTGCCGTTGGCGGTCAGCTTCAAGCATTCGAGCTCGCGCTTGGAGATCGAGCGCATTCTGCCGGCATCGCCGGGACGCATGCGCGCGACCGCGGCAAAAAGCGAGAAGCAGCGAGCGTGGATTTCGTAGAGCGCATCCTGCGGCAGCGCGATCTCCGATCCCTGGAAGACGACGAGGCCGCATTGACCGCGATCGGCATGGACGGGAAAGGCAATGCCGCTCGATCCGGGTGTCAGCGGCGCCATCTGTCCGGTCCAGGCGAGACTGCCGAACATGTCGGCCATGGCCGCCACGCCATCGTCCGTCCACCAGCGCGGCTCGGTCGAAATCCGGCTGTGGCGAACGATGTCCTCGCCATTGGCCCCTGAAATGAACTTCGTCGCCACCGCGATGCCGGGATAATCGGAATCAAAGCACGGGACCAGCCGGTCGCGCTCCGGCGACGGGCTGACGAAGAACAGGCCGAAGGCCGAGGCGTTGATGTCGACTGATATCCAGCGGCAGCGGCGCACCGCATCGGGAATGGTGACGGCGTGATGTGTTTCGGATCCGAGCGAGAAGGCGCCGAAGGGGCTGCGCTGCTCGTTGAAAAGGGCTTCCGCGGCGTCCTTGATGTCGGCGTGTTTCAAATGATGCCACTCCTGATCGCCGTGGCGATGGCCATCGCGCGGTTGCTGGCCGCGAATTTCTGGATGGCGTGGGTGATGTAGCTGTTGACGGTGTTTGAGGAGACGCCAAGGATGACTGCCACCTCGTCGGTGGTCTTGCCTTCCGAGACCCAGAACAGGCATTCACGCTCACGATCCGAGAGCGGATCCTGCATGGCCGAAGCGGCGATCAACTGCGGAATGTGCGAGAGCGCGTAGCAGCATTTCAGTTGCGCCTTCATCAGCGCCGGCTGGTCGATCTGGCCGGCCGCCGCCGCCGAGAACAAGGCGAACAGGCGCCGACGGCCGACATTCAGCCGCAGTGAATAGATTTCGGCATGGCCGAGCACGTCGAGGAGCCGGGCCTCTTCGCCCGAGACCAGCCCCTCGGCATCCGGCGCCTCGGCCGCCACGAATGGTGTCGGACGGATACCGGGTGCGGCGGTGAGCGGTCCCTGGGCAAGGCTTGCGATCAGCCGCTTGCCGATCAGCTCGATGGCGTCGAAGATCCAATTCGAGGAGACGATATGCGCATCGTTGCGGTCCTGGTCATGGACGATGGCGACCAGCATGTAGCTGTCGGCGCCGATCTCGGCGGTCAGCTCCATGAAGAAGCTGGTGAGATCACCGCGCGACGTCAGGCGCGAGCCCAATGTGTCGGATTGAAGAGGCGCGGCGGGACTGCTCATCTGCTGCTTTTGGCCGGAATCGATGCTGATGTCCGGTTGCTGGGGAGCCAGCCGCCGAACCCGAAAACGCGTTACTTTTACGAGACACACGAGGCGCGGGGCCGCGCCCAACCAGACGGAATCCATTCAGGGCACGCGAAGACATCCGCGTCTGGCGCCGGAGAAGTCCGGAACGTGAGACTTTGGGTGGTTGCCGCGCCCCCCGAGGACCGGCTGATTCGGGTCTAATCTACCCGCAGATGAATCCGACATCAAACGCGATTTGACAAAATCGAATCCGATGGACTCGGCCTGCGACTCAGGGGCCGATCTCCGTGCCTTTCCATGGGCGGGACGTCGAGCCGGGCAGGCCGGTCATCGCGTTTGCGATGGGCGCATGCAATGCCAGGTCGACGCAAAAAAAGGGCGGCTGGCGCCACCCTTCCTTGTCTGTCTTCCGTGCGGACCGTTGGTTCCTCTGGACGAGAGATCTAACGATCCTCGAAGCCGGTCAGCACGCCGACGGCATTGATGCCGATCTCCTCGACGGCGTAGCCGCCTTCCTGGACGAACAGCGTCGGCAGGCCGAGTTTGGCGACGCGCCGGCCGATCTTGGGATAGTCGGGGCTTTTCAGCTTGAACTGGCTGATCGGGTCCTTCTCGAAGGTGTCGACGCCGAGCGAGACGACGACGATGTCGGGCGCGTAGGCGGCCAGCCTGGCGCAGGCATCTTCCAGTGATGCGTTCCAGGCCTCCCAGCCGGTGCCGAAGGGCATGGGATAGTTGATGTTGAAACCTTCGCCCGGGCCCGCGCCGCGCTCATCGGCATGGCCGAGAAAGAAGGGGTATTCGACCATCGGATCGCCGTGCAGGTTGAGAACCTGCACGTCGGCGCGGTCATAGAAGATCTCCTGCGTGCCGTTGCCGTGGTGATAATCGACGTCGAGGATCGAGACACGTTTGGCGCCCTGGTCACGGAACCATTGCGCGGCGACCGCCGCGTTGTTGATGTAGCAATAGCCGCCCATGAAGCCGGCGCCGGCATGGTGGCCGGGCGGACGGCAGAGCGCGAAGGCCGATCTCTCGCCGTCCTTGACCAGGCCGGCCGCGGTCAGAGCGACGTCGTAGGATGATTTGATCGCGGCCCAGGTGCCCTCGACGAAAGTGGCGCCGCCGTCGAAGGAATAGTAGCCGAGCAGGGCGTCGATACGCTTGGGCGGCACGTCGCCGCGCAGGCCGCGCGTCGGCCAGGTGAACGGCATTGCCGAACCCGTGAAGCCGGATTCCACCCATTGCGGCCAGACGGTCGGCAGGAAGTCGATGTAGTCGGCCCTGTGGACGCGCTTGGCGGCGGCAAGGTCGTGCTCGACCGGCGCGATGATCGGACCGAGCTTCTCGCTTTCGACCCGCGCCTTGATGAACTCCGCGCGCGAGGGCTTTTCAAAGCCGGGCACGATGGCCGAGGTAACCAGTTCCATCTGGCCGGCGTGGCCGGCGTGAAGCGGCGAATAGACAGTCTTCATGAAGTTCCTCTCGAAGCGCGAAATCAACCAAGATTGAGATAGGGGCTCAGCAGCGCGAGCCACATGGTTTCGACATCGTCCTCGATGAGGTCGAATGTCCTGCGGTCCTTCTTCAGCCCCACGAGCCGGCAGGCATGCCCGACCTCCATCATCACCACGCCGAGCCGGCTGGCGATCTTGCCTTCGAGCGCCGGGTTTACATGCTGCAGCCATGCCGCATAGAGGGCGATGATCTGGTCGTCATATTCGTTCTGGATCGGCCGCAGGTCGGCATTGCCTGAGATGGCCTCGATCACCGGCATCAGGGTGGCGTTTTCGAGATAGAGCTTCGACGTGTCGATGAAGAGCTTGCGCACTTCGCGCCGAAACTCTTCGCGGTTGGTGGGCGCGGCGACCTTGATGCGCCTAGCGATCACCTCGGGAAAGGACGACAGCCAGCGCCGTGCTAGGTCCAGAAGAATGGCTTCCTTGTTGGGAAAGTACTGGTAGACCGAACCGACCGACAGGCCCGCGCGCTGCGCGATGGCGAGCGTCGTCGGCGTCTTGGTTCCTTGCTCCCGCGTCAGGATAAGCGCGGCGTCGAGAATCCTGTCGACCACCTTGCTGGATCGCTGTTGCCGAGGCTGCTTGCGCGGTTCGAGCGCTATCCTGGTTTTGCGGTCGAGACTGCGCTTCACTGCTTGATGCCCTCGTACCCCGCCTGGTCCCAACACAGGCGGAGCGTGCTGTCCACAATACATTCTAAATCCGGCATGTTGACAAACGCGAATAATCAGTCGCATTCTTTATCCACGCTGTCTCTTGGGATAACAAGGGGAATTTCGAAGACAGCGCGCCGGCATCATTCGTTATCCGACGGTCCCGCTCCGTGGTGTGGCGGGTCGTTGGACGCGAGCTTTGCCGGTCTCTGTCAGTCGTCAAAAGCGCGGAGTCGCGATGTCGGTCACGGGTGCGGGTGATAGTGCGGATCTGATTGTCATCAACGGTCGTGTGCTGACCATGGACGGTGACAATCCCGCCGCCGAGGCCGTTGCCGTCAAGGACGGCGCCATCATCGCCATCGGCAGCAGCACCTCCATCGAAGAGTTCAAGGGATCGGGCACCAAGGTGATCGACGCGCTTGGCGGATCGGTCCTGCCCGGCTTCATCGAAGCCCACATGCATCTGTTTTCGGGCGCCGCCGAGCTTGCCCATCTGCAACTGGCTGGGGTGCACGGGTTCGAGGCGCTGCAGAAGGCGATCCGCGGCTATGCAGCGACGCACCCCGACGCGCGGATGCTGGTCGGGCAGAGCGTCGACTACACCGTGCTCGACGACGAGCGGGTGACGCGCCACCATCTCGACGCGATCCTGCCGGACCAACCTTTCGTCATGGCCGCCCCCGACCATCATACGATGTGGGCCAACACCAAGGCGCTAGAACTCGCCGGCATCCTCAACGGGCGCACGCTTGGGCCGGGCAACGAGATCGTCATGGGCGACGATGGCCTGGCAGCGGGCGAATTGCGCGAGGGCGAGGCGTTCGGCCCGGTTCTCGACCTTGCCGGCGAAGGCCGCGTGCGACTGGGCCTGGCGACCGGCGGCGAGCCCAACCCGATGCCGTCGGCCGCCGAACGCGCTGCCGACCGCGACATCATGCGGCGCGGGCTTGCCTGGTGCGCGCGCCACGGCATCACCTCTATCCAGAACATGGACGGCAATCTTTACCAGCTCGAACTCTTGGCCGAGATCGAGGCCGAGGAAGGGCTGCCCTGTCGGGTGCGGATCCCCTTCCACTACAAGAATTTCATGACGCTCGACATGCTAAACAAGGCGTCTGTCATGGCAGAGCGCTACGACAGCGAGTGGCTGTCATCGGGCATGGTCAAGGTGTTCTATGACGGCGTGCTCGATTCCTGGACGGCGGTGATGGTCGAGCCTTATGCCGACCGCCCTGACTGGGTCGGCGAGCCATTGTTCACGCCGCAGCAGTTCATCGATCTGGCTGTCGCCATCGACAGGCGCGGGCTGCAGATCGCGGTTCACTCGATCGGTGACGGCGCCGTGCGTGCCGTGCTCGATGGCTACGAGGCGGCGCAAAAGGCCAATGGCAGGCGTGACAGCCGGCATCGCGTCGAGCATATCGAGGTCACCACCACGGCGGACGTGCCGCGGTTTGCCGAACTCGGAGTCATCGCTTCCATGCAGCCCCCGCATCCGCCGGGCGCCATGGATTTTCCGCTGGAGCCGACCGTGTCGCGCATCGGCCCGGCCCGCTGGCCGCTGAGCTATGCCTGGCGGACCTTGAAGAACGCCGGCGCCCATGTCGTGTTCGCCTCGGACTGGCCGGTTTCGCCGATCGACCCGATCCTGGGCATCCAGGCGGCAGTACTGCGCAAACCCTGGGCAGAAAGCGATCCCGACCAGAGCTTCTCGCTGCAAGAGTCGATCGCCGCCTACACGGTCGAGGGCGCCTATGCCGAATTCGCCGAGCACCGCAAGGGCATGCTGAAATCAGGCTATGTGGCGGATCTGGTGGTGCTGTCGGCCGATATCGAGAAGACGGCGCCGGCCGATCTGCACAAGCTGCGGCCGGTGACGACGATCTGCGGCGGCAAGGTCACCTATCAGGCCTGATAATGGCATGAGGCTTGCTGGCTAAAAGACTGACTGAACTGTGATTCAATGCCGGGCTTGCCAACCTACCGGCCATGTGGTCACATCCAACAGGGGACAAACTCCGCCAGCAAGAGCGGGGTCAACAGTGAGGCGTAATCGTGCCGGACAAACCGGATCGGAATGCGATTGAAGTAGTAAACGTCAGCAAAATTTTCGGATCGGGTGAGGGGCAGGTCGCTGCCCTCGACAAGGTCTCGGTATCCATCCGCGAGAACGAGTTCTTCACGCTGCTGGGACCCTCCGGCTGCGGCAAGACCACCTTGCTGCGGCTGATCGCCGGCTTCGACTTTCCAACCGCCGGCGAGATCCTGCTCTACGGCCAGGACATCGCGCCATTGCCGCCCTTCAAGCGGCCGGTCAACACCGTCTTCCAGTCCTACGCGCTGTTCCCGCACATGACGGTCGCCGACAATATCGGCTTTGGCCTGGAAATGCTGGGCAAGCCGAAGGGCGAGATCAAGGCGCGTGTCGCCGAGATGCTGAAGCTGGTCAAGATGGAAGCGCTGGCGGGCCGTCGCACCGGCCAGATTTCGGGTGGCCAGCAGCAGCGCGTGGCGCTGGCCCGGGCACTGGCGCCGCAGCCGAAGGTGCTGTTGCTCGACGAACCGCTCTCGGCGCTCGACTACAAGCTGCGCAAGGAGATGCAGATCGAACTGAAGCGGCTGCAGAACGAGACCGGCATCACCTTCATCTTCGTCACCCATGACCAGGAAGAAGCGCTGACTATGTCGGACCGCATCGCGGTGATGTCGTCGGGCAAGATCCTGCAGGTCGGCTCGCCCTGGGACATCTACGACAAGCCGGCCGAACGCTTCGTGGCCGACTTCATCGGCGAAACCAATTTCCTCACCGCCGCCATCTCAGGCGCCGGCAAGGGCAAGGCGCGCGCGACGCTCAAATCCGGTGCGATCATCGAGGCGACCGTCGCAGAAGGCTTCCAGCCGAAAGACAATGCCACCGTGGTGGTGAGGCCCGAGCATGCCAAGCTGACGAAGGACAAGGGCGACCTGTCGGGCACGGTCGAGAACATCGTCTATTTCGGCACCGACACGCATATACATGTCCATCTCGACAGCGGCGAGGCCTTCACCGTGCGCCAGCAGAACACGCGCAGCGCCGGCTGCGGTTTCGATCGCGGCGACAAGGTCGGCATCATGATCGGCAACGACGCCGCGCAAGTGCTGAGGGACTGATGGCGACAGCGGAAGAAGTCGCCAAGGCAGCGGAACGGCGCGATGTCCGTGACCGCTGGCTTTTGTCAGCGCCCGCGCTGCTGGTCATTCTGTTTGCCGCGACCGGCCCGCTGCTGATCGTGCTGGTCTATTCGTTCCTCACCCCCGGCGCCTATGGCGACGTGAAATGGCAGTTCTCATCCGACGCCTGGACATCGGTCTTCCTGGAACGCGATATTTTCGACGACACGCTGTCGCTCGCGGCGGCGCACGTCACCATCGTCTGGCGCTCGATCAAGCTCGCGGTGGTGACGACGCTCGCCACCTTGGCGCTCGGTTTCCCGACGGCCTATTTCATGGCGACGCGCAGCGAAAAGACCAGGGATCTCTGGCTGTTCCTGATCACCATCCCGTTCTGGACGAACCTGTTGATCCGCACCTTCGCCGTGCTGCAGATCATTCGCAACGAAGGCATCGTCAACACGATCCTGCTCAAGCTCGGCATCGTCTCGGCACCGGTCCAGATCCTCTACACCGACACGGCGATCCTCATCGGCATGGCCTATGTCTACCTGCCGCTGATGGTGCTGCCGATCTATGCCAGCATGGAGAAGCTCGATTTTCGCCTCGTCGAGGCGGGCTATGATCTCTATGCGACACGCTTCAAGGTGCTGCGCAAGATCATCTTTCCGCTGGTCAAACCCGGCGTCATTGCCGGCTCGATCCTGGTTTTCATTCCGGCACTGGGCGCCTATGTGACGCCGAGCGTGCTTGGCGGCGGCAAGAACATGATGCTGTCCAACCTGATCGAGTTGCAGTTCGGACAGGGCCGCAACTGGCCGCTGGGCTCGGCGCTGTCGATCACGGTGATGATCATCGTCATGGTGGCGCTGCTTGCCTATGTGCGCAATGCCGGCAAGTCGGGGGTGCGGCATGGCTAGCAACTTCTCCATCAAGCACCAGCCGGGCTTCACCGCGATCGCGGCAACCTGTTTCATCGTGCTCTATCTGCCGATCTTCGTGCTGGTGATCTACGCCTTCAATGCGGCAAGCTCGACCTCGGAATGGGGCGGCTTTTCGCTGAAATGGTTCCAGTCGGCATACCAGAATACGCAGGTCATCGATGCGACGCTGCGTTCGTTCCAGATCGGCTCCATCGCGGCGGTGCTGTCGACCATCTTTGCTACCATGGCCGCGCTCGCCACCACGCGCACGGCGTCCTATCCTGGCCTGACCTTCAAATACGCGGCGATCAACCAGCCGCTGATGGTGCCCGAGATCGTCACCGGCGTGGCGCTGCTGATCTTCTTCTCGCGCATCAAGATCTTCACCGGCTACTCCGGCATCGGCTACCTAGTCGCCGCGCATACGGCGTTCTGCATTCCCTTTGCCTATCTGCCGATCCGGGCGCGGCTGGAGAATATGGACCTGACGCTGGAACGCGCCGCGGCCGACCTCTACGCGACGCCGTGGAAGACCTTCCGCCGGATCACGCTGCCGCTTTTGTGGCCCGGTATCCTGGCCGGGCTGATGCTGGCCTTCGTCATCTCGCTCGATGACGTCGTCATCACCGAATTCGTCAAATCGGGCGGCCAAGACACGCTGCCCACCTACATGCTCGGCCAGATCCGCCGCGGCATCACACCCGAGATCAACGCGATATCGACCGCCTTCCTGCTGCTTTCGGTCGCGATCGTCACGTTGTTTTTCTTCGTCAGCAGGAAACGAGACTGAACCTGAAATGGGAGTTGAAACCATGAACTGGAAGACAACAGCGAGCGCCATGGGGTTGGCGCTGCTCGCTTCGACGGGCATCGCCCGCGCCGATGGCGAACTGAACATCTACAATTGGGGCAACTATACCAGCCCCGACGTGATCAAGAAGTTCGAGGCCAAATACAACATCAAGGTGACTATCACTGACTATGACTCGAACGACACCGCGCTGGCCAAGGTCCGCCAGGGCGGCACCGGCTTCGACATAGCGGTGCCTTCGCAGACCTACGTGCCGATTTGGATCAAGGAAGGCCTCGTGCTCGAGACCGATCCCGGCAAGATGGAGAACTTCAAGAACGTCGCGCCCGAATGGGCCAATCCCGACTTCGATCCAGGCCGCAAATACTCAGTGCCGTGGGCATTGGGCACTGTCGGCGTGGTCGTCAACACCGACGTCTACAAGGGGCCGGCCGACAGCTGGGGCATCATCTTCAACACGCCGGACGAGCTCAAGGGCAAGGTCAACGTCGTTCCCGAGATGAATGACGTCATCTTCGCGGCGATCAAATATGTCGGTGGCCAGCAATGCACCGACGACAAGGCGGTTCTGAAGAAGGTGCGCGATACGCTTGTCGCGGCCAAGCCGAACTGGATCGCCATGGAGTACAACACCATCGAAAAGATGGGCGCCGGCGACTTCAAGGCAACCAGCGACTGGAACGGTTCGGCTCTGCGTCAACGCCTGGCCAATCCGGCCATCCACTACAACTATCCTAAGGAAGGCTATGGCCTGTGGAGCGATAACGTCGTCGTTCTCAAGGAAGCCAAGAACGTCGAGAACGCCAAGCTGTTCCAGAACTTCATCATGGATCCGGAAAACGCGGCGGGCCTCTCTGCCTTCCACCGTTACGCCAACGCCATCACCGGCTCGGACAAGTACATGCCGGCGGACATGAAGGACGCGCCGGAAGTGGTCATTCCGGCCGCCGCCAAGCCACAAGGCGAATTCCAGAAAATGTGCGCACCGGAAATCCAGGACATCTACACCAAGATCTGGACCGAACTGCAGAAGTAGTCACAGACACAAGGGACCCGGCGGCACCCGCCGCCGGGTCTTTTCTTTTCCGGGAATGGCCTTTCATGGACTCCTATCGCAACAGCGATCCGCGGCCGCCGATCATGCAGGGCTCGCCGTCCGCCATGGTGCCGCCCAGGCTCGATTGGGACCGGCCACCGTGGAACCGATGGGCTTTCCAGCATATCAGGGAAATTCTGCCGACCGCCGAAGTCTGGCGTGGCGCTGGTCACCGCCACCGCATCGAACGCGCCGAAGTCGATCTCGACGGGCTGGCGGTAGAAGACAGCGAGGGCAGGCCTTCGACACTCGCCGGTTTGCTCGACGAGACCTATACGGACGGCTTCCTGGTGCTCAAGGACGGCAGGATAGCCTATGAGCGCTATTTCAATGGCATGGACGAGCGCACGCTGCATCTGTCGCAGTCGATGGCGAAGTCCGTCACCGGCACGGTGTTCGGCATATTGGCCGGGCGCGGCCTGATCGATCCGGCCAGGCCGGTCACCGATTATTTGCCGGAACTCGGCGTCACCGGCTGGGCCGGCGCCCGCGTCCAGCACGTGCTTGACATGACGACCGGCGTACGGTTCTCCGAGGAATACACCGACCGCTATTCGGACATCGGCCAGGTCGATGTCGCCACCGGCTGGAAGCCGGTGCCGCCCGGCAGCGATCCGGATTTCCGCTGGCCTTCGCACATGTTCGAGCTGATCCTGGGCTTGAAAGAGACCGTGCGCCGGCACGGCGCTCGGTTTGAATATCGCTCGATCGAGACGGACGTGCTCGCCTTCATCATGGAACGGGTGACCGGCAAGCGGCTGGCGCAGCTGCTTTCCGAGGAGCTCTGGCAAAAGCTCGGCGCCGATGAAAGCGCCTGCTTCACCGTGGACAGCGCCGGCTATGCGCTGGCCGATGGCGGCTTCAACGCGACGCTGCGCGACTACGCCCGCTTCGGCCAGCTGATCCTCGACAATGGCGGCGGCATCGTGCCGGCCGACTGGATCGAGGCGACGCGCACTGGCAAGCATGGTCCGGATTTCTCCGCCAGCCTGCCCGATGGCAGCTATCGCAACCAGTTCTGGATCGAGAATTCCAGTTCGCGGGCACTGATGTGCCGTGGCGTGTTCGGACAGTTGATCCACATCGACTGGAACACAGGAATGGTGGTGGTGAAGCTGTCGACCTACCCGGATTTCAGCAACATGGCCTATTCCGTGGCAACGCTGAAGGCCGTGCACGCCATCGCCGCGGCGCTCGCCTAAACCTCAAGAAGAAAAAGACTGGAAGGAAACGCCATGACCGGCAAGACCGCGTTCGAGACACGATACGGATTCCGCCGTAACGAGGTGCTGCTCGGCAACTGGCGCGTGGGTCCGTTCAACCGGTGGTCGTTCCAGAATCTCGGCGAACTGGTGCCAACCGCCCGCGTGACGGCGCCGGCCGGTGTCGAGGCGCCGATGCGAGACCTCAGTGGCTTGCTCGGCGAGAAGGTCACGGTCGCGAGCGCACCGGAGACGGTGGCTGAATTCCTCCTGCGCTCCAGCACCGACGCGCTGACGGTGATGAAGGGCGGCAAGATCGTTGGCGACTGGTTCGCGCCGCATATGGATTTCGGCGCGCGCCACATCATCTTCTCGATCAGCAAGTCGGTGACCGCGATCATCGCCGGCATACTGGAAGGCGAGGGGGTGTTCGACCCTGAAGCGCCGGTGACGCATTACATTCCGGAAGCTGTGCGCTCGGCCTATGGCGATGCAAGCGTTCGGCATGTGCTCGACATGAGCGTCAGCCTCGATTTCGAGGAGGCCTATCTCGATCCGGAAAGCGCCTTCGCCCGCTATCGCCGCGCGACGCTGTGGAATCCCGGCGGCGGCACCGAAAGCCTGCGTGAATTCATCCTGACCCTGCAGCGGCTTGCCGAGCCGCATGGCCAGACCTTCCGCTACCGCTCGCCCAATTCCGACCTGCTCGGCCTTCTCTTGGAACGCGCGTCAGGGCAGCGCTTCTGCGATTTGATGCGCAAAAAACTGTGGCTGCCGCTTGGCGCCGTCAGCGAGGCCTCCATCGGTGTCGACATGGAAGGCACGGCACGCACCGCCGGCGGCATTTCGGTGACGCCACGTGACCTGGCGCGCATCGGCGAGATGATGCGGCAGGGCGGCACAGCCAATGGCCGCCGCATCGTGCCCGAGGCCTGGGTACGCGACACCACCAGCACCGGTGGCAGCTCGGAAGCTTGGCAGCGTGGTGCCATGCTGCCGCTGTTCCCGAAAGGCCGCTACCGCAACAAATGGTATCAGACCGGCTTCGAAAATGGTGCCTATTGCGGCATCGGCATCCACGGCCAATGGCTTTATGTCGATCCCAGGACCGAAGTGGTGATCGCCAAGATGTCGTCGCAGCCGGAGCCGGTCGACGATCCGCTGGACATTGAGATCGTCGCGTTCTTCGAGGCGCTGAGCCTGATGGTCTAAGGCGCTGCGACGGCCACATTAGAGGCTGCTTTCCTGTGGACCCGCCGCGCTGATGGATGCGCGGGTGGTTGGCGGACTGAACGTGTGCGCTTATGGTCGCCGCTCTTTTCGACGAGAGTGGGAATGACATGGCATCCGACATCAAGCGCATCGCAGCCATCATCGCGGCCGAAATCAAGGCGCGGCCCGAACAGGCGGCCGCGGCGATCGGACTGCTCGATGAAGGGGCGACAGTGCCGTTCGTGGCACGCTACCGCAAGGAGGTGACCGGCGGGCTGGACGACACGCAGTTGCGCGACCTTGCCGAGCGTCTTGTCTATCTGCGCGAGCTCGACGCCCGCCGCGACACCATCCTGGGCTCGATCCGTGAGCAGGGCAAGCTGACCGAAGAGCTTGAAACCAAGATCGCGGCGGCGGCCACCAAGGCGGAGCTCGAAGACATATACCTGCCGTACAAGCCGAAGCGCCGCACCAAGGCCGAGATCGCCAGGGAGCGCGGGCTGGGGCCGCTGGCCGAAGCCATTCTCAACAATCGTTCGCTGGTGCCGGCGGAAGTTGCGCTCGCCTATGTCACCGAAGAGGTGGCCGACACCAAGGCCGCGCTCGAAGGCGCGCGCGATATCCTGTCGGAGCAGTTCGCCGAAAATGCCGATCTGGTCGGCAAGCTGCGCAGCTACATGAAGGAGCGCGCCTTCCTGCGCGCCAGGGTGGTCGACGGCAAGCAGGAGGCCGGCGCGAAATTCTCGGACTATTTCGATCATGTCGAGCGTTGGTCCAGTGCGCCAAGCCACCGCGCGCTGGCCATGCTGCGCGGCCGCAACGAGGAGGTGCTGTCGCTCGATATCGAGGTCGACGCGGATGACACCTCGCCGGTGAAGCCGGTCGAGCGGATGATCGCCAATGCCTATGCCATCGGCGGCAGCCTGCCGGGCGATCGCTGGCTGATGGAGGTCGCCGGCTGGACCTGGCGGATAAAACTGTCGCTGCACCTGACGCTCGATCTGATGCGCGACCTGCGCGAGCGGGCCGAGGAAGAGGCGATCCATGTCTTCGCCCGCAACCTGAAGGATTTGCTGCTCGCGGCTCCCGCCGGCTCGCGGCCGACGATGGGGCTCGATCCAGGCATCCGCACCGGCGTCAAGGTCGCGGTGGTCGACGGCACCGGCAAGCTGGTGGCAACGACGACGGTCTATCCGTTTCCGCCGCGCAACGATGTGCGCGGCACGCAGGCCGAGCTTGCCGCGCTGATCCGCCAGCACAAGGTCGAGCTGATCTCGATCGGCAACGGCACCGGCAGCCGCGAAACGGAGAAGCTGGTGGCCGACATGCTGTCGGACATGCCCGCGGGGGCAGGCCCGAAGCCGCTCAAGGTGATCGTCAGCGAGGCGGGTGCCTCGGTCTATTCGGCGTCGGCGACGGCGGCGGCCGAGTTTCCCGGCCTCGACGTGTCGCTGCGCGGCGCGGTGTCGATCGCGCGGCGGCTGCAGGATCCGCTGGCCGAACTGGTCAAGATCGAGCCGAAGTCGATCGGTGTCGGCCAGTACCAGCACGATGTCGACCAGTACCGGCTCGGCCGCTCGCTGGAGGCTGTCGTCGAGGACGCCGTCAACGCGGTCGGCGTCGATCTCAACACCGCCTCGGCGCCCTTGCTGGCGCGCGTTTCGGGCCTCGGCGCGTCGCTCGCCGAAGCCATCGTCGCGCATCGCGATGCGACCGGCCCGTTCGCCAGCCGCAAGGATCTGCTGAAGGTGGCACGGCTTGGGCCGCGTGCGTTCGAACAGTCCGCCGGATTCCTGCGCATTGCCAATGGCAGCGAGCCGCTCGATGCCTCGTCGGTGCATCCGGAAGCCTATGGCGTGGCCAAGAAGATCGTCGCCGCATGCGGCCGCGATGTCCGCGCGCTGATGGGCGACAGTGCCGCGCTGAAGGCGCTCGACCCGCGCGTCTTCGTCGACGAGCGTTTCGGCCTGCCGACGGTGCGCGACATTCTTGCCGAGCTGGAAAAGCCAGGCCGCGACCCGCGCCCCGGCTTCAAGACGGCGACCTTCGCCGACGGCATCGACGACATCAAGGATCTGAAGCCCGGCATGCTGCTGGAAGGCACCGTCACCAACGTCGCGGCGTTTGGCGCGTTCGTCGATATCGGCGTGCACCAGGACGGGCTGGTGCATGTCTCGCAACTGGCCGACCGTTTCATCAAGGACGCGCATGAGGTGGTCAAGGCCGGCGACGTGGTGAAGGTGCGCGTCGTCGATGTAGACATCAAGCGCAAGCGCATCGCACTCTCCATGCGCAAGGATGCCGGCGAGGGCGGCGCATCGAAGGGCGGACCGCGCGACAATGGCGGCGGCAGGCCGGCGCCACGCTCGCCGGCGCCGCAGCGCCAGCCGGAGCGGCCGGCACAGCAAGGTGCGTTCGGCGCGGCGCTGGCGGATGCGCTGAAGCGGAAGTAGCTACCATGCCAGAACGGCCGGCTCCTTCTCAAGTTGCCCCAGCAGCCAGTCTCGAAAACTGGCAACCGGCGGATAGCCGCGCTTGTCGTGGGGAACGACGAGGTAATAGGCGCTGCGGCTTTGCATCGGCTGGCCGGGCGCTGGCACAAGCTGGCCGCGCTGTAATTCACCCTCGATGAGGAGCAGCGGCAACAGCGCCACGCCGAGCCCCGCCATGCAGGCCTGGGCGGCCGTGCCGAACTGTTCGAACTGCATGCCTGGTCCGGTCGGCGCGTTCAGCCCCTGATTTTCGAACCATTCCGTCCATGCGCCGGGGCGGGTCGTCATGTGCAGCAGCGGCAAACGACCGATGTCGGCCGGCGTGGCGATGGCGCGGCCGGCGAGGAATTCCGGCGACACCACCGGCGCCACGGTTTCGCGCACCAGAAGCGTCGAGTGGGCTTCCGGCCAGTCCGGCAAGCCGTAGTGGATGGCCGCATCCAGCCTCTCCCTGGCGAAGTCGAAGCGGCCGACGCGGGTTACGAAGTTGATGGTGATGTCGGGATTGCTTTCGACGAAATTGGGGATCATCGGCATCAGCCAGCGCGTGCCGAAGGTCGGCAAAATGGCCAGGTTCAGGATACCGCTATGTCGATTGCTCATCAATCCGAGCGCTGCGTCGCGCAATTGGCCAAGTGCCGAGCGTACCGCCTCGGCATAGATTTCGCCTGCCGTCGACAGGCGGACGTTGCGACTGTCGCGCTCGAACAATCGGCGGCCGAACTGATCCTCCAATAGCCTGATCTGCCGGCTGACAGCGCCCTGGGTCAAGTCAAGCTCCTGCGCGGCGGCGGTGAAGGACCCAAGCCGGGCCACCGCCTCGAAGGCAGCGAGGGCGCTGATGTTGGGCAAAAGGCGGCGCTGAACACTCATGATCTATTCCTAACGCTCATTGATCCGTGAAGCAATTTCGTTTGATTTTTTCAGGCCACGGGCCGATAAGCCGGGCTTCACCCTTGTGAGGATCAAGCCATGGCCGCCGACAAGAATGCATTCGTCTGGGAAGACCCGTTCCTGATCGAGGACCAGCTTTCGGAAGACGAGCGCATGGTGCGCGACGGCGCGGCGGCCTTTGCCGCCGACAAGCTCGCGCCGCGCATCGAGGAGGCCTATCTCAACGAGACTTTCGACACTGCGATCTTCCGCGAGATGGGCGAGGCCGGCCTGCTCGGCATCAACATTCCGGAGGAGTTCGGTGGCCTCGGCGCCAACTATGTCACCTACGGGCTGGTGGCGCGGGAAGTCGAACGCGTCGATTCCGGCTATCGCTCGATGATGTCGGTGCAGTCATCGCTGGTGATGTATCCGATCCATGCCTATGGCTCGGATGAGCAGCGCAAGAAGTACCTGCCGAAGCTCGCCAGCGGCGAATGGATCGGCTGTTTCGGTCTGACCGAGCCGGATGCCGGCTCCGACCCCGGCGGCATGAAGACGCGCGCGCAAAAGACCGCCAGCGGCTACAAGCTGACCGGCTCCAAGATGTGGATTTCCAACGCCCCGGTCGCCGACGTATTCGTCGTCTGGGCGAAGTTGAAGGGCGAGAACGGCAAGGACGAGATCCGCGGTTTCGTGCTGGAGAAAGGCATGAAGGGGCTGTCGGCGCCGAAGATCGGCGGCAAGCTGTCGCTGCGGGCGTCGATCACCGGTGAAGTGGTGATGGAAGGCGTCGAAGTCGGCGAGGACGCATTGCTGCCCAACGCCAAGGGCCTCGGTGGACCGTTCGGTTGCCTCAACCGGGCCCGCTACGGCATCTCCTGGGGCTCGATGGGTGCGGCGGAAGATTGCTGGCATCGCGCTCGGCAGTATGGCCTCGACCGCAAGCAGTTCGGCAAGCCGTTGGCCGGCACCCAGCTTTACCAGAAGAAGCTCGCCGACATGCAGACGGAGATCGCTTTGGGGCTGCAGGCTTCGTTGCGCGTCGGGCGCCTGCTCGACGAGGGCAAGATGGCGCCGGAAATGATCTCGATCGTCAAGCGCAACAATTGCGGCAAAGCGCTCGACATCGCCCGCCAGGCCCGCGACATGCATGGCGGCAACGGCATCCAGATCGGCTACCACGTCATGCGCCACGCGCAGAATCTGGAGACCGTCAACACCTATGAAGGCACGCATGACGTGCACGCGCTGATCCTGGGAAGGACGCAGACGGGGATACAGGCCTTTTTCTGAGGGTTCGATAGCCGTTTAATTTAGGTGCACCGCAACATCCGCTTGGAGAATGGCGGCCAGATGTGTCAGGGTTCGGCCAGCTAAACGCCGATCTATGGGGCCCCATGGCAATTCTGGCAGCCGTCTACCACCTGACCCACTACAAATACGACCGGCCAGTGATTCTGGGTCCCCAGGTGATCAGGCTTCAGCCTGCACCGCATTCCCGCACCAAGGTGTTGAGCCATTCGTTGAAGGTCGAGCCGGCGAACCACTTCGTCAATCTGCAGCAAGATCCCTACGGCAACTTCCTCGCCCGTTTCGTCTTTCCCGAGCCGGTGACGGAGCTGAAGATCGAGGTCGACCTCGTCGCCGACATGACGGTCTACAATCCGTTCGACTTCTTCGTCGAACCGTCGGCCGAGGCATTCCCGTTCGATTATCCCGAGGAAATCAGGGATGATCTGGCCATCTACCGGACACCGGAGCCGGCGGGGCCGCTTCTTTCGGCTTTCCTGGAATCCATCGACCGCAGCGCGCCCAACACGGTCAATTTCCTCGTCGACCTCAATGCGCGTCTGCAGCGCGAGATCGCCTATATCGTGCGCATGGAAACCGGCGTCTTCTCGCCGGAGGAAACGCTGGCGGCGGCCAAGGGCTCCTGCCGGGATTCGAGCTGGCTTCTGGTGCAGATCCTGCGCAATCTCGGCATCGCCGCACGCTTCGTCTCGGGCTACCTGATCCAGCTCAAGCCCGACCTTGTCGCGCTGGATGGGCCGGCCGGCACATCGGTCGATTTCACCGACCTGCATGCCTGGTGCGAGGTCTATCTTCCCGGTGCCGGCTGGATCGGTTTCGACCCGACCTCCGGCCTGCTCACCGGCGAGAGCCATGTTCCGCTGGCCGCCACGCCGCATTTCCGCAATGCGGCCCCCATTTCGGGCATGGCGAGCTTTGCCAATGTCGAGTTCGGCTTCGAGATGCGGGTCGACCGCATCGCCGAGCATCCGCGCATCACCAAGCCGTTCTCGGATGAAAGCTGGCAGGCGCTCGACGCGCTCGGCGACAAGGTCGATGCCGCGCTCGAGGCCGGGGATGTGCGGCTGACCATGGGCGGCGAGCCGACCTTCGTGTCGATCGACGATTTCGAGGCCGCCGAGTGGAACACCGCCGCCGTCGGCCCCACCAAGCGTGAAAAGGCCGACGCGCTGATCCGCCGCCTGCGCGAGCGTTTCGCGCCCGGCGGCTTTCTGCACTACGGCCAGGGCAAATGGTATCCCGGTGAAAGCCTGCCGCGCTGGACCTTCTCGCTCTTTTGGCGCGCCGACGGCGAGCCGGTGTGGAGCGACCCGTCGCTGATCGCGCGGGAGAAAAGCTCGGCGGATGTCGGGCCGAAACAGGCCGAAAGCCTGCTGACGGCGATCGCCGGCGAACTGGGCATCGACACATCCATGGTCAGCGAAGCCTATGAGGACCCAGCCGAATGGCTGCTCAAGGAAGGCAAGCTGCCCGAGAATGTCGACCCGTCCAACTCCAAGCTGGAAGATCCGGAGGAACGCAGCCGCATGGCGAAGGTGTTCGAGCGCGGGCTGACCAAGCCGTCCGGCTATGTGCTGCCGGTGCAGCGCTGGAACAGCCAGGCGTCAGATCCGCGCTGGCGTTCGGAAAAATGGAAGACGCGGCGCGGCCGGCTGTTCCTGGTGCCGGGCGATTCCCCGGTCGGCTACCGTCTGCCGCTCGGCACGCTGCCCTATGTGCCGCCGGCGCAGTTCCCCTACATCGTGCCTGTCGATCCGTCGCTGCCGCGTGGCCCGCTGCCCGTGCGGGAAGCGATCTTGCCGACGGCCGCGCCGGCCGAACTGGAAGGCGCCGACGAAATGGCCCGCCGCCAGCAGGCGGCCTCGTTCACGGCGGCGACCGGCCAGCAGGAGCGGGTCGAGCAGGAGATCACCGAGATCGGCGGCGCGGTGCGCACGGCGCTTTCGGTCGAACCGCGTGACGGCAGGCTGTGCGTTTTCATGCCGCCGGTCGAGGCGCTGGAAGACTATCTCGAACTCGTCGCCGCCGCCGAGAACGCGGCAAAGGCGATTGGCCTTCCCGTGCATATCGAGGGCTACGGCCCTCCGCACGATCCGCGCCTCAACGTCATCCGCGTCGCGCCCGACCCCGGCGTCATCGAGGTCAACATTCACCCCGCCTCGAATTGGCAGGATTGCGTGGCGACGACGACGGCGATCTATGACGAGGCGCGGCAGACGCGGCTTGGCGCCGACAAGTTCATGATCGACGGCCGCCACACCGGTACCGGCGGCGGCAACCATGTGGTCGTCGGCGGCGCCACGCCCAATGACAGCCCGTTCCTGCGCCGGCCCGACCTGCTGAAGAGCCTGGTGCTGCAATGGCAACGGCGTCCTTCGCTGTCCTATCTGTTCTCCGGCCTGTTCATCGGCCCGACCAGCCAGGCGCCGCGCTTCGACGAGGCGCGTCACGATTCGCTCTACGAGCTCGAGATCGCGATGGCGCAGGTGCCGCATCCCGACCAGGGGGCCGCACCCTTGCCATGGCTGGTCGACCGCCTGTTCCGCAATCTGTTGACCGATGTCACCGGCAATACGCACCGCTCGGAAATCTGCATCGACAAGCTGTTTTCCCCGGATGGTCCAACTGGCCGTCTTGGCCTGGTCGAATTCCGTGGATTCGAGATGCCACCCAATGCGCGCATGTCTCTGGCGCAGCAATTGCTGGTGCGGGCCATCATCGCACGCGCCTGGAAGAACCCGCTCGACGAACGCTTCGTGCGCTGGGGCACCTCGCTGCATGACCGCTTCATGCTGCCGCACCATGTCTGGGCGGACTTTCTCGATGTGCTCGACGACCTCAAGCTCAATGGGTTCGAGTTCCGGTCCGAATGGTTCGACGCCCAGCTCGAATTCCGCTTTCCCTTCTGCGGCGAAGTCCAGCATGCCGGCATCAAGCTGGAGCTCAGGCAAGCACTGGAGCCATGGCATGTGATGGGCGAGCAGGGCGCGATCGGCGGCACGGTGCGTTTCGTCGATTCCTCGGTCGAACGGCTGCAGGTCAAGACCGAAGGCCTCAATCCGGAGCGCCATGCGATCGTCTGCAACGGCCGCATCGTGCCGATGAAGGTGACCGACGACCGGGAGGTGGCGGTGGCGGGCGTGCGCTTCAAGGCCTGGCAGCCGGCCTCGGGTCTGCATCCCGCGTTGCCGGTCAACACGCCGCTGGTGTTCGATATCTATGACCGCTGGTCCGGCAGGGCGGTCGGCGGCTGCGTCTACCATGTCGCGCATCCCGGCGGGCGCAGCTACGACACTTTCCCGGTCAACGGCAACGAGGCCGAGGCACGGCGGCTCGCCCGCTTCGAACCGCGCGGCCATACCCCGTCCGGCTATGTGTTGCGCGAAGAACAGCCGGGGGAAGACTTCCCGATGACCCTTGACCTCAGGCGTCCACCAAGACTGTGATCTGACATGGCAAAGGGGAATCACAAAAGGGTACGCGGCAAGCCGCAGGCCCATAGCCTGCTGGAGCGCTACCAGCCGATCGACGGCGTCGTCGACGAGATGGTCGACGCGTCGGGCAATCCCCGCCCGGTCTGGAAGCATTTTGTCGAGGCGCTGGACGAACTCGGTGCCGAAAAGCTCGGCCAGCGTTTCGCCCGCGCCGACCAGTATCTGCGCGATGCCGGTGTCTACTACCGCGTCTACGACAAGGCGGGCGCCAACGAGCGCGAATGGCCGCTGGCGCACATCCCTGTGCTCATCGAGGACAGCGAGTGGCAGACGATCAGCGCCGGCCTGGTGCAGCGCGCCGACCTGTTCGAGGAAATTGTCGCCGATATCCATGGGCAGAACCGGCTGGTCGAAAAAGGCATCCTGCCGGCAGGGTTGATCGCGGCGAGCCCTGAATATTTGCGGCCCGTGGTCGGCACCAGGCCGGCCGGAGGGCATTTCCTGCATTTCTGCGCCTTCGAACTCGGCCGAGGCCCGGATGGCCGCTGGTGGGTGTTGGGCGACCGCACCCAAGCGCCTTCGGGCGCCGGCTTCGCGCTGGAGAACCGTGTCGCCACCACGCGCGCTTTGTCCGACATCTATGGCGAGATGCATGTGCACCGGCTCGCCGGCTTCTTCCGTCGCTTCCGCGATGCGCTGATCGGCATGGCAAAGGAGAGCGACGGCCGCGTAGCCATCCTGACGCCGGGGCCGCTCAACGAAACCTACTATGAACACGCCTATATCGCCCGCTACCTCGGCATCATGCTGCTCGAAGGCGAGGACCTGACCGTTTCCGGGGGGAGGCTGATGGTGCGCACCGTGTCCGGACTGATGCCGATCAGCGTGCTGTGGCGGCGGCTCGACGCCGCCTTCGCCGATCCGCTCGAGCTGCGCGCGGATTCGCAGATCGGCACGCCGGGCCTGGTCGAAGCGATCCGGCAAGGAACGGTGTCCACCGTCAATGCGCTTGGCTCCGGCCTGATGGAGACGCGTGCGCTGCTTGCCTTCCTGCCCAAGATCGCGCGTGAATTGTGGGGCGAGGAGCTGCTTTTGCCCAGTGTGGCGACATGGTGGTGCGGGCAGGAGACGGAGCGCGCCCATGTGCTCGCCAATATCGACCGGATGGTGGTCGGCCCGGCGCTGTCGACAAGACTTGCCTTCGAGGATGACGGACAGACAAAGCTCGGCTCGGCACTATCGGCCGGGGAACGGGCGGAACTGGTAGCGCGCATCGAACGCGATGGCGAGGCCTTCGTCGGCCAGGAAGCGGTGACGCTTTCGACGACACCCGTCTATGTCGGCGGCTGGCTGGAGCCGCGGCCGGCGAGCTTGCGCGTCTATCTGGCGCGCACGCTCGAGGGATGGACTGTGATGCCGGGCGGTTTCGCCCGAGTCGGCATGTCGCTCGACCCGACGGCGATGGCCATGCAGCGCGGCGGCCAGGCGGCTGATGTCTGGGTGGTCAGCGACAGACCGGTCGAGCGCGAGACGCTGCTGCCGCAGGAGGGCGACAGTTTCAACCGCACCAAGCCGGGTAGCCTGCCCAGCCGCGCGGCGGAAAACCTGACCTGGCTTGGCCGCTACATCGAACGCTCGGAAGACACCGTGCGCATCCTGCGCGCTTATCATGTGCGGCTCGCCGAAACGTCCGATCCCGACATGCCTCTGCTGGCAGATATCAGGGACTATCTCGAGCCGTTCGGCATCGATGTCGAAACGGCGATCCCATCGGGATTGATCGGCATGCTCGACAGCGCCGTCTACAGCGCCGGCCAGATCCGCGATCGTTTCTCGCCGGATGGCTGGCTGGCGCTCAAGGATTTGTCGAAGACGATCCATCGGTTCGCCACCACCGTGGCGCCCGGCGACGACGCGACGCGGGCCATGACCGTGATTCTGCGCAAGCTTGCGGGATTCTCGGGCCTGCTGCACGAGAACATGTACCGTTTCGCCGGCTGGCGCTTCCTCGAGATTGGCCGTCGGCTGGAGCGCGGCATCCAGATCGCCAGCACGCTGGCCAGACTGACCGGTGGCAAGGCGCCGGATGGCGCGCTGGACATGATGCTGGAGATCGGCGACAGCGTCATGACCCATCGCCGGCAATATCCGGTGCAGGCCGGCCGGCGCACGGTGATCGATCTCCTGGCGCTCGATCCGCTCAATCCGCGCTCCATCCTGTTCCAATTGGAACGGCTGAAAGCCGAGATAGGGCTGTTGCCGGCGACCGGCGGCGAGGGGCACATGTCGGCGGCGGCCAAGGAGATCCTGCAGCTCAACACCGCCATCGCCATCAAGGAGCCGGCTGACATGACGACGAAGGCGCTGAACGAACTCGCCAGCGAAATCGGCGGCCTGTACAACAGCCTCGCCAAAGCCTATTTCGGCTAGAAAACAATGGCCATGCTGTACGACATCAGGCTTCTGCTCCATTACGACTACGCCGCCGCTGCCGGCGGTGGCCGGCATCAGGTGCGGGTGCTGCCGCCGACCATTGGCGACGTGCAGCGTGTCATCGCCGCTTCGCTTTCCTTTGAGCCGGCGCCCAATGAACGATCCGACTTCACCGATTTTTTCCGCAACAACGTCACCTCGATCGCGTTTCGCGACGCGCATGAAGCGCTCGACATTAGGATGAGCGCGCGCGTATCGGTGTCGCGGCCAGAGCCTGGGCTCGACGTGTCGCCCGATATCGGCCGGCTCAGGCAGGAACTGGCCGCCGTGCGGTCGCTGGCATCGGCATCGCCGCATCACTTCTTGGTGGCAAGCGGTCATGCCGGAATGGATGCGGCGATCACCGCCTATGCGCAAGACAGCATCGGTGGCTCGACCGCAGGCACGGCGATGAGCCTCTGCAGGCGTATCCACCATGATTTCACCTATGATGGCGAAGCGACCACGGTGCGAACCCGGGCCAGCGATGCCTTCCGGCTGAAGCGGGGCGTCTGCCAGGATTTCTCCCACATCATGATCGCCGGGCTACGCGGTCTCGGCATTCCGGCCGGCTATGTCAGCGGCTTCCTGCGCACCATTCCGCCCAAGGGCAAGCCCCGGCTGGAAGGTGCGGATGCCATGCACGCCTGGGTCAAGGTCTGGTGTGGACGCGATGCCGGCTGGCAGGAGTTCGACCCGACCAACGGCATGCGGGCTTCCAACGACCATATCACCGTCGGTTACGGGCGCGACTATTCGGATGTGGCGCCCATCGTCGGTGTGCTGAAGACGACCGGCGGACAGGTCGGGGAGCAGGCTGTAGACGTCATCCCGGTGGTGCTCGAAAAGGCGTGAAAACGGGGACATGCCTACTTTTGCCCGGCATGAATAGACAAAACGTCTTCTCAAACCTGAAGGTGGCAGCTACTCTGTCTTCGTTTTGTTGAAGGGGACAATAGGTGTATTCTTAAAGCGCACGGGGCGGGTGCTGTGTAATTTGAAAACGGTTAGCGTAATTATTCCCGCGCACAATGCGGCAGCAACTATCGCGACGACATTGGCGTCACTCCGCGGCGAAGCCGATGTCATCGGCGAGGTCCTTCTGGTGGACGATGGATCCACTGATGATACTGTCGCCGAGGCGCAGCAGGCGGCCGCTCGACTTTTGCTCCCGTTGCGCGTGTTGGCAGCCAGCTGCCGCGATGCCGGCGGTGCCCGTAACGTGGCGCTGGCGGAAGCGCGCCATCCTTGGGTGTATCTGATCGACGCCGACGACCTGCATCTTCGGGGCGGGTTGGGCGCGTTGCTGCGGCAGGCGGAGACCCAGCCGAAAGCCGACATGATCGTTGGCGCCTACCGGCGACGGGTGAGTGGCCAGGACCGGCAGATCAAGGTGCCGAACGGCTATCAGGCTGCGTGCCTGGCAAACGCTTCGGCCTATGTGAAGGGCGATATACGGTCGGTCGCCGTGGGCAGTGTGCTGGCATCCCGGCACCTGATCGGGGAGACGCGGTTTCCGGTCGGGCTGGCCTATGACGAGGACACGCTGTTCTGGGCGCGGCTGATGAGCAAAGCATCGCTGGCAATGGTTCAGCAGCCCGTCATGATCTATGAGGTCTCGCCGGAACGATCCGACGATCGTTTCGCGATCAACCCGGTGCGGCGCTTCCTGGACTGGCGCCGGGAACTGCGCACCCTGGCCGACTGCGACATCCCGCTCTCGGCGCTCAAGACCAGGGAGGGCCTTGTCGCGCTCAAGATCGCTCGTGTCCATTATGCACGGGGCGACCTGAACATGGCGGCGCGCTTTCTCGCAATAGCCTCGGCGGCGCCGAAGCGGCGCTCGGAAGCTTGGCGGTGCCTGCGCTACAAATTCAAGCTCGCGGCGCGTCGCCGGCTGTCCTTTCCGATCACTCAGATGCGGAGCGCATTGTAGGTCTTGTCGGCGCGAGGCGGGATCGCCTGCTTTCCAGACAGGTGTGGAACCAGCCGTCAGCCCGCAGCTTATCTACGCGTATTTTGTGTGGAGCTGACATGCTGCAGAGGACCGGATCGTCGCATAGCCGATTGGCCGATGGGGATAGCCTATCCAAGAATGGAGCACAGATTCCCGCCAGGAATACCGCGCTGACCTATGTCAGCGATGCCGAGCCCGGTATCCGCCGGCTGAAGGCTGGCAAGGGATTTGCCTACAAGGGACCGGGCGGGAAAGCGGTCTCCGATGCCGCCAGGGCGCGCATCGCGGCGATCGTCATCCCGCCGGCCTGGACCGATGTCTGGATTTCGCCCGATCCGAATGGACATATCCAGGCGACCGGGAGGGATCAGCGGGGGCGCAAGCAGTATCGCTATCATCCACAATGGGCCGAGGAGCGCGACGGTGCCAAATATTCGAGCCTCGTCGCTTTCGCCGAAAGCCTGCCGGACCTTCGGCGCAGAATCGACAGCGATTTGCGCCGTCACGGCCTCCCGCTCGAACGCGTGGTCGCCGCAGTGGTCTGGCTGCTCGACAACACGATGATCCGCGTCGGCAACGCGGCCTATGCACGCGACAACAAGAGCTTCGGCCTGACGACATTGCGGGACCGGCATGTCGACATCAAGGGGTCGAGCCTGCGCTTCGCCTTCAAGGGCAAGTCCGGCAAGGAATGGAGATTGAAGCTGATCGACCGCCGCATCGCCGGGATCGTTCGGGGCGCGCAGGACCTGCCGGGCCAGAAACTGTTCCAGTATCTCGACGAGGGAGACGATAGACGCCCGGTCCGCTCCGACGACGTCAACCGCTACATCCGGGACGCCGCCGGCGACGCGTTCAGTTCGAAGCATTTTCGCACATGGGGCGGCACCATCCACGCCGCGTCGCTGTTTGCGCAGACCGAACTGCCTGAAAGCCAAGCACGGCAAAAGCGGGTCATGAACGACGTCATCGACAAGGTGGCCGCACGGCTGGGCAATACGCGTGCGGTCTGCCGCAAATGCTATATCCACCCGCAGGTTTTCGAGGTCTGGTCGCAGGGACAGCTGCTTGCCGAAATGGCGGAAGCCAGCAAGCGCAAGCGGTCCATAAACGGTCTCGATGAGGAGGAAGCGCTCGTGCTGAGATGGCTAAAAACACACGAAAGCTAGAGCGGGATGAGATTTATAAGAGTCGTGGGATTCCCAAATCATCGCAGTTCTGATTCAACATGCATGCTGGGAG
>NZ_JAIUGQ010000022.1:0-105056 GCF_020164715.1 Mesorhizobium sp. ESP7-2
CGAGCGCTTCTCAAGCTCGCTGAATCTGGACATGCAAAACCCCCGAAGGTTGCGTCCAACTTTCGGGGGTCAGTTCACTCGCGCCGGGTTTTTTGTCTTTGGGATTGCTGCGGATACCGCGCTTATGCGCCACCGCCCTTCTCCGCCGCCTCCTGCTTCAGCGTGGCGATGAACCGCTTGGTCCGTTCGCGCTCCGGATTGCCGAACAGCGTGGCGGACGGTCCCTGCTCGACCACGACGCCGGCGTCGAGGAACACCGCTTCCTGGGCGATCTTGGAGGCGAGGCGCAAATCATGCGTCGCAATCACCATGGTCGTGCCTTCGCTGGCGAGTTGGCCAAGCACGTCGACAACTTCCTGCGCCAGTTCGGGGTCGAGCGCCGAGGTCGGCTCGTCGCACAGCAGCACTTTCGGCGACGGGGCGAGAGCCCGCGCGATCGCCACGCGCTGCTGCTGGCCACCTGACAGCGTCGCCGGCCAGGCGTCGGCCTTGTGCGCCATGCCGACCTTCTCCAGCAGCGCGGCCGCCCGCTCATGTGCCTGCTGGGGCGACCATTTGAGCACCGTAACCAAGCCTTCCATGACATTCTCGATGGCGGAGCGATGCGGAAACAGCTGAAAATTCTGGAACACCATGCCGGTCTGCAGGCGCAGGCGCCTTATGTCCGCCGCCGGCACCTTGCCACCCGGGCGGAACTCGAGCGTCTCGTCGCCGATCCGCACCGTGCCCGAGGTCGGGATCTCCAAGAGGTTGATGCAGCGCAGCAGCGTGCTTTTTCCCCCGCCCGAAGGACCGACCAGCGCGGTGACGCTGCCCTCGGCGATGGCGACCGTCACCCCCTTCAGCACAAGATTGTCGCCAAAGCGTTTTTCGATGTTGGCGAGGCCGATCATGAGCGTGCCTCCAGGAAGCCGCCATAGCGGTTGAGCCGCTCCTCCAGCCGCGTCTGCAAGGCCGACAGCACCGAACTCATCGCCAGATAGAGGATCGCCGCCTCGACATAGAGGATGAGTGGCTCATAGGTGGTGGCGACAATACGCTGCGCCGCCTGGAACATCTCCGGCACGGTGATGGCGGCGGCCAGCGACGTGTCCTTGACCAGCGAGATGAAGGTGTTGGAGAGCGGCGGCACCGCCACCCGGCCGGCTTGCGGCAGGATGGTGCGCCGCATCGCCTGGCTCCAGGTCATGCCGATCGAATAGGCGGCCTCCCACTGGCCTTTCGGCACCGAGCCGATCGCCGCGCGGATGATTTCCGACGTGTAGGCGCCGATGTTGAGCGTGAAGCCGATCAGCGCCGCGGTAAAGGCATCGAGCAGGATGCCGACCGACGGCAGGCCATAGAAGATCAGGAACAGCTGCACTAGGAGAGGCGTGCCGCGGAAGATCCAGACATAGAAGCGCACGAGCGCCACAAGCGGCTTCGGCCCGAACAGCCGGCCGAGCGCCGCGCCCAGCCCCACCGTCAGGCCGAGCACGAAGGAAAGCAGCGTCAGCGGCACGGTGAAGATCAACGCTGCCCACAGCAGCGAGGGCAGCGACTCCAGCATCAGTTGCAGCCAGTACGGCACGAAATATCCTCCGGAATGGACGGGCAGCGTCATCGAAGCGCGAATGCGTCAGCCATATCACGACAAAAGCGGCGAGCCGTCAAAGACGGCTCGCCGCTGGATGGGCTGCAGGGCGGCTACCCGCCCCGCTTTATGATTACTTCGAGACGTCCTGGCCGAAATAGGTGTCGGCGATCTTCTGGTAGGTGCCGTCGGCCTTGATGTCGGCAAGGGCCTTGTTGATGGCCGCGACCAGCTCCGGATCGCCCTTGCGCACGATGACGCCGGAGTAATCGGCATTCTCTTCCTGGGCGGCGATCTTCACATTGGCGTCGGGCTTGTGCTTCTTGAAGTCGAGGAACGACAGGCTGTCATTGATGGTGGCGTCGGCGCGGCCGGTCAAAAGCAGCTGGATCGACTGGTCGAAGCCATCCGTGCCGACCAGTTCGGCGCCATTCGATTCGGCCAGCTTGCCGAAATTGGAGGTCAGCGACTGCGCCGCCTTCTTGCCCTTGAGATCTGCGAAGGTCTTGATGTCGGTGTTGTCGCCGCGCACGATCAGCACCGCCTTGGAGGCGATGTAGGGATCGGAGAAAGCGTACTTGGCCTTGCGGGCATCGGTGATGCCGACTTCGTTGATGACGGCATCATATCGCTTGACGTCGAGGCCGGCGATCAGGCCGTCCCACTTGCCCTCGAGGAACTCCGCCTTGACGCCGAGCTTTTCGGCGATCGCCTTGGCGATTTCGACGTCGAAGCCGACGAGCGCTCCGGATGCATCATGATAGGTGAAGGGAGCGTAAGTGCCTTCCGTGCCGACCTTGATGACGCCAGCCTGCTTGATCTGGTCGAGATTGGCGCCGGCATGGCCCGATGTGACCGCCAGGGCCTGCAGCGTTCCGGCGATAATGAGCGACTTGAGCCATTTCATTTTTCTGTGATCCCGTCCTTGGCCTGATGTCAGGCATGTTGTGAGGGCTGGAAAATGACAGATGCGGATCGAAAAAATAAGGAACGAAATTTCAAAAAGGCTCAGTTCTGAAAATCAAATACTCCAAAAGAAATTTCTTTGCAGCATCGGAAGTCCGGGCAGCCGTGCCGAAATTGCCCGGACGTCATCGCTCGCTTGCCTGCTCCAGCGGAACCTTTCCCGCGCATGGCAGTTTTGGCTGTTCTAGGGCACGACGCCGTCATTTCAAGCCGGTTCTTGCCAGTTTGTCATTCGCACGCCTGAGCCAAGGAGCGCCTTATGATGGAAGACACGGCAGGTCGGGTCATGGTCCGCGCGGCAATGAGGGCGCCTTACCTTGAGCGCGACGAGGAGCATCGGCTTGCACTGCTCTGGAAACAGGACAACGATCAGAATGCGTTGCACAGCATCACCGTTGCCCATATGCGGCTGGTCATTTCCATGGCCTCGAAATTCCGTCACTACGGCCTGCCTCTCGGCGACCTGATCCAGGAAGGCCATGTCGGTCTGCTCGAGGCCGCGGCTCGCTTCGAGCCCGAGCGCGAGGTGCGGTTTTCGACCTATGCGACGTGGTGGATTCGCGCTTCGATGCAGGACTACATCCTGCGCAACTGGTCGATCGTGCGCGGCGGCACTAGTTCGGCGCAAAAGGCCCTGTTTTTCAATCTGAGGCGGTTGCGCGCCCGTCTCGCGAACGGCGCCGAACCACTCTCCAACACAACCCTCTACCGCGAGGTGTCGGTTGCGCTCGGCGTTTCCGAAGCTGATGTGGCGTTGATGGATTCGCGCCTGTCGGCGCCCGATTCCTCGCTCAACGTGCCGCTTGCCGACGATGCGGGTGCGACCGAGCGGATGGACTTCCTGGTCTCGGACGATCCCTTGCCCGACGAGATTGTCGGCGACAAGATCGATATCGCGCGCCGCGCGCTCTGGCTGAAGGAGGCGCTTCAAGCGCTCAACGCCCGCGAACTCCGCATCATCGAGGAACGCCGGCTTACCGACGAGGGCGCCACGCTCGAGGCACTCGGCGAGACGCTCGGCATTTCCAAGGAACGCGTCCGCCAGATCGAAGCCCGCGCCCTGGAAAAGCTCAAGGTCGCGCTGGTGAAGCAGAACCCGGAATTCATGGCGACTGCCGCCTGATCTCGCGCAACGGCGCTTACTTGTCGGTGACGATCTTGACCTTGTCGCCGGCCGAAACCGCGGCCCCCGGCGACAGCGCGTTGAGCACGCGGAACAGGTCGAGCTTGCGGTCGACGCCCACCATCTGCGCGGCAAGCGAACCCATGGTCTGTCCTGGCTGCACCGTAAGCACACGGATATGCAGTGGCTTCAGGGCCGCTTTTTCGGCGGGACTGAGGATGTGGAAAGAGCCACTGACCGAGCGCGCCACCGTTTCCAGCGACGCGCTGGCCGAGGGGGCCGCGGTCAGCAGTCGGTAGACCTGGCCGCCGGCACGGATCACCGCGATGTCGAACTGCCAGCCTTCGGCGCCGGCATGCGCGGTCGCGGCCTCATTGCCGTTGATGGTTTCCTGCTTGACGGTGCTGTCGTCGAGGCCGGCCACCCAGCCGCTTCTGATATAGTCGGTCAAGGCGCGGTTCTTGTCGATCGAAACGCCGTCGAAGCGGATCGCTATGTCGCCCGGACCCGTTGCCGTCACCGCTGCCGCCGAATTGTCGATGATGAAACCGTCCGGCACCGTGAACGACACGCCGAGACCCGGATGCAGGAAGGTTTCGCCGCGCACATAGCCCTCTTCCGGCGTGTCGCCATAAAGCAGGCCGTCTATGCCGGCGAGGAAGGAATCGCGATCGCGCGTGCCGAAACCGGGCGCGCCGAATTGGCGGGCGTGGCGCTGTGCCAGATCGATGCGTTGCGGCGTGCTGGGATGCGTGGCCAGGAAGTCGAGGCTGGCGTCCGTGGCACCGCTGATCGAACGGAAATCGGTGTAGGCCGACATCGACTGCAGGAAGCGGCCGGCGGCATAGGGATCGTAGCCGGCTTCGCCGATCGACTTGATGCCAATGGCGTCAGCCTCCAGTTCCTGGTTGCGCGAGAACTGCGCCAGCCTGAGCTTGCCGCGGATCAGTGCTGCCTTGGCGGTCGGGCTGTCGCCGAGCACATCGGAAACGACCTTGGTCGCAAGGCCTTCCTCGGCCTCCAGCTGCTGGCGTTGCAGGCCGTGATTGGCGGTGACGTGTCCCATTTCATGCGCGATGACGGCGGCGAGCTCGGACGAATCATTGGCCAGCGCCAACAGGCCGCGCGTGATGTAGAGATAGCCGCCCGGCAGTGCGAAAGCGTTGACGTTGGGCGAATTGAGGATGGTGATGCGATAGGTCTGGGTCGGGTTAGCCGACACCACGGTCAGATTGCCGACCACCTTGGCGACCATGCGCTCGAGCTTGGGATCGGAATACTCGCCACCATAGGTCGCCAGGATACGCGGATGCTGCGCCTTGGCGAGTTCGGCAAGCTTGTTGTTGGCGGCGACATTGTCCACCGTGATCGGCTTGTCGGATGGCTGGAAGCCGGATTCCTGGACTTCCGGAGGCGTAAACATCTGGCAGCTTGCCAGCGCCACGGCAAAGCCGGCGAGCGCGAGAAAGCGCGCCAGCGGATTCATTCGTAGCCTGTCAGCGCCGATCGCCAGAATGGCTTCCTTTCAGGTCCTTGCGCATGGCCAACGGACCGTGTCATGCGCAAAACAAACTGCTACAGCGTCGGTCGCGCGCTCGGGGCGGGCAGCAGATGCTGTAGGCAAATCACGGCCTGTGCCGGACCGGTATCGAGCGGACCTAGCCACACTACTCCAGTCATGGCAAGCAAGCGCCACATCGCCTCGGGCCGGTTTGAGCGTAAATTATGTCCGCTTCCGGGCAATATCTCGTGATAAGGCATCCCCGGCAGCCGCACCGATGTAGCGCCGGAACGCCTCCGGACCAGCCCCTGCAAAGAAATCGTCGGAGGTGCCTGTGGCGGCGACGGCGCCATTGTCCAGAAACACCACCTTCTGGCCGATCCGGCGGGCATCCTGCGGCTGGTGCGTGACGAACAGCACCGTCATGCCACGCTCGGCATGGAGGCTGGCAACCAGGTCGAGCATGTCGTCGCGCAACGCGGGTCCGAGCGAGGCGAAGGGTTCGTCGAGCAACAGCACCGGGCGGTCACGCACCAGCACGCGAGCCAGGGCGACGCGCTGGCGCTCACCGCCCGAAAGTTCACGCGGCAGCCGCTTCTCCTTGCCGGCAAGGCCGGTGCGCCCAAGCGCCTCCGCGATATCGGCGTGGTCGGCATCGGTCAGTCGCAACGATGGCGAACGGCCGAGCCCGACATTCTGCTCGACGGAAAGATGCGCGAAAAGATTGTTCTCCTGGAACACCATCGACACCGGCCGCACGGCCGGCGGCTCGCCGCCGACATCGGCCCCGCCGATCAGCAGGCGCCCGGATCTCGGCGTCTCGAACCCGGCCACCAGATTGAGCAGCGTCGACTTTCCCGAACCGCTCGGCCCCATGATGGCGGTGATTTGCGCAGCCGTGAACTCGACATCGAAGGCGAACAATGCCTCGCCATAACTGAACGAGACCTTGTCCAGCCGCACCGTAACCCCCTTGCCGTCAGCAGCCCTGTCAAACATCGCGGGCCATCCCCTTTCCCAGCCGGTCCGCTGCCAGCACCAGTGCCAGGCAGACAAGGCCGAGTAGCAGTGCCAGGCCGGCGGCGTCCTGCGTGCGGTAGCTGCCCATGCGAGCCAGGAGAAGGTAGGGCAAGGTCTGAACGGAATCACTGCCGAACAGGGCGATGACGCCGAGATCGCCAAGCGACAGCGCCATGGCGAACGCAAAGGCGGTGGCGAGCGGCCGCCGCAGCGACGGCCAGTCGACCAGCCGCAGTCTTGCCCAGCCGGAAATGCCGAGCTGCGCGCAGAGCCGTTCGTGACGCTCGCTTGCCGCGTCATAGGCGGGACGGATGGCGCGCAACGCGAAAGGCATCGCCATGACGGCGTTGACGGTGACGACCATGAGCGGGGCGATGGCAAAGACATCGCCGACATGGCGCAACAGAAGGAACCAGCCGGCGCCGATGACGATCGGCGGCACGACCAGCACAAAGCCGGCGCCGGTATCGGTGGCATGTTCGAGCAGTGTCCTTGGGCCGGAGCGGCGGTTCAGCGCCAGCGCCCGGCGCGCCATGGTCAGGGCCAGCGAAAGCATCACCGAAAGCAGCGCCGACAGGAAAGCGAGCACGGCACTGGTCAGTGTCGCCTGCCGGACAGTGGCCTCGCCGGCCAGCCGGCCGAGATCGGCGCCCAATCCGGCCGCCACGGTCGCCGCCATCGGCCCGGCAACGAAGAGCGAAGCCAACACGATGAGGATAGCGTTCAGCGAGGCCTCGGTCCTGTTGACCGAGAGATAGCGGCGCGGCGCGACCGGCAGGTTGGTGTCGCCGACGACATTGGCGCCGAGCCGGGTCAGCGCCAGCACCACGATGAAGGTCAAGCCGATCTGCAGCAATGTCAGCGCGACAGCCCGCGCGGGATCGAAATCGAAGCGCAATGCCTGATAGATGCCGACCTCCAGCGTCGTCGCGGCCGGCCCGCCGCCAAGCGTCAGCACGATGGTGAAGGATGTGATGCAGAGCATGAAGACAAGTCCGGCGACGCCGGGCAAGGCGGCGCGCAGCGTCGGCCATTCGATCAGCCGGAATGCCGGCCGCGCTCCCATGCCGAGTTGGCTCGCCAGCCGCCACTGGTCCGAGGGAATGGTTTGCAGCGCCTCGAGGAGCAGGCGAGTGGCCAGCGGCAGGTTGAAGAAGACATGGGCAACGAGAATGCCGGACAGGCCATAGATGCCCGGCCAGTCCCGGCCGCCAACCCAGTTGAACAGGCCGGCGAAATAGCCGGCGCGGCCATACAGCGCCAGGACGCCGAGCGCCGCGACGATCGCCGGCAGCGCCAGCGGCACGGCGAAGAGCCGCAGGATGAAGGCGCGGCCTGGGAAACGTGGATGCCGCGACAGCGCCCGCGCCACGAACAGGGCAGGCCCGACCGAGAGCAGTGTCGACAGGGCCGCCTGCCAGAGCGTGAAGCGCACGACACGGAAGAGGTAAGGATCGAAGGCGGCCCAGGCGCCGGAAAAATCGTGGGCGCCTTCGATGATAAGGCCGGCAAAAGCGCCGCCGATCAGCAGTGTGGTTGCCGCGAGCGCGGTGATGCCGGCGGTGATGCGGGGATCAGATGCGCGTTGCACTGAGAACCAACGATCGACTTGGGAAACATTGTGTTCCTTGGCGCCCCCCTCGTGGGGGAGATGTCCGGCAGGACAGAGGGGGGCGCCGTAGAGCGGTCATCTCACGAGATTAGCCCACAAAACCTACTTGCTCATCACCGCCAGCCATTCGTCCACCCAGGCCTTGCGGTTGGCGGCGACCTCCTCGGGGCTGAACAGCAAGGTCTTGGTCGGCTTGACCAGTTTGTCGAAGGCGGGGTTGAGCGGCTTGTCGGTCTTGCCGGCCGGGAACATCCAATTGGTCTCCGGGATGGCGTCCTGGAATTTCGGCCCGGTCATGAAAGCCATGAACTTGGCCGCCAGCGGGTTCTTGGCCCCCGTGGTGGTGATGCCGGCAACCTCGATCTGCAGGTACTCGCCCTCTTCGAAGGATGCCGCCTGGTAGCGCTCGGTGTTTTCGGCGACCATGTGGTAGGCCGGCGAGGTGGTGTAGGACAGCACCATCGGCGCCTCGCCCTTGGTAAACAGGCCGTAGGCCTCGCTCCAGCCCGGCGTCACGGTCAGCACCTTGGCCTTGAGCTTGGCCCAGGCTTCCGGTGCCTTGTCGCCATAGACCGACTTCACCCACAACAGCAGGCCGAGGCCCGGCGTCGAAGTGCGCGGGTCCTCGATGACGATCTTGTCATTGGCACTGCCCTCGACCAGGTCCTTCAGGCTTTTCGGCGGCGTCTTGAGCTTCTCGGTATCATAGACGACGGCGAAATAGCCGTAGTCGAAGGGGACGAAAGTATCGTCGCTCCAGCCGCCCGGCACATTGACATCGCTCACCGTGCCATGAGGCGCGAACAGGCCCGACGCCTTGGCATCGGCGGTGAGATTGGTGTCGAGGCCAAGCACGATGTCGGCCTTGGTCGCTGCGCCTTCGAGCTTGACACGGTTGAGCAGCGCCACGCCGTCGGCGACCGAGACGAATTCGACATCGCAGCCACATTCGGCCTCGAATTCCTTCTTTACCACCGGGCCTGGACCCCAGTCGGCGGTGAAGCTCTCATAGGTATAAACGGTAAGCTTGTCCTTGGCCAAAGCCGGCCCTGACAGGGTCACTACCACGGCTGCGACGAGAGAATTTAAAAGCGTGCGCATCGGCGCCTCCTTCGTTTGCGTTGAAAGGAATTGAGGCGTCGGATTGTCCGAAACGTCTAATCCCTCCGCCGGTACAAACCGGATCAGGTTCAGCGGGTTGGCGAGACTACCTCTCAGCCGGCCCGCGAAAGTCGCGTCCGGCACCCCGTTAGAGCGTTTCGACACATAGGCCCGGCCGATGGGACGCGCAAGTGGGAGTTTGCCGCCTTCCGTTTCCCGTGCCGGGCTGGTAAGGGCGACAGGATATGAGCACATTCACCATCCTGCTTGGCGGCGATCTCATCCGCACGCCCCGGCTCGACCGCCAGGTCGAAGGCTCGCGCGTCATCGCCGCGGACGCCGGCATCGGCCATGCACCGATGCTGGGCCTTGTCCCGGAACTGTGGGTGGGTGATTTCGATTCCGTGCCGGCCGATCTGCCGGAAGTTCTCGCCGCCGTGCCCCGGCAAACCTTCCCGGCGGAAAAGGACAAGACCGACGGCGAACTGGCGATCGCGGCAGCGCTCGAGCGCGGGGCGACTCGTCTTGTGCTGGCGGGCGCCTTCGGCGGCAAGCGCGCCGACCACGCCTTCCTGCACTTGGCGCTTGGTCTGCGGCTGGCCGAAGCCGGAACGGATGTGCTTCTGACCAGCGGCGCCCAGGAAGCTGTCCCCTTGCTGCTCGGCAGGGCCGGCTTCGATTATGCCGACGGCACGCTGTTTTCGATACTCGGCTTTTCCGAACTCTCCGGCCTGACCGTAACCGGCGCCAAATGGCCGCTCGACAAGGTCGAGGTGGCTTTCGGTTCGTCGCTGACCATTTCCAACGAGGTCAAGGGCCGCCTCGACATCGCGCTGGGCCATGGCCGCGCACTGCTGCTCGCCCATCCCTATCCATTGCCCGAAAGCTGACATGGCCCCGCCTCTTCTCAATCTCGACGGGATAAGACTGACTTTTGGCGGCACGCCACTGCTCGACGGCGCCGCCTTGACCGCGTCGGCCGGCGACAAGATCGCGCTGGTCGGCCGCAACGGGTCCGGCAAGTCGACGCTGCTCAAGATCGCCGCCGGCCTGATCGAACCGCAGGATGGCGAGGTGTTCCGCCAGCCCTCGGCGACTGTGCGCTATCTGCCGCAGATGCCCGACATGGACGGCTTCGCCAATGTGCGGGCCTATGTCGAGGCCGGACTCGGGCCGGCCGACGATCCCTATCGCGCCAGCTATCTGATGGAGCATCTCGGCCTGTCGGGCGAGGAGCGGCCGGGCGACCTGTCCGGCGGCGAGGCCAGGCGCGCCGCGCTTGCCCGTGTCATGGCGCCCGAGCCCGACATCCTGCTTCTTGATGAGCCGACTAACCATCTCGATCTGTCGGTAATCGAATGGCTGGAAGAAGAGCTCGTCCGGACTTCCTCGGCGCTCATCGTGATCTCGCACGACCGCCGCTTCCTCGAACGCGTGTCGCGCGCCACTGTCTGGCTCGACCGTGGCCAGACCCGCAGGCTGGACAAGGGCTTTGGCCATTTCGAGGAATGGCGCGACCTGGTTCTGGAAGAGGAAGAGCGCGAACAGCACAAGCTCGGCCGCCAGATCGTGCGCGAGGAGCATTGGTTGCGCTATGGCGTGACGGCGCGGCGCAAGCGGAACATGCGACGCCTCGGCGAGCTGCAGACCATGCGCCAGCGCTTTCGCGGCCATCGCGGTGCCGAGGGCTCCGCGACCTTGGTGGCAAGCGACGCCGCCGAATCCGGCAAGCTGGTGATCGAAGCCAAGAACATCGAGAAGGGCTTTGGCGACCTCACCGTCGTCAAGGGATTCTCGACCCGTATCCAGCGCGGCGACCGCGTCGGCCTTGTCGGGCCGAACGGCGCCGGCAAGACGACGCTTCTGAAGATGCTGACCGGCGAGTTGGCGCCGGACGCCGGATCGGTACGGCTCGGCACCAATCTGGAAATCGCCACGCTCGACCAGAAGCGCGAGGCAGTCGATCCGCAGGAGACATTGGCACAGTATCTGACTGACGGGCGCGGCGAAAACCTCGTCATCAATGGCGAGCAGCGCCATGTCGTCTCCTACATGAAGGATTTTCTGTTCAAGCCGGAACAGGCACGCACGCCGGTGCGCGAATTGTCCGGCGGCGAGCGGGCGCGGCTGATCCTGGCGCGCGTGCTGGCGCGGCCGGCGAACCTGCTGGTGCTCGATGAGCCGACCAACGATCTCGATATGGAGACGCTGGAATTGCTGCAGGAACTGGTTGCCGGTTTTGCCGGCACCGTCATCCTGGTCAGCCACGACCGCGATTTCCTTGATCGTACGGTGACCAGCATCATTGCGCCGCATGGCGGCGGCCACTGGGTCGAATATGCCGGCGGCTATTCAGATATGCTGGCGCAGCGCGGCGGCACCAGGCTCGACGACCGCAAGGCGCGCGCCAAGGCAGAAGCCGGCGATGCGCCGGCACCAGGCAAGAGCGAGCCGGCAACGCCAAAAGGGCCGGCTAAGAAACTGTCGTTCAAGCAGAAGTTCGCGTTGGACTCTTTGCCCAAGAAGATCGAGGCGGTGACCGCGTCGATCTCGCGGCTGGAGAACAACATCGCCGATCCCGCCTATTACGAGCGCGATCCGGCATCGTTCCAGAAGACCATTGCCGCCCTCGACAAGGAGCGCGCGACGCTGGCGGCACTCGAGGAAGAATGGCTGGAGCTTGAGATGCTGCGGGAAGAGATGGAAGGGTAGGTCCGCCACAGTCGAGGCAGCTTGATTTGATTGCCTCCATATCGGAATGCGCATATATTATGCGCATGTTGCGGAGGCCACCATGCGTAAGATTGCCTTGAATGCGGTCCGTCAGCCAGCAAATCTGTCGATCGACTCGAACCTCATGAGGGAAGCCAAGGGGCTTGATGTGAACGTCTCGCGCGCTGCGGAGGCCGGCATCGCGGAAGCGGTGGCGGCCGAGAAAACGAGGCTGTGGAAGCTTGAGAACCGCCCCACGATAGATGCGTGGAACGACTACATCGACAAAAACGGCATCCCGTTGGAAGAGTACCGGCAGTTCTGATGCCGCGCTATGATGTCTTCGCCGGTCGCGTCGAAGGCAACTATTTGCTCGACGTCCAATCCGACCTGCTCGACAATTTCAAGACGCGGGTAGTCATCCCGCTACTGCCGGTCGCAACGGTGCCGCCGCCGATGCGAAAGCTTCATCCGATCTTCGACATCAACGGCCGGAAGCTGGTTATGGCGACACACCTGATTGCTACCGTCCCGGCAAGCGAATTGGGTGAAAGTCGGCTGAACCTGACAAAGCATCACGACGATATCGTCGCCGCACTCGACATGCTGTTCCAGGGTTTCTGAACGAAGGCGACCGTTGCGCCTTCTCAGCCGGCCGTCTTGGCCTGCCAGGCCTTGATCGCCTCGTCGAACACCTTCTCGCCAGGAAGGCCCTTTTCCATGGTCAGCAATGCCCGCCGCCCGGTCTTGTAGACCACCGGCACGTCGATCCAGTCCTGGCCGCGCAAGAGAGTCATGTTGGCGTCTTCGTCGGCCTTGGTGTCGTTGAGCGCGACGAGGAAGAAGCCGTCGGCGATCTTGGCCGGGATGCCGATCAGTGGGCTGCCCGCATCCTGTTCCGAACTCTTCATGGCGACGCGCAATATGTTGTCGACGCCGCCGCCCTCGAAGCCGTCGGGCGTCAGGAAGATCATCTCGATGATGTGGCTGGCCGGCAGGGTCTTGTCGGTGTTGCGGCGGATGGTCATGCGCAACTGGATGTCCTTGCCGGGAATGGTCGCCTCGGCACGGATCGCCGGCTCTGGCGGCAGGTCGCCGCCGGGCGATTCCTGCACCAGCGACCAGACGATGCTGCCGGGCTCGGCCGAACCCTGGGCAGTGCTGGTGCGCTCCTCATAGAAGATCGCCTTCTGGCCGACCGGAACCGAGGTTTGCGCCGCGGCCGGTGCCGCCGGCGCGGCGCTTGCCGGTGCCGCCGGCGCGGCGCTTGCCGGTGCCGCCGGCGCGGCGCTTGCCGGTGCCGTCGCGGGCGGCGTTGCGCCTGCCGGCGCGGGCGGCGGTGTGGCGGCGGCCGCACTGGCCGGGGCCGGGGCCGCGGTCCCGTTGGCGGGTGGTGTCGCGGACGGTGTGCCCGCCGCGGGCGTGGTCGCGGCTGGCGCAGGCGTACCGGCAGCCGGCGTATTGGCAGCCGGAGCGGGAACCGCCGGCGCTGCCGTGGCCGGCGCATTCGTTGCCGTTGGCGGCGTCGTCAGCGCGGCGACGGACTCGCCCTCGCCTATGCCGCTCTGCCCGCCTGCCGGGCCGGGGTCGGTTTCGCCGCCTTCAGGCGTCAGCCGCTGCGTGAATTTCGGGCCTTCGGCGCCGGTCGCGGGCGCCGGTGGCGTGGCCGCGGCATCGGTCGCCGGCTTGGCCGGCGTCGTTTTCACCGGTTCGGTCTTGGCAACAACCTTGCTGCCGCCCAGGCCCAGCATCTTGCCGAAGGCATCCTTGTTCAGCCAGATGCCGTAACCGCCGCCGGCAATAACCAGCAATGCGACGACGGCGGCGATCAACCCGCCATAGCTGCGCTTGCGTTCGGCCGGGCGCAAACGCTCGAAAGTGTCGGCGCCTGCCGGCGCTTCGTCATCGGCAAAGACATCGTCCCGGTCATCGTCCCGATCCGCGTCCATCCCCGGCAAGGTCTTTTCCGAAAACTCCGGAGCGGGCTGCACCGGCGTCGGCCTTTGCCACCCTGGCTCGGCCTTGGCGGTTGGAGCAGGCCGGTAGGGCTCGGGATTCGCCACGGGCTGCGCCGGTTTGTACGGCTCCGGGCTGGCTGCGGCAGGGGCGGGCCGATACGGAGAAGGAGCGGGAACCGATTCCGCCTTGGCCGGCTGCTTGACGTGGCTCGGCTGGTTCTTGTTTCGGTCGATGGAGGAAAAGATGTGTTCCAGTTCCGCGAGCGGATCCGTTTCCGGCACACTCTTGGCATAGTCCCGCTCGACGCCGGCAATGGCGTCGTCCAGCGAGCGTTTCTGCTTGTCTATGGCCTCGGGAGCCAGCGGCGGCGAATAGTCCGCAAGCTTCTTCGCCAGCATGGCGCGAACGCTGTTATAGATGCGCGTACGCTTCTCGGGCGTCTCGTCGCCATGCTTCTCGAATGCGTTTTTCAGAACAGCAACGAAATCTGCCATGCTTCAGTCGACCTGTATTTTGCCTCCGCGCCGGCCCCCGCAAATCAGCCGCGATGCCCGGAAAGGCTTCAGAAACTAGTCTTGAAACGGATCGGTCACAAGTATCGTGTCGTCCCGTTCCGGGCTGGTGGAGAGGAGTGCGACCGGCGCGCCGATCAGCTCCTCGATGTATCGGACATATTTGACGGCCTGGGCCGGGAGATCGTTCCAGCTGCGTGCGCCGGCGGTGGTGCCTTTCCAGCCATCCAGCGTCTCATAGATGGGTTCGACGCGGGCCTGCGCGCCCTGGCTTGCCGGCAAATAGTCGATCGTCTCGCCGTCGAGCCTGTAACCGGTACAGACCTTGATCTCGTCCAGCCCGTCGAGCACGTCGAGCTTGGTCAGCGCGATGCCCTTGATGCCGTTGACGGCGACCGCCTGGCGCACCAGCACCGCGTCGAACCAGCCGCAGCGGCGCTTGCGCCCGGTGACGACACCAAATTCATGGCCGCGTGTGCCGAGGAACTCGCCGATCTCGTTCTTCTGCTCGGTCGGGAACGGACCTTCGCCGACACGCGTGGTGTAGGCCTTTGTGATGCCGAGAACATAGCCGATGGCGCCCGGGCCAACGCCGGAGCCGGCTGCGGCCTGGCCGGCGACCGTGTTGGACGAGGTGACGAACGGATAGGTGCCGTGGTCGATGTCGAGTAGCGTGCCTTGCGCGCCCTCGAACAGGATGCGCTCGCCGGCACGGCGCTTGTCGTCGAGCACCTTCCAGACGCGGTCCATATAGGGCAGGATGTTGTTCGCGACCGAGGTCAATTCCTGCATGATCGCGTCATGCGTGACTTCGGCATGGCCGAGCCCGCGACGCAGCGCATTGTGGTGCGTCAGCAGCCTGTCGACCTTCAGGGGCAAAGTTTCCAAATCCGCCAGATCCATCACCCGAACGGCGCGCCGGCCCACCTTGTCCTCGTAGGCGGGGCCGATACCGCGTCGGGTCGTCCCAATCTTCGTTCCGGAATTCGAAGCGGCATCCTCGCGGAATCCGTCCAGCTCCCGGTGTACCGACAGGATAAGCGCCGTGTTTTCGGCTATTTTCAGGCGATCCGGCGTTACTTCCACGCCTTGGCCTTTCAGTTTCTCCACTTCGGCGACGAAAGCATGCGGATCGAAGACCACGCCATTGCCGATGATGGACAGCTTGCCTTCCCGCACGACACCCGAAGGCAACAGCGACAGCTTGTAGACCTTACCGTCGACGACCAGCGTGTGGCCGGCATTGTGGCCGCCCTGGAAACGCACCACCACATCGGCGCGCTCCGACAGCCAGTCGACGATCTTGCCCTTGCCTTCGTCGCCCCACTGCGAGCCGACGACCACCACATTGGCCATGTTTCTTTTCCCTTGAGACGCCGCCGCGCGGCTTGGATATGGTTCGAAACGACAGGCCTCTATAGCGTCAAGACCTCGCGAGTGCGACCTTTCTTTGCCGCCAAAAATGCCCTGAGGCACAACAATTTCCGGCTTTGACATCATTTACTTGGGCTGACGGGGGCAATAGGCCGGCAAACACCGCGGCCCATTCCCGCGGCCGGAAGCCCGCGATGCATCGAAGCGCCTACATATTCCTGCTGCTCACCACCTTGCTGTGGGGCGGCAATTCGGTGGCCGGCAAGCTGGCGGTCGACCACGTCTCGCCGATGACGCTGGTCTTCCTGCGCTGGATGCTGGCCGTGGCGATCCTGCTGCCGATCGGCTGGCGCACGATCCAGGAGGATTGGCCTGTCGTGCGCAGGCACTGGTTCGTGCTGGCGGCGCTGGGCGCCAGCGGCTTCACTCTGTTCAACACCATCTTCTACACCGCGCTCAACTACACCACGGCGATCAACGTCTCGATCGAACAGGCGGCGATGCCGATCCTGATCATGACAGCCAATTTCGTTTTCTTCCGCCTGCGCGTGAACTGGGCGCAGATCGCCGGCGTGGCGCTGACCATCTTCGGCGTCATCCTGACGGCCAGCCATGGCGATCCGCGCCGGCTGCTGACGCTGGAGCTCAATTTCGGCGACGCCATCATGCTGGTCGCGGTCGTTCTCTACAGCGGCTATTCGGTCGGGCTGCGGCTGAAGCCGGCGATACGCTGGCAGAGCCTGATGCTGGCCATGTCGTTCGCAGCACTTATCACCTCGCTGCCCTTCTTCCTGTGGGAGGCCGCCGCCGGCAAGGTGATCGTGCCCGATGCGCGCGGCTGGGCCGTCATCGTCTATACGGCGATCGGCGCTTCGGTCATCTCGCAGATAACCTATATCAGGGGCAACGAGCTGATCGGCGCCAACCGCGCCGGCCTGTTCATCAATCTGGTGCCGATCTTCGGTACGCTGCTTTCGGTGCTGATTGTCGGTGAGACGTTCCAGCTCTATCAGGCGCTGGCGCTGGTTCTCGTCCTGGGCGGCATCGGGCTCGCCGAACACAGCGGGCGCAAGATGGCTTCCGGCCAGAGCAATTCCAGGAAGCGCGCGTAGCGCTTTCCGGCAGTGGGTCAGTTTGAAATTGGCGATCAGGACGGGTGGCCGAAGACCGTCACAATGAGAAAGGCCGCGCCGAACGCGCAGAGATAGCAGATAACACCATACGTCATGACCCGGCGCGCCGTCCGGAAGCGGGGTGAGAAGAACTCAGCGTACAGTCTTGCATTACGCCGCCCGAGACGTTCGCTCCAAGGGAGGTTTTTCTCATCTATTGGGCCGAACAAATTGGTCCGCACAATTATGCTCAGAAGTGAGATAAACACGGCTGCGAAACTTGGCACCAGCACCACGAAACAGGCTGTAATTGGAAGAATCAAGTGGGGATTGTCAGCCCATTCGTATTTCAATTCTCTCTCCGTTTTTTTACGGACCGCGAACCAGAGGTTTCTCCGCCTCTTTAGCCTCAATCAGCGCGACAATATCGCCGATTTCCCAAAGCTTGTCTGCAACGCCAGCAGCCATAGCCGGCGTGACGCGCAGCGTCTTCGGGCGGCTCCAGCGGTCATGGAAACGCCCCGCATGCATGCCGGCAAACGGGGCGTCGGGATGGCATTGCTTGTCACCCGTGGAGGTACGGGGACTAAATCCCGCCCACGTCGAACTGGAGGCGCTTTGCCGAGTCGATCGACTTGTGGCCCCGCACCTGCTCCAGCACTTTTTCCGGGAACGGCGCGTCGAGATAGAGCAGCGCGATGGCGTCGCCGCCCGGCCGGTTGCGGCCGAGCTGGAAGTTGGCGATGTTGACGCCGTTCTCGCCGCACACCGTGCCGAGCAGGCCGATGATGCCGGGCGCGTCCGCATTGGTGGTGTAGAGCATGTGCTGGCCGACCTCGGCGTCGAGGTTGATGCCCTTGATCTGGATGAAGCGGGGCTTGCCGTCGGAAAAGCAGGTGCCGGCGATCGAGCGCGTCCTGTGCTCGGTCGTCACGGTGAGCTTGATATAGCCGTCGAACACGCCCGACTTGTCCCGCTTGACCTCGGCGACGATGATGCCGCGCTCCTTCACCATGATCGGGGCCGACACCATGTTGACGTCCGACACCTGTGGCCGGATCAGGCCGGCAAGGGCGGCGCTCACTAAGGCGCGCGTGTTCATCGTCGCGGTCGAGCCGTCGAACAGGATCTCGACCTCCTTGATCGGATCCTCGGTGACCTGGCCGACAAAGGCGCCGAGCACCTCGGCGAGCTTGACGAAGGGTTTTAGCCGCGGCGCCTCCTCGGCGGTGATCGAAGGCATATTGATGGCGTTGGAGACCGCGCCCTTGATCAGATAGTCGCTCATCTGCTCGGCGACATGCAGCGCGACATTCTCCTGCGCCTCGGTGGTCGAGGCACCGAGATGCGGGGTGGCCACGACATTCTCCATGCCGAACAGCGGATTGTTCTCCGCCGGCTCGGCCTCAAACACATCAACGCCGGCGCCCGCCACCTTGCCGCTTTTCAGCGCCGCGACTAGGTCGGCCTCGACGACCAGCCCGCCGCGCGCGCAATTGATGATGCGCACTCCGTCCTTCATCTTGGCGATCGCCGCCGCATCGATGATGTTGCGCGTCTTGTCGGTCAGCGGCGTATGCAACGTGATGAAGTCGGCACGGGCGAAGAGCTCGTCCAGCGCGACCTTCTGGACGCCGAGCTCCTCGGCGCGGCTGTCCGACAGGAACGGGTCGAAGGCAATCACATGCATCTTCAGCCCGACGCCGCGCGTGGCGACGATCGAGCCGATATTGCCGCAGCCGATCACACCCAGCGTCTTGCTGGTGATCTCGACACCCATGAAGCGGTTCTTTTCCCACTTGCCGGCATGGGTCGAGGCATTGGCTTCCGGTATCTGTCGCGCCAGCGCGAAGATCATCGCCACCGCATGCTCGGCCGTGGTGATCGAATTGCCGAAGGGCGTGTTCATCACGATGATACCCTTGCGGCTTGCCGCCGGGATATCGACATTGTCGACGCCGATGCCGGCGCGGCCGATGACCTTGAGATTGGTGGCGGCGTTGATCAGCTTCTCGGTGACCTTGGTCGCCGAGCGGATGGCGAGGCCGTCATACTGGCCGATCACTTCGAGCAGCTTTTCCTTGTCCTTGCCGAGGTCGGGCAGATAGTCGACCTCGACGCCGCGATCCTTGAAGATCTGCACGGCGGTGGGAGAGAGTTTGTCAGAGACGAGAACGCGGGGCGCCATGGCGGCCTCCTTGAAATGGGATTGATCCGGGAACGGGCGGCCCTCGGGCCGCCGCGGAATAGCTCAGGCAGCCGCTTTCAGCGACGCCTTCTGGCTGGCGAAGGCCCAGTCAAGCCAGGGCAGCAGTGCTTCGAGATCGGACGTTTCGACGGTCGCGCCGCACCAGATGCGTAATCCCGGCGGGGCATCGCGATAGGAACCGATGTCGTAGGCGACGCCTTCCTTGTCGAGCACCGAGACAAGCCCCTTGGCGAACGCCGCCTGCCCGTCAGCGTCGAGCGCCGCGATATCCGGGTCGCTGAAGGACAGGCAGACCGACGTGTTCGACCGTGTCGCCGGCGCGACGGCGAGATGGCCGAGCCAGGGGGATCTTTCCGCGAACCGGTCGAGCACGGCGGCATTGGCATCCGCCCTGGCAATCAGCGCATCGAGGCCGCCGATCGACTTCGCCCAGTTCAGCGCGTCGAGATAGTCCTCGACGCAAAGCATCGACGGCGTGTTGATGGTTTCGCCCTTGAAGATGCCTTCGATCAGCTTGCCGCCCGAGGTCAGGCGGAAGATTTTCGGCAGCGGCCATGAAGGCTTGTAGCTCTCCAGCCGCGCGACGGCACGCGGCGACAGGATCAGCATGCCATGCGCGCCCTCGCCGCCCAGCACCTTTTGCCAAGAGAAGGTCACGACATCGAGCTTCTCGAAATCGAGCCTCTGCGCGAAGGCCGCGGAAGTAGCGTCGCAGATGGTCAGGCCCTTGCGATCGGCCGGAATGAAGTCGCCGTTCGGCACGCGCACGCCCGAGGTCGTGCCATTCCAGGTGAAGACCACATCGCGGTCGAAATCGATCCTGGTGAGATCCGGCAGCGCGCCATAGCCGGCCTCGATCTTTCTGATATCAGCGAGTTTCAGCTGCTTGACCACGTCGGTGACCCAACCGGAGCCGAAGCTTTCCCAGGCGACCATGTCGACGCCGCGCTCGCCGAGCAGCGACCACAGCGCCATCTCGACGGCACCCGTGTCGGAGGCCGGCACGATGCCGATGCGGTAGTCGGCCGGGACGTTGAGAATCTCGCGCGTCAACGCGATCGCCTGCTCGAGCTTGGTCTTGCCGATCTTGGCGCGGTGGGAACGGCCGAGCGCGGCGGATTTCAGCGCCTCGACCGACCAGCCGGGACGTTTTGCGCACGGACCTGAGGAAAAATTGGGATTTGCCGGACGGAGTCCGGGCTTCGTATGCGTCGTCATCGTGGTCTATCCTTCCAGATAGTGGCCCCTCGTTGGGGAGGGGTGGCCCACGGACGGCGATATGCGTTCAGGCCCCGGGCGTCAAGAGAAAAGTTTTTGTCGCTGCCGGGATACAGGCGGTCCGCGATCAGGATCGCGTGAACTTCAAACGCAAACGGCGGACCACGAGGATCCGCCGTCAAAATCCTGATTTGTCCCAAGCCTACCAGAGGTCGTAGCGCAACCCGAGCTTGACCTGGTGATTGCTGATCCCTTTTTTGACCGGGAAGGAGGTCAGGCTTTCGGCCGTCACATATTCGGCGTCGGGTGCCGAGAAATACTGATAGCCCAGATCGACGGAAACGTTCTTCGACACCCGGTAAGCCAGACCGGCATTCAGTGTGTAAGCCAGGGAGTACTGGTTCTTGTTGTCCTGCTGGGTGAGATTGTTGGCCGAGTCATTGTAATCGATGTAGGTCGCCGAAAGTTTGCGCGTGCTGCGGACGACACCGATGCCGGCGCCGATGTAGGGCGTGATCCCGACATAGGTGCCAAGATCGACATAGCCGTTGAGCATACCCGAGAAGGCATAGTTCTTCAGCGATGCCGATCCCACGTGCGGCAATGTAGGCGACGTTACGACCGCTGAATCATCATAGCTGACGCTGGCGCTGTTGCCGGGCAGATAGCCGAAATTGAGATCGGCGCGGAGGTAATCGTTGAAATGATATCCGAAGCCGACGCTCGCAAAATATGCGTCTTCGCTCTCACCGAAGCTCTCGTTGTTGATCGTTGACGGGAAGGTAAAATCCCCGTTCTTGAAGCTCTTCTCCACCAGGTAGGAGACGTCGCCGCGCAGATACCATCCTGAGCCGACTTCGACCGGCACATAATCCGGCGCCTGGTCGACATAGACCGGCGGATCGTAGTCGGCGGCGAGTGCCGATGTCAGCGGCAGGAGGCCGAATCCGGCAAGCGCCAGCGCAGTACGCGATATGAGTGTCATGGTCCCCGACTCCCGATTTGGCGACACCTGCGATCACGGCGGCAGCCATCGTTTCAAGGAGCATTGTTAACCATAGTGGTTAAGTGCCGGTTAAGGCTAACAGAGCGTTAGCGAATTGATTTCGAAAGGACTCGCCCCGGATCATCTCAAACGAAAACCGCCCGGCTGAAACCGGGCGGTCGACGAATTCTTGGAACTTCGCGGCGATTACTTGGTGTAGATCGGCTCGGGTTCCGGCTGGTAGGCCACCACCGGTACGGCGCAACCGTTGTTGCCGCCGAACTGGTAACGCAGACCACCCCGCACCTCATGTGTGTTGATGCCACGGTCGAAGCCTGGGCCGGCGCTGCTCGCATCCCATTCGAACATACGGCCGCCCTGGATATGGGAGAAGCGGTAGCCGGCATCGAGGATGATCTTGTCGGTCAGGCAGTAGGAAGCACCGGCCATCAGAGCGTAAGCGAAGCGCCAATTGGATGCTCCGGGGTTGGTCTCGGTGGTGTTCGGATCGTAGACAGTATCCCACTTGACGCGCGCACCGCCGATGCCGGCGCCGACATAGGGCGTGATGCCGTGCCAGGTGCCGATATCGACATAGGCATTGGCGAGCAGCAGCAAGGCGCTCATTTTTGACACTTCGACCGATGTCGTGGGATTGCCAAGCGAGTCCACGCCCGAGGTTCCGCCGTTGAAGTTCGACTTGAACCAGTAGTCGGCGGTCAGGTCGGTGCGGAAGTGGTCGTTGATCTTGTAGCCGACGCCGCCGCCGAGCGAGAAGCCGCCCTTGAGCTTGCCGTAATCGAAGCTTGTGCCGCCAACCAGGATGTTACCGCAGTTGCAGGGATCGAGGCTGTAGGTTGAATAGTCGATGCCGCGCACATCGGACTTGTGATAGTCGATGTCGCCGCGAATATACCAGCCGCCGACATCCACCGGCTGCTCGTAGACCGGCGGTGGCGCTTCTTCGACCTGCGGCTCCGGCAGGTCGGCCGCGAACACCGGCCAGGCCAGGCCCGCGAACAACAGCGCGAACAGGGCCTTTCTTGCTGTATTGAACATGCTTGTCACCCCTAGAAACCCTCGGAACGGCGATCGTGTCCGAATGAGATTGGCTTTCAGGCGTGGATAATGAATTGCAAAAGTTAAAAGGCGTTTAACCCTGTCGATTAACCACGAATCTCTAAAATTCCGGGGATTCGGCGAGGATTTCGACAGAAGGCGACGGTTTCCAGCCAGCAAAAAAGCCCGCCGGAGGGGCGGGCTTCGATGCAAACCAAGGCGGCGGCGCGACGCGTTCCGGCGGGCGGAGATCAGGCGGCGCTGCGGGTTTCCGAGATGACCCCGACGATGTCGTTGACGACGGCCTCGACCAGCTGCGGATCGTCGCCCTCGGCCATCACACGGATCAGCGGCTCGGTGCCGGATGGACGAATGACGAGCCGCCCGGCCTTGCCGAGACGGTGGCGGGCGTCTTCGATCGCGGCCTTGACCGGGGCTTCCTCCAGCGGCTTGCCGCCGGCGATGCGAACGTTCTTCAACAGTTGCGGCACCGGCTCGAACTTCTTCGACAGTTCGCTGACCGGGCGGCCCTGCCGCTTGATGCAGGCCAGCACCTGCAGCGCCGAGACCAGACCGTCGCCGGTGGTCGAAAAGTCGGACAGCACGATGTGGCCCGATTGCTCGCCGCCGACATTGAGCCCATGCGCGCGCATATGCTCCACGACATAGCGGTCGCCGACCTTGGTGCGGTGCAATTGCAGCTTCATGTTGCCGAGAAAGCGTTCGAGGCCGAGATTGGACATGACCGTCGAAACGACGCCGCCGCCGGCCAGCCGCCCGCTCTGGTGCCAGGACTCGGCAATCAGCGCCATGATCTGGTCGCCGTCGACGATGGCCCCGTTCTCGTCGACGATGACGACGCGGTCGGCATCGCCATCGAGCGCGATGCCGATGTCGGCGCGCACTTCATGCACCTTCTTCTGCAGCCCGGCCGGATGGGTCGAACCGCATTCCTTGTTGATGTTGAAGCCGTTGGGTTCGACATTGATGGCCACGACTTCTGCGCCGAGTTCCCACAGCGCCTCGGGCGCCACCTTGTAGGCCGCGCCATTGGCGCAGTCGACGACGATCCTGAGGCCCGAAAGCGACATCGAGCGCGGCAAGGTGCGCTTGGCGAATTCGATATAGCGGTCATGCACGCCGTCGACGCGCTTGGCGCGGCCAAGCCCATCGGAATCGGCGAGCGCCAGTTCGATATCCTTGTCGAGCATGCTCTCGATGCGTTCTTCGATCTCGTCGGAGAGCTTGTAGCCGTCGGGCCCGAACAGCTTGATGCCGTTGTCGTAATAGGGATTGTGCGAGGCCGAGATCATTACGCCGATGTCGGCGCGCAGCGAACGCACCAGCATGGCCACCGCCGGCGTCGGGATCGGGCCGAGCAGGAACACGTCCATGCCGGCGGCGCAAAGGCCGGCCACCATCGCATTCTCGATCATGTAGCCGGAAAGCCTGGTGTCCTTGCCGAGCACGACACGATGGCGGTGGCTGCCGCGCTGGAACGAAAGGCCGGCGGCCATGCCGACCCGCATGGCGATCTCCGCGGTCATCGGAAACTTGTTGGCGCGCCCGCGAATGCCGTCCGTGCCGAAGTAATTCCCTGCCATGCTAGCCAGTATCCCCGATTGTCCTTAGCCGGCACGTCATGCCACAATTGGCCGCCGTGCCATGATCACATTGTGTAATTATATGTTACCAATCCTTAGAAAATCATTGTTGTGCGTCGCACACAACATGGCCGCAGCGATGCATGGCGACACTGTTGCGCCACAATATACCAGTTTTGCGAGCCATTCGGCGCAGATGCACCCCGAGAATTCTTGCCTCGGCGGCCGTAAGGCCAAATGATTTCATCACCTTGTCGTCAGAACGCGATTTCCGACGATATATACGCCGCTTGGCATCTGGCGCAACCGACCGTTGAGCGTTATTGATTCGCTGGGACGTATAATGGGCTGCAGCCACGGAGAAACGCTATGCTCATCCACCGAATTGCTACTCTGACCGGCCTCGCGGTCGCAACGTTGTTCCTGGCCGCGCCAGCCAACGCGTTGACGATGGCCGAGTGCAGCACGAAGTATAACGCCGCCAAGGACGCGGGGACACTTGCCGGAGCGACCTGGAACCAGTTCCGCAAGGCGCAATGCGGTACCGACGCCGCGGCCACCACGGACACCAAGGCGGCCACGACCAAGGCCGCTGAAACCAAGCCGGCCGAAGCCAAGCCGGCCAAGACCACCAAGGCTGCCGCCGCCGCTGCCGACAGCACGGCCAAGGGCCTGACTGCCAAGGAATGCAGCACCAAGTACCAGGCGGCCAAGGCTGCCGGCACGCTGAACGGCATGAAGTGGAACGACTTCCGCAAAACCGAATGCGCCGCTGGCGCATCCGCCGCCACCGACACCACCAAGCCGGCCACCACCAAGGCTGCGACCACGACCGCCCCGGCCGCCGCTTCTGGCAAGGGCCTGAGCATGGCCGAATGCAGCACCAAGTACCAGGCTGCCAAGACGGCGAACACGCTGAAGGGCATGAAGTGGAACGACTTCCGCAAGGCTGAATGCGGCGCCAGCGCGTCCGACGACGACACCGTGCCCGCCCCGAGCGAGGCGAGCTACACCAAGGAGCCGGCAAAGCCGACGACGGTTGCGCCCAAGGGCGTCACCTTCCCGTCCGCGATCTCGGCGAAGTATGCCAGCGAAACTCCCGGAAAGGGCCGCATGCATACCTGCCTCGACCAGTACTATGTCCTCAAGGACGCCAACGCGCTCGGCGGCCTGAAGTGGATCCAGAAGGGCGGCGGCTTCTACAGCCTCTGCAATGCCAAGCTGAAGGGCTGAGCCACGCGTGGCATTCCCCCAGATCGATGGGGCATGAGCCGGTTGAGATCGAATTGAATTAGACGGAAATCTGGCAAGGACAGGCAAAGGCCCGCGATGCATCTGCTTCGCGGGCCTTTTGTTGCGCGCGACGACGCCCGTGGCCTTGCTCGCATCTGCATATCGCGGGAGCTGTCGGCATCATCAATTCGCCCACACTGCCCGCCGCCAGGCTTGTCGGAAGCTCCCAAAGATTCTGATTGAACATACAAGGAACAAACAGTATACAAAAAGGACACATAACTTGTTTATCAACCAGGAGGGATCTCATGCTCAGTTTGAAATCGGCGGTATTGGCTGTGGCGGCATTGGTTGCTTGGAGCGTCGCCCCTGCAAGCGCACTGACGATGAAGGAATGCGGCGAGAATTATCGGACAGCCAAGGAAGGCGGCACTCTGAACGGCATGGACTGGGCCGCTTTCCGCAAAGAGAAATGCGCGACGTCCACCGCGGAGAGTGTCAGCGCGGATACGGTCAAAACCGCGCTGCAGCCGAAAAAGGAAACCAGCGCGGCGGTCGCCCCCACTGTAGCGCCGGCGGGCGTGACATTCCCGACCACCCTCGCCGCCGAGTTCAAGACCGAAAAGCCCGCGAAGGCGCGGATGAAGACCTGCCTGCAGGGTTACCATGACAACAAGGAGGCGGGTACGTTGAACGGCCTTCGCTGGATCCAGAAGGGCGGCGGTTATTACAGCCTGTGCAATGCGCGGCTGAAAGCTGAATCATAAAAATCGAATACGGCGGACAAAGCGGTTCACAGTTTTTCACGCAGACGTTGAGCCGTGATCCTCGGGCTTGTCCCGAGGATCTGCTGTCGGGCGACATCAGGGCGCCGGGTATGAGTTGGAAACCGCCAACTCGGTTGCGTTTGCAGGTCCTCGGGACACGCCCGAGGATGACGCTCCAACGTACGTCCGGCGCGCCCCTGAGGCGATGTCGCCCAAAACTGGTTCAGTTTTGGGGCAACGACAGGGGGAATGGTGTCAAACAAAAGAATAGAGCGCATCTGCGTTCCGTGAAACGGTGAACCGCTCTGGTCTAGCCTTGCGGCTGCGGCTCCATGCCGCCTTCGGGCTCGGGACCTTTCTTGCGGCGGCCGCCGGACTTCGGCACGGCCGAGCCACGGCTCGGGGGAGTGTCGTCACCAAGGTCGCGCGCAGGCTTCTCACCCGCGATCAGTTGCTTGATCTCGTCACCCGACAGCGTCTCGTATTCGAGCAGGCCTTGCGCCAGCGCGATCCATTCCTTCTTCTTCTTGGTCAGCACCGACTTCGCCGTCGAATAGGCCTCGTCGATCAGGCGGCGCACTTCGCCGTCGATGATCTGCGCGGTCTCTTCAGAGATGTTCTGCGTGCGCGCCACCGAATGGCCGAGGAACACTTCCTCCTGGTTGTCGCCATAGGCAACATGGCCGAGCTTGTCGGAGAAGCCCCAGCGCGTGACCATGGCGCGCGCCAGCTTGGTCGCCTGCTCGATGTCGGAGGAAGCGCCCGATGTGATGTTCTCCTTGCCGAACTTGAACTCCTCGGCGACGCGGCCGCCCATCATGATGGCGAGGCGCGAGATCATGTATTTGTAGCTCATGGAGTAGCGGTCGCCCTCCGGCAACTGCATGACCATGCCGAGCGCGCGGCCGCGCGGGATGATGGTTGCCTTGTGCAGCGGATCGGCCGACGGCACGTTCAGCGCCAGGATGGCATGGCCGGCCTCGTGATAGGCGGTCAGCTCCTTCTCGGCCTGGGTCATGGCCGACGAACGGCGCTCGGCGCCCATCATGATCTTGTCCTTGGCGTCCTCGAACTCGGCCATGGTGACGAGGCGCTTGTTGCGCCGCGCCGCCATCAGCGCGGATTCGTTGACCAGGTTCATCAGGTCGGCGCCGGAGAAGCCGGGGGTACCACGAGCGACGACCTTGAGGTCGACATTGGGCGCCAGCGGCACGTTGCGCACATGCACCTTGAGGATCTTCTCGCGGCCGACGATGTCGGGGTTCGGCACCACCACCTGGCGGTCGAAACGGCCTGGACGCAGCAATGCCGGATCGAGCACGTCGGGTCGGTTGGTGGCGGCGATCAGGATGATGCTTTCGTTTGACTCGAAGCCGTCCATCTCGACCAGCAGCTGGTTCAGCGTCTGCTCGCGCTCGTCATTGCCACCGCCGAGGCCCGCACCGCGGTGGCGGCCAACGGCGTCGATTTCGTCGATGAAGATGATACAGGGCGCATTCTTCTTGGCCTGGTCGAACATGTCGCGGACGCGGCTGGCGCCGACGCCGACGAACATCTCGACGAAATCCGAGCCCGAAATGGTGAAGAACGGCACGTTGGCTTCGCCGGCGACCGAGCGGGCAAGCAGCGTCTTACCGGTGCCGGGAGGGCCGACCAGCAGCACGCCGCGCGGAATCTTGCCGCCGAGGCGCTGGAACTTCTGCGGATCGCGCAGGAACTCGACGATCTCTTCGAGATCTTCCTTGGCCTCGTCGACGCCGGCGACGTCCTGGAAGGTGACGCGGCCATGCGCCTCGGTCAGGAGCTTGGCCTTCGACTTGCCGAAGCCCATGGCGCGCCCGGAGCCGGACTGCATCTGGCGCATGAAGAATATCCAGACACCAAGGATGAGGATCATCGGCAGCCACGAGATCAGGTAGCCGAACAGCGAATTGGAGCCGTCGGTCTCGGGCCGTGCATTGATGGTGACGTTCTTGTCCTCCAGACGCGAGACCAGCTGGGGATCGCCGGGTGAATAGGTCTGGAAGCCGCTGGAATTGTCGGTGTAGGTGCCGGTGATGCGGGCGCCCGCGATGGTCACCGTCTTGACCCGGCCGGCCGCGACATCCTGCAGGAACTGCGAATAAGGCACATCGCTCGAAGCCCCGCGCGTCTGCGGCGTCTGGAACAGATTGAATAGGGCGATGAGCAGGACCGCTATGATCGCCCAGAGCGCGAGGTTGCGATAGTTCGGATTCATCAATTGTCCCGTTGGCGTCCGCGAGCGGACGGCATCATGAGAGGAAACTTGGGCCTAACATAGGGAGAGCGTCCCCCCTTGCCAAGCAGAACAGCATGTATGGGTTAAGCTTTCACGCAGCATCAACCGGCACTGTGGCCACGCAATGGCAAGGCGGGAAGTGGCGCCGCTCCGATCAACCCGGCGACGGCGCGCGCCGGGGCCAGATCGAAGGACGGCAGGAAGCGGGCAAAGGGAGCAACGACCGGCGAGGCCGCGAACCCTTGCGATGCGGGCCGATCAGGCGCCGGACCAGCCTTCTCGACGGCTTGCAGCAGGGCTGGTTCAGCCGACAATGCCGCGCGCATCAGGCTTGGCGGCGTCTCGCCCCGGTCGACAGCCAGCCGCTTCGCCGCCACTGTCCCGAATGGGGCGATCAACAATGCGCCGTTGGCGTCGTTCAATGTGATTTGGCGGCGCCCGTCCCAGATGGCGGCGTCGACCACTGCCGCTGCCGCCGGCAAGCCCCGCATCTCCCGGCGCAGGAAGATGCCCGCGCGCCTGAAGTCGACCACCGTCCGCGACAATGTGGCGCAAAGAAATCCGGCCTTCAGCCGGGCGAACAGCGCCTCGCTGCGAGCCTGGTCCGGCAGGAAGGCAATCCCGCCCGACGTCGCGAGCAGAATGCGCAGCGCGTAGACGGCCGCCCGGTCGTCGCCGGCGCTGAGCAGGGCCGGGTCGAGCCTGATGAGGCCCGATGCCGGCTGGCTGGCAAAGCGCTCGATCAGACAGGCGGCTTCGGCGCCAAGCCGGGTGCGGGCGTCGGCCTCCTGCGCTGCCAAAGCCAGCGCGTCGGTCATGCGCTGTGCGCCGGCCTCCCCCGCAAGCGTTGCGCGTATGCGCGGCCGCTCGAAGGCTTCATCGGCATTGGTCGGGTCCTCGGCCCAGCCGACCTGTTGGCGCCGCAGGAAATCGCGGAGCGCAGAACGCCGGATGCCAAGAAGCGGTCGCACGATCCAGTCGCGCCACTCATGCAAGGTGGCGGGAGCCATGCCGGCAAGACCCCGTCCCGCGTCGCGGGCTGCATCACCGCGATCGCGCCGCATCAGCACCGTCTCGGCCTGGTCGTCGGATGTATGTCCGGTCACGATCAGGCCGATGCCCTCCGCCCGGGCGGCGCTGGCCAGCAGCCGGTAGCGCGCCTCTCGCGCTGCCGCCGGCAGGCCCGTCGACGGTTTTTCTCCGGACCAGGCCAGGACGCGGTGGGCGATGCCGCGTTCCGCGCAAAGCTTCGCCACGGCCCGCGCCTCATCAGCCGAACCCTGCCGCAAGCCGTGGTCGACCGTCACGGCCAACAGTCTGGCGGACGGTGCGGTTTTATCGAGATGCTGTTTGAGAAGGAGAAGGAGCGCGGTCGAGTCGCTGCCGCCCGATACGGCCGCAACAGCGCCGTTGGAAAAATCGATATGCGAAAAAAGTCTCGTCGAAAGATCAGGCTCGGTGTCGAGCATCAATGCATGTCGCCAAAATGTGGTCCCGGGTTTGGGACTGCGACATCCCAAGGAAAAATCAGCACGCAGCCAAGGCCTTCTCCTGCTTGACGCGTTCCTTGAGTGTGTTGGAAATATCGGGATAGCGCTTGCCGACCTCGCTGAAGGTGGCGCAGGCGACGTCATGCTGCTTGAGGCCGACCAGCGACACGCCGAGCTTCAACAGCATGTCGGGTGCCTTCTTGGCCTTGGGATAGTCCTTGCTGGCGGCGAGGAAGACTTCCGCCGCGTCGCGGTATTTCTGCTGGCCAAGCAGCGATTCCCCCAGCCAGTAATGCGCGTCCGCCGTCTTGGCGTCCTTGGGGAAGCGGGAGATATGGTCGCGGAAACCCTGTTCGGCGGTGCCATAGTCGCCCGACAGGATGAACTGGTAGGAGTTGCGATAGAGCTCTTCGGGATTGTTGGTGGCTGGCAGCGCCGCGACCACCGTGCCGCCGGACTTGCCGGCCTTGGCAGGTGCGCCGGTGGCTGGTGCCGTGTCCTGTGCCGGCGCGGTTGCCTGCGTGTTGCCGCCGGCATCGATCACATTGCCATTCTTGTCGACGGTAATGGAACCAAAGGTCTTTTCGGGCGCTCCCTTGCCGGGGATCACCTTGCCAGGGTCGCCATCGGGTGATTCGACGATGACGTCCTCGACCGTCTTGCCGCCCGTGGATTGATCGCTGCCGGGCGCGGCGCCGGCATCAGCCGGCGCCTGGGTTGCCGGGGCCGAGGCCACGTTGGTGTTGGTTCCGGTGGTGGCATCTGATTTCTTCTGCGCCGGTTGTCCACCTTGCGAGCCGCCTTCCAGCTGCTGGAAGCGGAACTCGTTGTCTTCCTGCTGTTTGCGGATCTGCTCCTGCATCTGCAGGATCTGGAAATTGAGTTCCTCGACCTTGCCGGTCAGCTGCCGCAATTGGTCCTCGAGCCCGGTTACGCCGGCGCCGCTCGACTGCGCGAGCTGGACCTGATCCTGCTTTTTCTTCTCACCGAAAAGGCTGGGCAACTCAAGTGTCGGCAGATGGAAGGAAAAGCCGCTCTCGGTTGATTGCCCGGAACCGCTCGCCAAAGCGGTTACGCCTGATAGGAGCAGCAGCGCAAGCGTGCCGCTCAGAACCGATCTCAAATGCATGTGCCTCTCGCCGTCCAATCATTAGCTTGTTCGCGCCTTCCCAATCGATGTGAGACCAGCCAAGCGCCCTCGGCTCATAGCAGGGCGCGAGACTTCGGCCAAATTTTGTTTCGGGCGTCAGGATGTGAAAAAGGCGGCCCGGAGGCCGCCTTTCGCAGAAGTGTGTTGTATTTTTGCCGATCAGGAACCAGCGCCGCTGAGCGTAGTGACGGCGCGGCGGTTCTGCGACCAGCAGGAGATGTCGTCGCATACGGCGACCGGACGTTCCTTGCCGTAGGAAATCGTCTTGAGGCGGCTGGCCGAAACGCCCTTGGAGACCAGGAAGTCGCGGGTGGCGGCCGCGCGGCGGGCACCGAGCGCCAGATTGTATTCGCGCGTGCCGCGTTCGTCGGCATGGCCTTCGACGACGATGGCATACTGCTTGTACTGGTTCAGCCACTGCGCCTGACGCGAAAGCGTCGTCTGCGCGTCGGCCCGGATCGAGGTCGAGTCCGTATCGAAGAAGATGCGGTCGCCGATGTTGACGGTGAAGTCCTGCGCCGAGCCGGGTGTCGCAGCACCGGCGCCGTTGAGACCAAGATCGGCCGCGTTGTTCGGCGTCTTCTTCGAAGCGCAACCGGCGACGGCGAGCATCGCCACCAGCGCGATCATGACCGGGTTTCTGGTAAGTGCTGCGATACGGCCCATGCCGCCTCTCCTTCGTATTCGAGTGATTTCGTTGATCACCCAGTAACCACGTTTGGGTTAACCGGCATTCAAGAAACATGGTTAAAATTTGGTTTAGGCCGCCCGTCCGCAGCCGTTTCGTCATAAGCCACAGTTGGCGCGGACCCTAGGCGGAAATGCGGCCAAAACGCGACGAAGGCATGGAAAAGGGGCCGAAAACGGCCCCTTTTCAGCTTGTGTGGCAATTCGGTCGAACCTATTCCAGCAACGGCGACCAGGCCGGATCCGAAGCAAAATTCGCGGTCGGGATAGGCTGTTCATTGCGGCCGGTGAGATCGACGGAAACCAGCTTCGGGCCGCCATTGGAGTCGCGGAAGAACATCAGCACGCGGCCGTTCGGCGCCCAGGTCGGGCCTTCCTGCTGGAAGCCGGAGGACAGGATGCGTTCGCCCGAGCCGTCGGTCTTCATGACGCCGATCTGGAATTCGCCGCCGGTCTGCTTGGTGAAGGCGATGAGGTCGCCGCGCGGCGACCACACCGGCGTCGAATAGACGCCGTCGCCGAAGGAAATGCGGGTCTGGCCCGAGCCGTCGGCGCCCATGACGTAGATCTGCGCGCGGCCGCCACGGTCGGAGGTGAACACCACCTTGCTGCCGTCGGGCGAATAGGAGGGCGAGGTGTCGATGGCCGTCGAGTTGGTCAGCCGCGTCGTCGAACGGCTGCGCAGGTCCATGGCGAAGATGTTGGAATTGCCGTCGTCGCGCAGCAGACTCATGATCACCTTCTGGCCGTCTGGCGAGAAGCGCGGCGCAAAGGTCATGCCGGGAAAATTGCCGACCAGTTCGCGCTGCCCGGTCTCGATCTGCAGGAGATAGACCCGCGGCTGGCCGCTTTCATAGGACATGTAGGTGATTTCCTGCCGGTTCGGCGAGAAGCGCGGCGTCAGCACGATCGACCGCCCATCCGAGAGATAGCGGATGTTGGCGCCGTCCTGGTCCATGATGGCGAGGCGCTTCTTGCGCGCGTTCTTGGCGCCCGATTCGTCGATGAAGACGACGCGCGTGTCGAAATAGCCCTTCTCGCCGGTCAGCCGCTCATAGATGGCATCGGCGATGATGTGGGCGACGCGGCGCTGATTGGCGTCGTTGGCGAAGAACTGCTCGCCGGCCATCTGCTGGCCGGCAAAAGTGTCCCACAGCCGGTACTGGGCGCGGATGCGCCCATCTGCTTCCTTGCTGACGCTGCCGGTGACCAGCGCCTGCGCGTTGATCACCTTCCAGTCGTCGAAGCGGGGGGTTGCGTCCGGATTGGCGATCTTCTCGATGAAGGCGCTCTTGTCAATCGGCGCGAACAGGCCGGAGCGCTTGAGATCCGCGGTGACGATCTGGGAAATCTGCGCGCCTAGCGCATCGCCGCCCTGGAAATCCGTGATGGCAATCGGCAGCGGCTCGACATTGCCCTTGTTGACGTTGAGCTCGACGAGCGCCAGCGCCGGCAGCGTTCCGGCAGCGGTCATGCCCATCGCCATCGCGGCAATCATCAGGAGCGGCTTGAGGATTGATTTCATGTCTTCTCGCTTCTCATACTGATTTTCGGATGTCAGGGCCTACAGGCCGAGCATCTCCCTTGGATCGAATGTGACCCGGATGTCGTTCCAGATGTCCTGCTTGCCGGCGGGAACCTGCAAGCCGGCCATGTCGCATTTCTGAACCGCGCGCACCGCACTCTCATCGAACTGCCTGTTGCCGCTCGATGTTTCAACGGACGGACGGCCGTCGAGCTTGCCGGAGTTGTTCAGATTGAAACGAACGACGACGACGAAATTCTCCGAGCCTTCAAGCCCGGCCGGCAAGGTCCAGCAACCGCCGAGCTGGCTTTCCAAGGCGCCCTGCTCCGACTTCGACAGCTTCTGGCCCTGATCCTTGTCGCCGCCGAGCGACGCCTGCTGGGTCGAGCGCTTGGCGCCGCCGCCTGACGGCTTCTGCTTGTCGAGCAGGGCCGAAATTTCGTTGGCGTTGAATTGCTTGTCGTCGGACTTCGGCTTGGACGAGGCTTCCTTGACCGGCTTGTCGGCATTCTTGCGGTCAGGCGCCTTGGCGCTTTCGGCCTGTGCCTGTTGCGGCTTTGGCCGGGCTTCCGGGGCCGGCGCGGAACTCGGCAATTGGGTCTCTTCGGGCGGCGGTTCCTTGGCTATGGCCTCGGCGACGGCATCCGGCTTGACCTCGGGGGTCGGATCGATAGCGGCGGTCTTGTCCTGCGGCGGCGGGGTCGGCGCCGGCTTGGCCGGCGTCGGCTTGGGCTCCGTCTGCTTGACCGGCTCGGGCTTGACCTCTTGCTTGGGCGTCGGCGCTGGCGCCACTTCCGTCGCCGGAATGGGCTTGGGCTTTTCCTGCGGCTTCGGCACGTCCTCGGTCTTCGGGATTTCCTTCGGGGTCGGCGCTGGCGCCGGGGCCGAGGTCGTGTCAACGGGTTTCGGCTTGGCTTCCGGCGTTATCGGCTTGTCGGTGTCGACGCTGTTTTCGCCCACCTTCTGCGTATTTGGCACGATGTCGGGACGCTGCGTCGGCAACGGCGCCGGCTTTTCATGCATCACGGCCTTCTTGTCGCCCTGCAAGGTCTGCGCGATGGCCTCCATCGGCACGATGTCGACCGCGACCGACTCGACGTCGGCGGACGGAAGCGCGGCCGGCGCCGACAGTGTGAACAGGCCGAAGGCCAGCACCGCCGCATGCAAGATCACCGATGTGGTGAGGCCGGTCCTCATCGTGCGTCTATTGATCCTGTTCCTGCAGTGAAACCAGGCCGATGTTCTTGTAGCCAGCGGCCGAGATGCGAGCCATGACCTTCATGGCCGTGCCGTAGTCGGTCGACTTGTCGCCACGAATGAAGATGCGCTCTTCATAACCGGTCTTCGAGATCGCCTGCAGCTTGGCCACCAGCTCCTCGATCGGAATCTCGGTTTCCTGCAGGAATATCTTGCCGGTCGCGTCGATCGAAACGGTGATCGGCTGGGTGTCGGCATTCATCGCCTTGGCCTGCGTGTCCGGCAGGTCGATCGGCACGCCGACCGTCAGCATCGGTGCGGCGACCATGAAGATGATCAAAAGCACGAGCATCACGTCGACCATCGGCGTGACGTTGATCTCCGACATCAACGCATGGTGACGGCCGCGCCGCCGATGGCCGCGCCCGCCGCGCCCTCCCATGCCTACGGACATGCCCATCTCGTTACTCCTCAGGCCTTCGGCGCGACTTTTTCATCGATTTGGCGCGAGAGTATGGCGGAGAACTCGTCGGAGAACCCCTCCATGCGCACCGCGATCTTGCTCGCATCCGATGACAGCTTGTTATAGGCGATGACCGCCGGAATGGCGGCAAGCAGGCCGATGGCCGTCGCCAGCAGCGCTTCGGCGATGCCGGGCGCGACCACCGCGAGGCTGGTGTTCTTGGAGCCGGCGATGGCCTGGAACGACGTCATGATGCCGATGACGGTGCCGAACAGGCCGATGAACGGCGCCGCCGAACCGGTCGTGGCGAGAAAGCCGAGACGCCCCTCCAGCTTTTCCATCTCGCGGGTCAGCGCCAGGTCCATGGCCTTGTCGATGCGGGTCTGCAGGCCGAGTGGCGACTTGGCGCCTTTCTCGAAACTCTTCTTCCATTCGCGCATGGCGGCGACGAAAATGGCGCCCATGCCTGTCGTCTTGCGGTCGGCGAGCGTGCGGTAGAGCTCCTCCAGCGACTGCCCGGACCAGAAAACCTGCTCGAAGCGGTTCAGAGCCAGCCGCATGCGGCCATAGGCGACCAGCTTGTCGACGATGATCGCCCAGGTCCACACCGAGGCGCAGAGCAGCCCGATCATGACCAGCTTGACCACCCAGCTGGCCTGCATGAACAGGGCCCAAATCGACAATTGCGCGCCCGGTTCGGCGAGTGCGATATTTTCCATCGTTACGTCCTTAAGATTTTCCGGGCGAAGCTGGCGGCTGGCCCATGGCATCCCTTGTGGTCGGTTCGCACGAAGCTACCGGACACCCCAAACCGTGCCGTTAGCGGCCTTTTCGGGGCAAATATTGGTGAAAGGAAGGCGCTGGATAACGCCAATCTTCACCAATCTCTTCATGAACCGTTATGGTTAAGGATGGGTTAGTCCATTAGGCGCGGCGCATTGCCGCGCCCGGGCATCGCAGGCCGGCATCACTTGAATCTCAACGTGCCCTAGGCATGAAGGCCGCGACCCATTCCCTGGGGAAGCGTCTCGGCCGGCCGTTCTCGCCGATGATCGCCGCCTCGACCCTGGCCTCGACCAGCACCTCGTCGCCGCGCTTGAGCTGCTGCGCCATGAAGATGCGCGCGCCTGAGATGGTCTCCGTGCGGGTGTCGACGGTCAGTATGTCGTCGATGCGGGCGGGAATGCGGAAGTCGATCTCCATGCGGCGCACCACCCATACGATCTTCTCGCCATGCTTGCCGTCGGCGAGCTCGGTGTGATGCACGCCGGTGAGCCTGAGATAGTCGGAGCGGCCGCGCTCCAGGAATTCGAGATAGCGCGCGTGATAGACGACGCCTGAGAAATCGGTATCGGCATAATAGACCCGCGCCATCAGCCGGTGGCCGAACTCGGTCAGCGCACCGGAAAGCCCGGCCAGCAATGCCGCCGATTCACCATGATCGCCCATTGCGCTTCCCTTTTGGATGCCGACGCGGCAGGTATTTTTTGGCGCATGAACCCGATGGCACTGTTGACGGCGATGATCAAGACCTTGATGGCACTCGTGCTGGCGCTGGCGGCTTCGACACTTTCGTGTGAGGCGGCGACCTTCTCGATGAAGCGCGGTCTCAATCTCGACCAGTGGGTCACCTGGCCCGGCGAGGATCAGTGGGGTGATGCCAATGCCATCCTGCCCTTCCCGGAATGGCGCAAGTTCCTCGAGGAGGCCGACCTCGAGGCGTTGAAGGATGCCGGCTTCGATTTCCTGCGCATGCCCGTCGATCCGTCGCCTTTTCTCTCGAACAAGACAACAGGCCTTCGTGACCAGCTCTATGCCAGCGTGCTGGACTCGGCACGCATGATCAACCACGCCGGGCTGAAGGTGATCGTCGACATGCACCTGATGCCGGCCGGCGGCAGCCGCACGATCGGCATGGGCGAGGTGATGGACGATCCCGCGACCTTCGGGCGCTATGTCGAGATGGTTCGCGGCATGGCCCGCACGCTGGCTGGCGAAGATCCCGAAAAGGTCGCTCTCGAACCGATGAACGAGCCGATCGTCGATTGCGACAGCGACGGCACCAACCTGTGGCCCGACCGCCAGCGCAAGCTGTTCGCGGCGGCGCGTGCCTCGGCGACGAAACTGACGCTGGTCCTGACCGGAGCCTGCTATTCCGCCGCCTCGTCTCTTGAGAAGATCGATCCGAGGGCGATCCCTGACGACAACGTCATCTGGACCTTCCACTCCTACGACCCGTTCCTGCTGACCCACCAGGGCGCGACCTGGGCCGGCGACTTTATCCCTTATGTGACCGGCCTGCCCTATCCGCTGACCGCGGTGCCGAAGGCGCAGCTCGATGTGACGCTTGACACCATCCGCGCCCGTATCAAGGCAGAGGCGCCCTGGGCGCGGCAGAGCGGCCTGCTCGCCTATCTCGACGAGCAGGTCGCCAGCATGGACAGTGCCGACAAGCTGCTTGGCCTGATGGATGCGCCGTTCAAGGCCGTCGAAGCCTGGGCGAAGGTCAACGGCATCAAGCCGGAAGACATCACGCTGGGCGAGTTCGGCATGATCCGCCAGGAATATGGCAATGCCCATGTGATGCCGGCGCGGTACCGTGCCGCCTATGTCAGGGACATGATCGCGCGGTCCGAAGCGCACGGCTTCTCATGGTCGCTGTGGAGCTATGGCGGCGCTTTCGGCGTGGTCGATGCGTTCAATGGCGACAAGGCCGAGCCTGATGTGATGGACGCAATCCGACGTCTGCCCTGAAGTGCCGGTCAGCCGAGGTCGATCTGCAGGATCTCCGGACGCATGCCGAAACGGATGGGCAAATTGCTGAAGCCGAGCCCGCCCGAGACGATCAGGTTACGATCGTCCTCGATGACATGGCCATAGGCGTAGCGATTGCCGAACTGCGACGGCACGATGGGCGAATAGCCGAACAGCCGCACCTGCCCGCCATGGGTGTGTCCCGATAGCGTCAGCGACACACGCCACGGCACATTTGGAAAAATATCCGGTTCGTGCGCCAGCAGGATGACTGGCGCGGCGTCGCTGATCTTGGCCAGCGTGCCGTCGAGATCGTCCAATCCCCTGGCGGGCTCGTGCTTCTTTTTCGGCAACAGCGCCAACTGGTCGGCGAGGCCGGCGATCCATACCCCATGTCCGTCCTTTTCCAGACGCACGGCGTCGTTCTCCAGAACCGGGATACCGACTTTCTCCAGAGCCTTGCGCGCGATCGTCGGGCCGACTTCGGCACGCTGCGCGAAGCCGTCGGCCCACCAGTCGTGATTGCCGAGGATCGACAGCACGCCGAGCGGTGCCTTGAGGCCCGACAGGGCGCCAGCCCATTCCGGCGGCGTCACCCTTTGCGACACCAGGCGCATGCCGGCTATGTAGTCGCCGAGCAGCACGATCAGGTCCGGCTGCAGTGCATTCGCCTCTTCGGCGAGCGAAGCGATCCGCTGCGGCGTCATCCACGGCCGGCAGGCGTGGATATCGGCAAGGGCGACGACGCGAAGCTTCAACCCGGCGGGCCAATGCGGTGGCGTGAGCGCATAGCGCTTCACATGCGTCAGCAGCATCGGCTCGATGCCGATGGCGTACGCACTGAACGAGGCGACCGACAGGAACGATCCGCCGATGAAGCGCAGGAACCCGCGTCTGGTTATCATCAAAGTGGCTCCGACACCTCATTTCGGCATGCGCTGATGCCTGTCGCCCAAAAACGATCTGGATTTGGGAGGATGACATTCATGAGGCAGCGAGCCGATACAATCCAGCAATACGCCGGCAAGCCGGCGAAGATGAGGAGAATTTGCGCAGGCCCGTTCACTGATGCTTGATCGGCGGCGTGAAAAGCCGCTTCGGCGGCTACTCTTCCTGGAACAGATTGATCTGCTGCTGCGCCAGATCCTTCGGCGCGTCGAGGCCGAGATGGCGCCAGGCGTTGGCGGTCAGCATGCGGCCGCGCGGCGTGCGCTGGATGAAGCCCTGCTGGATCAGATAGGGTTCGATAATGTCCTCGATGGCGTCGCGCGGCTCGGACAGGCCCGCCGCGATGGTCTCGATGCCGACCGGCCCGCCGCCGAAATTGCGCGCGATCATGCCGAGATAGCGGCGGTCGAGCGCGTCGAGCCCGAGTGCGTCGACTTCGAGCCGGGTCAAGGCCTCGTCGGCGATCAGGCGGTCGACATGGGCGTCACCGGCGACCGAGGCGAAATCGCGCACGCGCCGCAACAGCCGTCCGGCAATGCGCGGCGTGCCGCGCGCGCGCCGCGCGATCTCGAGCGCGCCGTCGTTGCCGAGCGGCATCTGCAGGATGCGCGCGCCGCGCCGCACGATCTGCTCCAACTCCTCGACCGTGTAGAAGTTGAGCCGCACTGGAATGCCGAAGCGGTCACGCAACGGATTGGTGAGCAGGCCGAGCCGCGTGGTGGCTGCCACCAGGGTGAACCGGGCAAGGTCGATCTTGACCGAGCGCGCCGCCGGTCCCTCGCCGATGATCAGGTCGAGCTGGAAATCCTCCATCGCCGGGTAGAGGATTTCCTCCACTGCCGGGTTGAGCCTGTGGATCTCGTCGATGAACAGCACATCGCCTTCTTCGAGATTGGTCAGCAGCGCCGCGAGATCGCCTGCCTTGGCGATGACCGGCCCGGAGGTGGAGCGGAAATTGACGCCGAGCTCACGCGCCATGATCTGCGCCAGCGTCGTCTTGCCCAGCCCCGGCGGCCCGACGAACAGCACATGGTCGAGCGCCTCCTTGCGGCCCTTGGCGGCCTCGATGAACACTTTGAGATTGGCCCGCACCGCCGCCTGGCCGACAAAATCGTCGAGCGTCTGCGGCCGCAAGGTCTGCTCGGCATCCTCGCCGCGCTTTTCCGGTGCAATGAGACGGGGGGAAAGGCTCATGCCAGCAATTCCATGCTTGCAATGGACCTTGCAGCCCGCAGATCGAAAGTGACTGTGTGGGAACAGCCCGCATTTCGGTTGTGTTCGGCGATGAGCGCATCGGCAAAGTCAACCTGCGGCATGTTGGACCTTTCGAGCGCGATCACGATGGCATCGAAATCCTCGAAAACCAGCGTTCTGATTTTCAACAGTCTTTGGATTGCCGCCAGGACTTGTTCCCTGGGCATCCTGTAGCGAGAAATCAGCGACCAACTGAACTCGACCAGGACGATCAGGCTGACAAAGCCTGGGGCATCCTCACTAAGGCCTTTGCCGAAAGCCAAGGCTCTTGCCCTTTGCTCGGCATCATCGTTCAGCACCATTCGAAGCAGAACGTTCGTATCGATGCCTATCGACGTCACGCGTCGCCCTCATGCCCGCCCTTCGGCGCGTCCCCGACAACATGCCGTCCAACCGCATCCCGAACCGCTGCATCGATTTCCTCGAGCGAAGCCGGGCCGCCGGGCGGATCTCCCAGGAATCCGGCTAGGTCGGCAAAGTCGAGATTGCGTGGCGTTCCGATCAAGTAGCCATCCACTACCGTCCAGGCGATCATGTCACCCGCCTTGAGCGACAGCGCATCCCTGACGTCCTTCGGGATGGTAAGCTGGCCTTTCGATGTCAGGCTTGCGTAAGCACCCATTGTCTTACTTTCTGAGAAATTACTTACAAAGCATATTGTAGTTGGAATTTTGTTTTCAAGCAATCACCGTGCCAGTTCCTTCAACCCGAAGCGGATCAGTTTCGAGGCATCTGCGTCCTCACCCGCCGTCTTCAGCGCTGCCGATACCGCATTGGCGGCGGTGTCGCGCGAATAGCCGAGATTGACCAGGGCCGAGACAGCGTCGGTGATCGGCGCCGGCGCCACGCCTTCACCGAGTTCCTGCTTCAGGCCGATCGTGCCCGAAGCGGCACCGGCATAGGCCGGCGCCTTGTTCTTCAATTCGGTGACGATGCGCTCGGCCACCTTCTTGCCGACGCCAGGGGCGCGGGAAATCATGGCGATGTCGCGCAGTGCAATGGCATTGGCGAGGTCGGCCGGCGCCAGCGTCGACAGGATGGCCAGCGCCACCTTGGCGCCGACACCCGGCACGTTGTTCATCAGCAACCGAAACCATTCGCGCTCGAGCTGCGACTGGAAGCCGTAGAGCCGGATCATGTCCTCGCGCACATAGGTCTCGATGAACAGCACCACCGCCTCGCCGGGCGAAGGCAGCGCGGCGAGCGTGCGCACCGAGCAATAGGCGACGTAGCCTACGCCGTGCACGTCGACGAGGCAGAAATCCTCGTCGACCTCGTCGAGCGTACCCATGAGCTTGCCGATCATCCCCAACAGCCTCTCATGATGCCAATGCCGCCAGCCGATAGGCAGCACTCTGCCGGTGATGCGCGTGGCAGATCGCGATGGCCAGCGCGTCGGCGGCGTGTTCGGTGTCGAAGATCGCCTTCGGCAGCAGCACCTTCACCATCATGTGGATCTGCTTCTTGTCGCCGTGGCCGACGCCGATCACCGCCTTCTTCACCGCATTGGGCGCATATTCGGCGACGACGAGGCCCGCCCGCGCCGGGACCAGCATGGCGATGCCGCGTGCCTGGCCGAGCTTCAGCGTCGCAACGGCGTCCTTGTTGACGAAGGTCTGTTCGACGGCGGCCTCATGCGGCATGGCCTGATGCAGGACTTCGGCGAGCCCGTCATGCAGTTGGCAGAGCCGCGTCGCCAGCGCCGCCTTGTCCTCGGAGCGCACGGTACCCGAAGCGACAAAACGCAACGAATTGCCGAGGCTCTCGACGATGCCCCAGCCGGTGCGCCTGAGCCCCGGATCGATACCGATGATGCGAATCGCGTCCCCCATCCGGTGACTTTACCCCCGGCGGACAGCGATGCCAGCGAAATGTGAACAAACCGGAAACAACCCTTGCAATTTCAAGGGGAGCGATTGCGAAATCGCTTAATTGCGGGCGAACGCCGTGTTGAGCAGGCTGATCTGGTCCGAGACCGGATTGGGTCGGCGAGCGACGGGCTGCACGTCGACCACCGCGCCGGCGCCGTAGATCTCTTCATCCATGCGGCGCACCAATGCCTGCAGGCGCAGCGACCGGTTGACGAGGTCGAGGAAATCATTCGGCAGTTCGGCCCAGCCGGCCGCCTCGTCATGGGCGGAAGCGGTGTCGAGGCGCACCTTGGACTTTTCCGATGCGACCTGGTCGCGGGTCATCTCGCCGGAATTCGCCGCGCGCTGCAAAAGCAGCCACGAGGCGACCTGCATCAGCCTGGTGGTCAGCCGCATCGATTCGGCCGCGTAGAGCGTGGCCGCCAGCCGCGACAGTTTCTTGGCCTCGGCCCGGCCCTTGCCGTCGAGATACTCCGCCGCCTGTTCGACCAGTCCCATGCCTTCCTGGTAAAGCGGTTTGAAGGAGTGCGAAAAAACCCGGCGCTCCGCCAGCTTCACGGTTTTCGCAATGCCCTTCGAAGGCTCGTTCATTGATAACGCCCCTGCACTTGCAATCGGCCGATTCGGCTCTCTGCCGATACACCCGAGACCCTATAAGACTGAAGCTTGAAAATGCGCTTCGTCCGGGGTGAAGGCAAGCACATGTTTAACAGAAGGTTAACAGCGCTCGGCTGTGCGGGATACCGCCGGAATTCGGACAAAAAAAGAGCCGCGGATAAGGCGGCTCTCAGGAGTTTAACAGGGAGGCGTCAAACAAAGTGGCTCCAACCACTCGGTAAGAATCCAGATCACTGGATGGACATAGTAAACGCCTGTAAAGCTTAATGAACCCTTAACACCCCTGATATTTTTTGACCCAATGCCGTGTTTCTGTGCCGTAACAGCACAGCCGCACAGGCCAGGTTTCAGCCTTCACTCAGGCCTTTTTCCACACCACCGGCAAGGCAATGAAGGCGAACAGCAGCATGCCTGCGTAGAAGCCGATCGACGATATCCCGAGCAACGGCTCGATCCCCGGATTTCCGGCAAGCAGTATATAAAGGCCGATCATGAGCCCGATGCCGCTGATTGCCGTCAGCCAGAAATGGACGAGGGCCAGTGTCTTTTGCCCGGCTGCCGGAAACAGGTGGTAAAAGAACGCGAAGACCGCCGACATCAGCCAGCCAGCCACCATCGTGTGGGCGTGGGTCGGCATCTGGCCGTGGTCGTCGCTGATGGCCATGTGGATGCCGAGTGCCATGCCGCACAGCGCATAGATGATCGCCAGCGTGAAGAAATTCCGTGCTGTCCCTTGCATATTAGTCCCCCGAATTGCCTTTTCCCAAGCTGGGAATGAGTTGATCGTCAGGCCAGCGCCGTCGCCGCCGGACTTCCAGCGTCGGCACTAGCATCGGCATTGTTTCCGGACGATGTCGCGTCCCCCGACACTGCCGACATAGCAGAAAACCGGGCGGTGCGTTCATCATATTAGTTGCTCCTTTCGTTATCCGGCAGTCTGAAACACAGCCGGTTTTCCGCGACATCGTACCGAAACAGCCGCGGCGCTAAACGCTGCGACATCTGATCGGCGGGCGGGCAATGGCACGCGCCGCCAGGGGAGAAAGCCATGGATTGGTATTCCATCGTCAAATTGCTGCACATCCTTTCGGCGACGCTTTGGGTCGGCGGCGGCTTCACGCTGATGGTGCTGGCGACGCTGGCGGATCGTGCCGGCAACATCCAGGGAACGCTGCAGGCGATGCGCGCCACCGGCGAGTTGGGCAACCGCTTCTTCGCGCCGATGTCGATGCTGACATTGGCCTTCGGATTGATCATGTGCTCGTTCTGGGTCGGCTTCTCCGATCTCTGGGTCCTGATCGGCCTTGCCGGCTACGCCACGACCTTCTGCATCGGCATGTTCGTTTTCAAGCCGACCGCCGACCGCATGGCCGCGATGATCGCCAGGGACGGCGTGACGCCCGCAGCCCTTGCCTATGGCCACCGCATCCTGCGGGCGGCTCGCTTCGATTATGCGGTCATGCTTGTCATCATCACCGACATGGTTCTGAAGCCGACCCTGCACGACTTCGCTGTCCTGGCGGGCATGGTGCTGGTCCTTGCCGCCGGTGCCGCGATGGCGCTCGGCCGGCCAAGACGCATGGTGCCAAGCGCCGCCTGATGCGGGCTGGAATGCGCTACATGAGGCCGGCGATCCCGTCCCACAGGAGCTTCACGGCCACGACCGCCACGGTCGCATAGGTGAAGGGATAAAAGATCTCCGGCCGCATCCGCCGCACCAGCCATGCACCGGCAATGGTCGACAACGGCGCCAGCGGCATCAGCACCGCCGATGCCGTCAGATTGGCGGTGTCGAACTGGCCGAGCGCGAAATAGGGGATGAGCTTCAGCGCGTTGGTGGCGGCAAAGAAGATCGCTGCCGTGCCCGACAGCACCTTGGGGTCGAGCCGGATGGGCAAGGCATAGACCTGGAAGGGCGGGCCACCGACATGGGCGACGAAGCTGGTGAACCCGGCGACAGTGCCCCATAGGGCCGCGGCCACGCGATTGGGTTCGGCCGCATGGTCGGAACCATGACGAAATTGCAGGTAAAGCCAGCGCAGCACGAAGATGATGGCAACGGCGCCGACGATGAGCCGCACCGCTTCCTCGGTGACCAGTGCCGCCGTCAGCCAGCCAAGCCCGATGCCAACGACGGCGCCCGGCATCATGTCGACCAGCATCTTGCGGTCGTATACGCCCCACCACGTCCACACCGAGACGATGTCCATAAGGCACAGGATAGGCAGCAGGATGGCGGCCGCTTGGACCGGCGGCATGATCAGCGCCATCAGCGGCACGCCGACGAAACCGACGGCGCCGCCGAAGCCGCCCTTGGACAGGCCGACCAGAATGACCGCCGGGACGGCGGCCGCGTAGAACCACGGATCGAGAAGCAGGCCTGACATGGGAGGGACTGGTCTGGAGGGAAAGCGCGTCGACGCCTGAATAACCCAGAACCGTCTGCTCGGCGACCGCAAATATGGGCTGGCCGCGACCGGCCCGGCTAACGGGCTTCGAGCACCTATCGGCGCGCCGAAACCAGCAGGAACATCGGCCGCTCGAGCTCTTCCGCAAGGTCCGGCATGGCCGCGATCTGCGCGTCCGTTGGACGGAATTCCTCGACATGCACGATTGTGAAACCCGTGCGGATCAGCGTGTTGAGCGTGGTGCCGATGGTGCGGTGATGTTTCACCACCCCCTTGGCCAGCCAGTCGGTCTTGCGTGGCCCTTCCACCAGATACCGGTCGACAGGCCAGGTCTTTTTCCCCTCCCCATCGATCGACCAGCCCGGATTGGTCGGCGCCATGTAGATCGGATGCTCCGTCGAGAAGACGAAATGGCCGCCGGGCGACAGGGCCTGGTGCACGGTCCTGAACAGGCGCGCAACATGCTCGACATAGTGCAAGGCGAGCGAGCTGTAAGCGAGATCGAAGCCGCTTTGCGGCAGGCTTAGCCGGTCGAGGTCGGCCCTCTCATAGGTGATGCCGGTGTCCGGGCCGGCGGCCCTCGCCCGGGCCAGCATCTTCTCCGACAGGTCCAGCCCAAGGACGTCGGCCGCGCCCTGCCCGTGCGCCCAGCGGCAGAACCAGCCGAAGCCGCAGCCGAGGTCGACGATCCTCAGGCCTGCGACATCAGGCAGCATCGCGCGAAGCGCCGGCCACTCGGCGGCGCCTTCGAGGCCTTCGACCGAGCGGCCAAGCTGGCTGTAGCCCGCGAAGAAATCCGGTTGATCGTAAATGTTCTGCGCCATGTTTTTCTCGCTCTTCAGACAGGCACTTGGCGGAAGACTGACATTTGGTGGACTGGCCGCGCCTTTCCACCACGGCCACGCGGTGTCAAGCCCGTGAGCCCGACGGCAACCCCAGGGGCGGCGGTCGCCGCCGGATCGGCTGTGCCTTGATGATGGCGGTGCTGGTCTCGGCCTTGTCGGCGATACGGTCGAGAATGCCGTCGAGGTCGCCGATCGAGCGCACGTACAGCCGGGCGACGAAACAGTCATCTCCCGTCACCTTGTCGCATTCGCCGAACTCTTCAATCTCCTCGATCAGCTTCTGGACGATGTGCAGCTTGCCCGGCAAAGGTTTGATCCGCACGATCGCCTGAAGCGTATAGCCGAGCGCCAGCGGATCGATCTCGACGGTGAACGCCCGGATGACGCCCCGTTCCTCGAGCCGCCGCAGACGCTCCGAAACGCTCGGCGACGACAGCCCGACCTGGGCCGCCAGATCCTTCAGCGAGGTTCGCGCATCCCTGACCAGGATTTCCAGCAGATTTCGGTCGAGATCGTCCAGCATTTATCTTTCTCATGGTTCTTGAGGTAGTAACCTAATATAATTAGGCAACTCCCCCATATCGCCTTTTCCAAAAGATGGAAAGCTCTCACATCGCATGAGATTATGCCGCATCAACGGGTTCAGAGGCTTATCATGAACGATACTGTACGCGGCACGGTCGAAATGTCGGCGGCAATGGCGATCCTGGGAACGATCGGATGGTTCGTCATCATGTCCGGCCAGCCGATCATGGATGTGGTGTTCTGGCGCTGCGCGTTCGGCGCGCTGACGCTGCTCATCATCTGCGCTTCGCTTGGATTGTTGCGCAACAGGCTGTCGTTGCGCATCATCGGCCTCGCGGCACTGGGCGGCGCGGCGATCGTCATCAACTGGCTGCTCCTGTTCAGCGCGTTCTCGCGCGCCTCCATCTCGATCGCCACCGCGGTCTACAACACGCAGCCCTTCATGCTGGTCGGCTTCGGCGCGCTGTTGTTCGCCGAGCGGCTGACATTGACCAAGCTGACCTGGCTGGCAATCGCCTTCGCCGGCATGGTGCTGATCGTCGGGGCCGCCCCCGATGCCGGCGATGTCGGTACGAACTATCTCGCCGGCATTCTGATGGCCCTGGCCGCCGCCTTCTTCTGGGCTGTCGCCGCCATCGTCACCAAGAAGCTCAAGGGCACGCCGCCGCATCTGATCGCACTCATCCAGGTCTGCGTCGGCGTCGTCATGCTGGCGCCCTTCGCAAATCTCTCGCATCTTCCCGCCGATCCATGGAGCTGGGCCATGCTGGCGACGCTCGGCATCGTCCACACCGGCCTGATGTACATCCTGATGTACGGCGCCATCCAGAAGCTGCCGACGCATCTGCAGGGATCGCTGTCCTTCATCTATCCGGTCGTTGCCATCCTGGTCGATGTCACCGCTTTCGGCCATCGGCTGCATCTCAGCCAGGTCGTCGGCGCCGCCGCCATCCTGATCGCCGCCGCCGGCATGAATCTCGGCTGGACATTGTGGAAACCGAGACCGTTCGCCGCGAGCCCACAGCCGATCAAGTAAGGCGACACACTGGCTACCCCAAGTCAAAGATCCCGATCCTGACTGCCCGCCTGTTCAAAGCGGGCAGTTTGCTCTATGCCGCAATCCAACCATCTTCGCCCGGCATAGGCGAAACCCGGGATCGAAGAACCATGAATGACGCAACGCCCCCCAACCGCTGCCGCATTGTACTGATCGCGCCGCCCGGCGTGCCGGCCACCCGCATCGCTGCCGCGTTCGACGGCGGCGACGTCGCCTCGCTGATCCTGCCTGAAAACGGCATGGACGAGGCCTCCTTCCAGGCGTTCGCCGAACAGGTCGTGCCGGCCGCGCAGGCCGCAGGCGTGGCCGTCATCATCGCTGGCGACACCCGCATCGCGGGCCGGGTCCAGGCCGATGGCATCCATGTCGAGGTTTCCAAGTCCGAGCTTGCCGAGACGATCGAGCATTTCCAGGTGAAAATGATGGTCGGCGCCGGCGGCGCCAAGACCCGCGACGACGCGCTGGAGCTCGGTGAGGCCAGGCCCGATTACATTTTCTTCGGCCGCTTCGGCTACGACAACAAGCCCGAGCCGCATCCGCGCAATCTGTCATTGGGGCAATGGTGGGCGCAGATGATCCAGATCCCCTGCATCGTCGAGGCCGGTTCCGATCTTGCCTCCGTCGAAACGGTGGCAGCCACACGCGCCGAATTCGTCGCGCTGTCGAGCGCCGTGTTTGCCGATGGCGTCGATCCGAAGGCGGCAATCACCCGGGCCAATGCGCTGCTCGACGAAACAGCGCCGCGCTTCGAGGATTGACGTGTCCCTGGCAAGGCTTTCCCTTCAGGCCCTGCTTGCGGTGGTGATGATCCAGGCCGCCGCCGCCGAAACTATACCCTTGCCGCAGCCCAAGCCTGACACCGGCGTGCACACCGACAAGCCGATCGAAAACCAGCTGCCGCAGCCCGCCACCACGGCGGAGCCCGCACCGCTGCCCTCGGTCGACAGCGTCAATCCCGATCGTTTCGGCGCCAAGCCGGCCGACGCCGCCTATGGCGCCTTCCAGCGCGGGCTCTACAAGACCGCCTACAATCTGGCGCTGGTCCGTGCGCAGAATGGCGACCCGGCAGCGCAGACGCTGGTGGCCGAGATCCTGTCGCGTGGCTTGGGTGTGCCGTTGAACTCGGCCGAGGCCGCGAAATGGTACGCGCTTGCCGCCGAGCAGGGCGTGCCCGAATCGCAGTTCCAATATGCGCTGATGCTGCTCGACGGCCGCTACGTCAAGAAGGACACGAAGGGGGCCTATGCCTTGATGCAGGCCGCCGCCGAAGCCGGCAACCAGCTGGCGCAATTCAATTTCGCGCAGATGCTGGTCCAGCAGGATCCCGGCGACGCCGGCCTGGCCAAGGCGGTTTCCTATTATGAGCGCGCAGCGGCGACCGGTCTCGCCGATGCGCAATACGCCATGTCGCAGATCTATGCCAACGGCGTCGGCGGCAAGCCGCGCGACGATGCACAGGCACGGCGGCTGCTGGCGCTGGCCGCCCGTCAGAACTACGACACCGCGCAGATCGATCTCGCCGCCTGGATGATCGAGGGCCGCGGCGGCGCGCGCGACCTGAAATCGGCTTTCGGCTGGACGAAGCAGGCCGCCGAAGGCGGCAATGTCGCGGCCCAGAACCGCCTGGCAAAACTCTATATGCAAGGCATCGGCACCGATCCGGACCTCGTGCTCGCCGGCGCCTGGTACATCGTCGCCCGCCGCGCCGGCCTCATCGATCAGGAGATGGACGATTTCCTGCAAGGGCTGAGCGACGACCAGACCAAGCAAGCCCTGCAGAAGGCGAACCGGTTGCCCTGAGGGCAGCGCGCACGCTCATTGCATATGATGCAGGACGACTTTGCCAAAGGACGGGCCGTGTTCGAGCCTCGACGTGACAGCATTCCGCGCTTCGGCTGATACTTGGCCCGGCACGCTTGCTCAGCGTCAGCTTGCCTCTTCGGGTGTTTTGTGGTCTTGGGAGCCGAAATCGCTTTTTCCAGCGAAAGTCTCATTCCCGGATCCCATCATCATGGCCAAGATCAATGGCAACGAAATCCGTCCCGGCTATGTCATCGAACACGATGGCGGCCTCTGGGTGGCGGTCAGGACCAACACCGTCAAGCCCGGCAAGGGCGGCGCCTACAACCAGGTCGAACTGAAGAACCTCATCAACGGCACCAAGCTCAACGAGCGCTTCCGTTCGGCCGAGACGGTCGAGCAGATCCGGCTCGACCTGAAGGATTTTTCCTTCCTCTACGAGCAGGAAGACGCGCTGGTGTTCATGGACACCCAAAGCTACGAGCAGCTCGAACTGAACAAGGATTTCGTCGGCGACCGCGCCGCGTTCCTGCAGGACGGCATGATGGTGACGGTTCAGCTCTACGAGGAGCGGCCGATCGGCATTTCGCTGCCCGACTATGTCACGCTGACCATCACTGAGGCGGATCCCGTGGTGAAGGGCCAGACGGCGGCGTCCTCCTATAAGCCGGCGGTGCTGGAAAACGGCATTCGCGTGCTGGTGCCGCCCTTCATCGGCGCCGGCGAACGCATCATCGTCGACACCAACGAAATCACTTACGTGCGCCGCGCCGACTGATGCATGTCGCCCTGAAGTGGCCCCGGTTGTGAGTCACCGACATGCATCGAGACAGAGTTTAAAGCGCCGCACCAGGAAGAAGCACTATGGCACGCTCCGCCCTCCTCAACGTCATGGTCCAGGCCGCAATGAAGGCCGGCCGCTCGCTGTCGCGCGACTTCGGCGAGGTCCAGAACCTGCAGGTCTCGATGAAGGGTCCCGGCGACTATGTCAGCCAGGCCGACCGCAAGGCCGAGGACATCGTTTTCGCCGAGCTGTCGAAGGCGCGCCCGGGCTACGGCTTCCTGATGGAAGAGCGCGGCGCCGTCGCCGGTGATGACAGCCAGCACCGCTGGATCGTCGACCCGCTCGACGGCACCACCAATTTCCTGCACGGCATTCCGCTTTTCGCCGTCTCGATCGCGCTCGAGCGCCAGGGCCAGATCGTTGCCGGCGTCATCTACAATCCGGCCATGGACGAGCTCTATACGACCGAGCGCGGCGGCGGCGCCTTCATGAATGACCGCCGCCTGCGCGTCGCCGGCCGCACCAAGCTTGTCGACACGGTGATCGGCTGCGGCGTGCCGCATCTCGGCCGCGGCCACCACGGCAATTTCCTGGTCGAACTGCGCAACGTCATGGCCGAGGTCTCCGGCGTGCGCCGCATGGGCTCCGCCTCGCTCGATCTTGCCTATGTCGCCGCCGGACGCATGGACGGGTTCTGGGAAGTCGGCCTGTCGGCCTGGGACATCGCCGCCGGCCTGCTCTTGATCCGCGAAGCGGGCGGCTTCGCCTCCGACATGGATGGCGGACAGGACATGCTCGACACCGGCACGGTCGTCGCCGGCAACGAGATCATCCAGCGCGCATTGCTGAAGACGGTGAAAAAGCCGCTCTCGCCGCGCTGAACCGCCGCAGTCGTAAAACCGCAACCAAAGCTTGAAATATTGTCCGTCGGTCGCCCAGATTAAGAGTGATGCAGGACGATATATGACAAACACCCCGCCACAGATCGACATCCCGTTCATCGGACGCTGGCAATATTCGCGCGCCGAGATGATCGCCGACGGGGTCGTCCATGCTGTCGGGATCGTGCTGGCGATCGCGGCCGGTTCGGCGCTGCTGGCGCTCGCCGCCTCCCGGGTCGGGCCCGGCGAATACATCGCAGCCGCCTTCTATGTCGTCTCGCTGCTTACGGTGCTCTCGGTATCGCTGACCTACAATCTGTGGCCGGTGACCTCGCCCGCGAAATGGATCCTGCGACGTTTCGATCATGCCGCGATCTATCTCTTGATCGCCGCCACCTACACACCCTTTCTCGCCCAGTTGGGAAACTCGCCGCTGGCGCGCTGGATGATCGTTCTGGTCTGGGCCGCGGCGGCAACGGGCATTGCCATCAAGGTGTTCTTCCCCGGCCGCTTCGACAGGCTGGCGATCGTCTTCTACCTTGCCATCGGCTGGAGCGGCATCGTCCTCGTCAAACCGCTCGTCGAGACGCTGCCGACCACGTCGATCGTGCTCATCGTCGCCGGTGGCGTCGTCTATTCCTGCGGCGTGATTTTCTTCGCCTGGAAGGCGCTGCGCTTCCACAACGCGCTCTGGCACGGCTTCGTCGTCACCGGCGCCAGCCTGCATCTGGCGGCAATGGTCGATTGCCTGGTCATCAATCGCCTTTGAAGCGTCGGCTCCAAGCCGCCTGTGGCAATATTGCCAAGCACCATTCAATTTGGTCACAATTCCGTTTAGAGTCGCCAGCAACGTGATCGGCGGCAGCGGCATCGGAAACGGGGCACGGATGGCTTTACTTAGATCCTTCGGCATGGGCAGGCGCTCCGACGTGCTCATCTACGATCCGCATAAATTGTCGAGCCCGCAGGTTTTTCTGCTGACCATGGTCATCTTCCTGGCCATTGTCGCCTTCATCGTCGCCATCCTGACCCGCCAGGTCACGACGGCATTCGTCACCAATCCCGGCCTCAACGGCCTGATCGTCGGCGTGCTCGTGGTCGGTATCCTGCTGGCCTTCACTCAGGTCGGGCGGCTGTTTCGCGAGGTGCGCTGGGTCAACTCCTTCCGCGCCGGCTCGGAGACCACGGAACCGGTGCTGCTGGCGCCTATGAAGGCGATGATAGGACGCTCCTCGTCCATGGCGTTTTCGACCTCATCGATGCGCACAATGCTCGATTCCATCGCCACGCGCCTCGACGAAAGCCGCGACACCTCGCGCTACCTGGTAGGCCTGCTGGTGTTCCTCGGCCTGCTTGGCACCTTCTGGGGCCTGTTGAACACGATCGGCTCGATCCGCGAGACCATCCAATCGCTCGATCCCGGCACGGGTGATGCCGCGGCGGTGCTCGATTCGCTGAAGCAGGGCCTGTCGGCGCCGCTGGCCGGCATGGGCACCGCCTTCTCGTCCTCGCTGTTCGGCCTGTCCGGCTCGCTCGTGCTCGGCTTCCTCGACCTCCAGGCCGGCCGCGCCCAGACGCGCTTCTACACCGAACTCGAAAACTGGCTGTCCTCGGTCACCGACCTGTCGTCCGACATCGTCGTTTCCGACCCGGCCAGGACCGAACCCTCCGACGAAATCCGGCTGCTGTCGGAACGGCTGCGCAGCATGCAGGAGAATGGCGGCGGCTCCAACCCGCGCGTCGCCACCGCCATGGCCAATCTCGCCGATGGCATTTCCGGCCTAGTCAAGAACATGCGTTCCGAGCAGCAGATCATGCGCGATTGGGTCGAAGCCCAGTCCGACGAGCAGAAGGCGATGCGCAACACGCTGGAGAAGATCGCCGACGCGCTGAAGAAGCCCGGGGTGCACTAGCATGGCGCTTGCCAGGGGCCGGCGTACTGATCGCCGCATCGATTATTGGCCCGGCTTCGTCGACGCGCTGTCGACGCTTTTGCTCGCCATCATGTTCCTGCTCACCGTTTTCGTGCTGGCGCAGTTCCTGCTCGGCCGCGAAATCTCCGGCAAGGACACGGCACTGTCGCGCCTCAACTCCCAGATCAACGAACTGACCCAGCTTCTGGCGCTGGAGCGCTCGACGACGCAGGACAAGGAGGATTCGCTCGCCAATCTGCAGGCATCGCTGTCGGCGGCGCAGGCGGAGAAGAGCCGGCTCGAACAGTTGCTGGCACAAGGTGCCGGCGCCGGCGACGCCGCCAACCAGCGTGCCGCGCAGTTGGGCGGTGAACTCGACAACCAACGCCAGATAAGCCAGCAGGCTCTGAGCCAGGTCGAGATCCTCAACCAGCAGATCGCGGCCTTGCGCAAGCAGATCGGCGCGCTCGAGGATGCCCTCAACGTCTCCGAAACGCGCGATCGCGATTCCAACACCAAGATCGCGGATCTCGGCCGTCGCCTGAACGTGGCGCTGGCGCAGCGTGTGCAGGAATTGAACCGTTACCGTTCCGATTTCTTCGGGCGCCTGCGCGAAATCCTCGCCGACCGCGAGAACATCCGCATCGTCGGCGACCGCTTCGTTTTCCAGTCGGAAGTGCTGTTCCCGACCGGCTCGGAAGTGATCAACGATGCCGGCAAGGTCGAAATGAAGAAGCTCGCCGACGCCATCATCGAATTGCAGAAAGAGATCCCGCCTGAGATCAACTGGGTGCTGCGCGTCGACGGTCACACCGACAACAAGCCGCTGTCCGGCAATGGCCGTTACCGCGACAATTGGGAACTGTCGACGGCGCGCTCGACCTCGGTGGTCAAGTTCCTGATCGAGAACGGCGTGCCGGCCAACCGGCTGGTCGCCGCCGGCTTCGGCGAGTTCCAGCCGCTCGATCCCGCCGATACCGACGAAGCGCGCAACAAGAACCGCCGCATTGAACTGAAGCTCACCGAACGGTGATCCATCATCACGCGATCTCACGCGAAATTGTTCGCCGGCTCAACTCTAGGGCGCAGAAAGCGACCGGCAAGGCCTGAAAAGATTATCTTTTTTTAATTACACTTCGCCCGGAAGCGCTCCTAGCTTGCTGCTCAGGGCCGAGAACCGCCGGCGATGCCTCCCTATCGCGACGCGACGGAACCGGACGGCCCACGTCCGGAACGCGGAGCGGCAAGGCCGCTCCCTTCCCAGCAAAAGGAGGCGCCGTCATGCGCTCTTCAGCCTCTCTCAAGACTGCAACCCTTGCCGCAATTCTGATCGCCGCCCCGCTTGCCGGAGCCTATGCCGCGGGCCACCACAAGGGGGCACTCGATGCGACCGATCCGACTGCCATGACAGGCCCGCGCGTCGCGGCGCTCGTTGAGCAGGTTCAGGGTGTCCATCAGGGCATCGTCGACGCCAGGCGAGCCAACAACATCGTCCCGGCCGTCGCGGAGCGCCTGGAAATGCGAACGGCCCGTATCGGTCAGGCCGCCGAGAAGATAGCCGCGTCGGATCATGGCAGGATACCGGCCGCGCAATACCATGACCTGCTGCGCCGGCTCGACAATGTCGATCAGCGTCTGATGCTCGACACCGGCAGCGGTTTCCTGATTGGCGATGGCTCCGACGGCGGAAAATATCCGAACGGTTGAGGCCATCCTGCCTTGAAAGGTCCAAGAGGAAGGGACCAACTGGCGCCTTCGGGACCCCAATCCCGCGGGCGTCCTTTTTCCTCACCAGTCCACCTTGCCTACCAACCGAGCCAGATCGCGATCAGGGCGACCACCGCCGGCACGGTCTGGATGTAAAGGATCTTGCGGCCGACCGTCGCCGCGCCATAGAGACCTGCAATGGCTACGCACGACAGAAAGAAGACCTTGACCTGGAAACCGGCGGCGCCGAGGGTGAGCCCCCAGATCAGACCGGCGGCGAGAAATCCGTTGTAGAGCCCCTGATTGGCGGCGAGCACTTTGGAGGCGCTGGCGAATTCCGGCGTCAGGCGGAATGTCTTGTGCCCGCGCGGCGTATCCCAAAGCACCATCTCGAGATAGACAATGTAGACATGGATCGAGGCCACCAGCCCGACCAGAATGTTGCCGATCATTCTGCTCCCCCTGCACGAGTCGCCGGCAGCATTTCATGCTCGACCTCGCCTGCGCAAGCTGCATCTGCCGGATGGTATCGGAGGGTTGCCAACGCTTTTGCCTTGGTGTCTTTTCGCGCCGTCCTCAATCACGGAAGCCGCCATGTCCTTTCACAAACTCGACGACCTCGGTCACAAGCTGGAAGCGCTTGAACATGCGCTGGCCATCCTCGGCGCCGATGAAGCAACGCACATGGCGGTCGGCGGTGGCGAGAAGCGCGCCGAAGCGATGGCCGCCCTGGCCGGCATGTATCACACCAGGGCGACCGCGCCGGAAATATCGGACTGGATCGCGGCCGCCGAAGGCGAGGCACTGGACAATGAGCAACGAGCGGCTCTCGCCGAACTGCGGCGGCAATACACCAACCTGACCTGTCTGCCGGTCGAATTCGTCGAACGCCAGACGACGGCGCGCATGCGTTGCGAGCAGCTATGGCGCGACCTGCGCGCCAAGAACGACTGGGCTGGCTTCCAGCCGGCGCTCGAGGGCGTGGTGGCGCTGGTGCGCGAAGAGGCAGCCCTGCGCTCCGACGTGCTCGGCCTTGCCCCCTATGATGCGCTGATGGAACAATATGACCCCGGCAACCGCACGGAGGACATCACCCCCGTCTTCGCCGACCTGAAGGCCTTCCTTAGAGGCTTCGTGCCGGAGGCGCTGGCGATCCAGGACGCGCGGCTGCGCAAGCATCCGTTGAAGCCGCTTGCGGGCACCTATGCCATCGACCGGCAACGCGAACTCGGCCTTGCCATGATGGCGGCGGTCGGTTTCGACCTGACGCATGGCTCGCTGTCGGTGTCGCACCATCCGTTCTGCGGCGGCGTGCCGAGCGACGTGCGCATCACCACCCGCTACAAGACATCGGATTTCCTGTCGGCGCTGATGGGCGTGCTGCATGAGACCGGCCATGCGCTCTATGAACAGAACCTGCCCAAGGCATGGTCGCACTGGCCGCTCGGCAAGGCCCGCGGCATGGCCGTGCATGAAAGCCAGAGCTTGTTCGTCGAAAAGCAGATCGGCCGCAATCCCGCCTTCTGGCACTGGGCGCTGCCGGTGGTGGAAAAGCATCTCGGCGAAGCCTGGTCGCTCGATGATCTTCTGCCGCATGTGCATCGCGTCGAGCGCGGCCTGATCCGCGTGGATGCCGACGAGGTGACCTATCCCCTGCATGTTATCCTGCGCTACGAACTGGAGCAGGAACTCGTCTCGGGCAGGCTGGAGGTGGCTGATCTGCCCGAAGCCTGGGATGCCAAGATGCGCGACTATCTCGGTCTCTCCACCATTGACAATCCGGCCGATGGGCCGATGCAGGACGTGCACTGGCCGGGTGCCGCCTTCGGCTATTTTCCCTCCTACACGCTGGGCGCGATGATGGCGGCGCAGCAATGGGCCGCGCTGGTGCGCGAACATCCTTCAGCCGACGACGACCTTGCGAAAGGGAATTTCGCGGCCATCAACGACTGGCGCCGCAAGAAGATATGGTCGCAGGGGTCGCGCTGGTCGACGCCTGACCTGCTCGAACGCGCCACCGGCGAAAGACTCAACGCCACGTATTTCACGGAGCATTTGCGCAAACGATATGGAACCGCGTGAGGCGACAGCTGTAGTCGCCGGCCGAAAAGCGCCCGCTATTCCGCCGCGCCCCTGAAGGCACTGGCGCCGGTCTCGAATTGCAGCTTGGCCAGCCGCGCATAGATGCCGCCCTTGACGACAAGGCTCTGATGCGTGCCTTCCTCGACGATGCGGCCGCCATCCATGACCAGGATCCTGTCGGCCTTGAGCACCGTCGCCAGCCGGTGGGCGATGACGATGGTGGTGCGGCCCTGCATCAACCGCTCGAGCGCCGTCTGCACCAGCGTCTCGCTTGCGGCGTCAAGCGCCGAGGTCGCCTCGTCGAGCAGCAGGATCGGCGCGTCACGCAGGATGGCGCGGGCGATCGCCACCCGCTGGCGCTGGCCGCCCGACAGCGTCACGCCGCGCTCGCCGACCTGGCTGTCATAGCCTTTCTCGAGCTTGAGGATGAATTCGTCGGCCAGCGCATCCTTCGCCGCCGCCCCGATCTCGGCCTCGCTGGCACCTGGTCGGCCAAAGCCGATATTGTCGCGCGCGCTCGCCGCGAAGATGGTGACGTCCTGCGGCACGATGGCGATGCGCTGCCTGACCGAGACGGGATCGGCCTCGCGCACGTCGACGCCATCGATCAGGATCTGGCCGGTTTCGGGATCATAAAAGCGCAGAATCAGCGAAAAGACGGTGCTCTTGCCGGCACCGGAGGGACCGACGATGGCCACCGTCTCGCCGGGCTTGACCGAAAAACTCAAGCAGTGGACGGCGGCGCGGTCGGGCCTCGCCGGATAGGAGAAGGAGACGTCATCGAAGACGATCGCGCCCTGGTCGGCCGCCGGCATCGGCTTCGGATCGGCCGGAGCCTGGATTGCCGGCGTCTCGGCCAGTATCTCGGTCAGCCGTTCGGCGGCACCGGCTGCTTGCGCGAGTTCGCCCCAGACTTCCGACAGTGCGCCGAGCGCGCCAGCGGCAAACACCGAATAGAGCAGGAACTGGCCCAGTGTGCCGGGTGACAGATTGCCGTCGAGCACGTCGCGCGAGCCGAACCACAGCACCGCAACGACCGACGAGAAGATCGTGAAAATGGCAAAGAAAGTGAGGAAGGAGCGCGCGAAGATCGAGGCGCGTGCGGCTTCGAAGGCGGCTTCCACCGCGCCCGAAAAGCGTCCGGTGACCAGTTTCTCGTTGGTAAAGGCCTGCAGCGTGCGCACCGCGCCTATCTGCTCGCTGGCATAGGCTGTCGCCTCGGCGAGTGTGTCCTGCGCCTGCCTTGACTTGCGCCGCACGGAGCGGCCGAAGGCGACCAGCGGCAGCACGATGATCGGAATGGCCGCTATGACCAGGCCTGACAGTTTCGGGCTGGTGACAACCATCATCCCGAGAGCGCCGAGGCCGAGGATGACGTTGCGCAGAGCGACCGAGGCCGTGGCACCTACCGCCGACTTGACCTGCGTGGTGTCGGCGGCGAGCCGCGACACGATCTCGCCCGACTGGGCGGTGTCGAAGAAGGCCGGCGACAGCGTCGTCACATGAGCGAAAACGTCGCGCCTGATATCGGCGACGACGCGCTCTCCAAGCGTGATGACGAAATAGTAGCGGCCGGCCGAGGCGGCCGCCAGCACGGCGGCCATCGCCACCAGCGCTGCAAAGTATTCGGCGATGAAGGTCGTGTTGGACGACGAGAAGCCGTGATCGATCATGCGTCGTACGGCCAGCGGCAATGTCAATGTCGTTGCCGCCGCGATGACCAGCGAGATGATGGCGCCGACGACCAGCGTGCGATAGTGCGCAATATAAGGGAACAGGCGCCTGAGCGGCTTGAGCGAGCGGCGGCGCTCGTCTGCGCTGCTGGATTGCTCCATCTCGGTGTTTCCTCTAGCCGCCTCAGCATATGCGCCTCAATATGCGCTAGCTGCGGCCTTGTGATTCAATTTCGGCTGATGTATAGCCACGCCGACCGTTTTAGAAGCCGTGGCTCCTCAATAGCTGCGGCTTCGAGTTTTAAAAAGGGGCGCATCGACGCAGGCTTATGCCAGTCAGCCGCGCCAGCAAGCCAGGAACCGAGCCATGAAGAGCGCTATTCATCCCGACTACCACACCATCAAGGTCGTCATGACCGACGGCACCGAATATACGACCCGTTCGACCTGGGGCAAGGAAGGCGATACGATGAACCTCGACATCGACCCGACCACCCACCCGGCCTGGACCGGCGGCCAGCAGACCCTGCTCGACCGCGGCGGCCGCCTGTCGAAGTTCAAGAAGCGCTTCGAAGGTTTCGGCCTCTAAGGCAAAGCGCTTTTTCGCAGATCAAGAGCCCGCCCTCGTGGCGGGTTTTTTGTTGCTTGGCCGAAGGCTGAGTTTTCGGCTCCTACTCCGCCAGCAATTCCGTGAGCGCCATGCGCTTGTAGGCCGCCACCAGCCTGTCGCCCTCCTGCCGCTCGACCGAGATAGCCAGCCGCATGGCCGCCTCGCCCATCTGCCAGACGAGAAACGCCGTGGTCTCCAGGGAGACGGGGTCGGCGCCGGGACGTAGCCGCTTCAGCACCGCACCGAGGAATTCGGCATTGGCCCGGCTGTCGGCAAGCTCGAGCTGGCGCAGCGCCTTGTCGGCCTGTGTGCCCGACCAGATGTCGCGCATCACCGGTTCGGCCAGGAACAGTCGGTAGTAGATGTCGACCAGCTCCGAAAACGCTCGGCCCAGCCCCTCTGCATCCGTAACGTCCTTGAGCGCCGCCGAGATGCAGGCCTGACTTTCCACCGTATAGCGTTCGGCCAGCGCCCAGACGATCGCCCGCTTGTCCGGGAAGAACTGGTAGAGCGATCCGATCGACACCCCGGCCCGTTCAGCGACTTCCCCCATACGCATGGCATCGCTGCCTTGCTCGGCGATCATCGCCGAGGCGGCGGCCAGCATGCGCTCGACCCGCTCGCGGCTGCGCTGCTGGCTTGGTGCCCGGCGCGGCGAAGCGATCTGCTCGTTGGCCGGTGTACCTTCCATGACTGTCTCCAACAAACGCGCTCGGCAAAATCGCCTCGAATGGCTTGACTCGCAAAATACGAGGGTTTATCACGTTTTGCAAATGTGAATATAACTCACATTTCCAAGCAGAGCAAACCGCCGCAACCGGCATCTGGAGCAACCGACATGATCGTCAAACTTCTTCCCACCCTCACCTTCATCGCGGCCCTGGGCGCAGGCGTGGTCGGCGGCGTGTTCTTCGCCTTCTCCAACTTCGTCATGCCGGCGTTCGCTCGCCTGCCGGCGGCGGGCGGCATCGCCGCCATGAATTCGATCAACGTCACCGTCATCACGCCGATGTTCATGACGGCACTGTTCGGCACCGGGCTGGTCTGCCTCGTGCTCATCTCCGGCGCCATCATCGGCTGGAGCCAGCCGGGTTCGTTCTGGCTTCTGGCCGGCGCGCTGATCTATCTCGTCGGCAACCCGATCGTGACCATGGTCTTCAACGTGCCGCTCAACGATGCGCTGGCCGCCGTCGATCCGGCCAGCAGCAATGGCGCAGCCGTATGGACCGGCTTTCTCCGGGACTGGGTGATGTGGAACCACGTTCGCACCGTCACCGCCATCTTGGCCATGGCATCCTTCTGGTTCGCCTCGCGTTGACATGTTTGCGGGCCGCCCATCCGGGCGTCGTGGCGGCCACATTTTCGGGAGAAGAGCCGTGAACGATCCTTATTCGACTATGGCCATCGGCATTGCAATTGTGGTCGGCCTCGGCGCTGCCCTTGGCGCGGCGATGGATGACCCCGCCGTCGGTGTCGGCATGGGCATGGCGATCGGCGCCGGGATCGGTGCCGTTTTCGGAAGGAAGCGCGGCAAATGATCGTCCTGCTTTCGCAGGAAGATCTCAGCTCTTCTTGCGGTCGGCGTGACCGAGATCACGATCCGGATCGATCACGTCGCGGACCAACTGCTTGAGTTTCGCCGCGTCCGGAAAGCCGCCGTCGCGCTTGCGGTCCCAGACCAGCACATCGTTGCACGAGATGGTGAAGATGCCGCCGGTGCCCGGCACCAGCGTCACTTCGCCGAGATCGGTGCCGAAGGTGGAGAGCAGCTCCTGCGCCATCCAACCGGCACGCAAGAGCCACTGGCATTGCGTGCAGTAGGTGATGGCGACGCAAGGCTTCCCCGACGCGTTCATTGGTCCGTCTCGAGAACGCGCACGGTCGTGCCGGCGGCCCGGTCATGTATTGGCTCGTTGCCGAATGCGATGGCCAGCGCGATCCAGCATGGCCAGAGAAAAGCTAGGGCAGACGCGGCGAAGGCGATTACGATTTCCAGTCGGGAATAGTTCAGCACGGGTGCCGGAACGGTTTTCCAGGTCTCGAAAGCAAAGAAAGCTCCGACCAGCGTGGCAGGCAGATAGCCCAAGAATTTTACCACCTGCCGACGAACGGCTTTTTGCAAAGCGAGGCCTTCCCTATGCCAATCCAATTCGTCATGGACGAAGAGTGCCAGGATCCCCTTGCCAAGCGAACGGCTGAAAGCCCCCTCCATAACAAGAAGATAGGTCGCCAAGACTAGCACTTGGAGGAAGCCTAGATCCAGTGCCGCAGGTCGAAATTTTCCGTTTGAATCAAGGTCTATCGAAAGCGTTGAGACTGCCTTCGATTGAGGGTCTGTGCTTGTGCCGGCTGCCCATCTGGCCACCGGAAAACCGAAGAAGGATGTTGCACAAACCTGCCAATCGTAGCGGGAAAGTAAAGGATCGACTGTTCCGTTCAGACTGGCGGACTGGCACGTTTTCCAGTTCAGCCAAAAGCTGCCTTTCACACCGCCGTCGGTCAACAGAAACAAGGCCGCAACCAGCGAATAAAGAGCGACGAAGATGACGAGATAGTCGATAAGCGAAGCGAACAGCCGTCGCCAAAAGCCACCGCGCCGAGGCCAAGCAATCGCATTGGCAAGTTGAATCCCTTCGTCAGTCATCTCCCCTCCCGCCGACAACTGACCCATCTATACTTTAGGCAAGGACTCCTTGGCTATATGTCCGCGTACACTTCCGCCCGCGCGGCGCTCTGCAACTCACGCCGCGCTGAGCTTGGCCAAGGTTTCGTCGTCGACTTCAAAGTTGGCGTAGACGCTTTGCACGTCGTCATCGTCCTCAAGCGTCGCAACCAGCTTCATCAGCGACTGCGCCCGCTCTTCGTCGACCGGGACATTGTTCTGCGGCTTCCAGATCGCCTTGACCGATTCGGCCTCGCCGAGCGAGGCTTCAAGTGCCTTGGACACCTCGCCGAGAGTCTCGAAGGCGCAATAGATCGTGTGGCCTTCCTCGTCCGATTCGACATCGTCGGCACCGGCATCGATGGCCGCGTCCATGATCTTGTCGGCACTGCCGGTCGAGGCCGGATAGTAGATTTCGCCGGCGCGGTCCCACATGAACGACACCGATCCGGTTTCGCCGAGCGCGCCGCCGGCCTTGGTGAAGGCGGCGCGGACATTGGACGCCGACCTGTTGCGGTTGTCGGTCAGCGCCTCGACGATCACGGCGACGCCACCCGGCCCATAACCTTCGTAGCGCACGGCTTCGTAGTTTTCGGCATCGCCCATCGAGGCCTTGTTGATGGCGCGCTGGATGTTGTCCTTCGGCATCGACACCGCCTTGGCGTTCTGGATCGCCAGGCGCAGGCGCGGATTCATCGATGGATCGGGCGTCCCGCTCTTGGCGGCAACGGTGATTTCGCGCGCCAGCTTGGAAAACATTTTCGACCGCACCGCATCCTGACGGCCCTTGCGGTGCATGATGTTCTTGAACTGTGAATGGCCAGCCATGGCACCCCTGTCGTGTTCGGCTAGAGCGTCCTGCCGCGAGATGCGTCACCTCGCCTTTGCAAAAGGCTCGAATTCAATTTCAGAACGTCCTTGATGCGTCCAGAGGACGTACGGCGCTCTTTGTCGGAATGGCCGGCTTATAGATAAATCGGCTCAATTCGTCCAGCCGCGCCGTGCTGCGGCGATCCCGGCCGTGCCTATGCTTCCAGATCGGACTTCAGCCGGTCGATGATGCTGAGCGCATGGCCGGCATACTGGCTGATCCAGCGATCGTGGATCTGCTTGATCGGCAGCGCATTGAGATGGTTCCAGCGCTCGCGTCCGTCACGGCGCGCGACGATCAGATCTGCCTCCTCCAGCACCTTGAGATGCAGCATGACGGTGCAGCGGTCGATGTCGGGAAAGGCATCGCACAGCATGCCGGTGGTCTTGGGCTCGTCTTTCAACCGATCCAGTATTTCGCGCCGGCGCGGATGCGCCAGCGCCTTGAAAACATTGTCGTCCTGCGATTGGCTTGACATGTTATATTTCTATAACATATTATTGTCGCGATCAAGCAAGGAGCTGTGGATATGTCTCTTGGATTCAGTGTTTCAGGACGCATCGGCAAACCGGTCGCCGAAGTCTTCGACGCGGTCGTCAATCCGAAGAAGCTCAGCGGTTATTTCACCACCATCGGTGGCGCCAGCGCGCCATTGGTTGCCGGTTCGGGTGTCGTCTGGTGGGGCAAGGTGCCGGTCGAGGTCGACGAAGTGGTCAAGGATAGCCGCATCGTGCTGCGCTGGGATGCCACCGACGCCGACGGCAAGCCCGCCTACAAGACCCGCATCGAGATGAATTTCGAGCCGCTCGACGATGGCGGCACCTTCGTCACCATAGCCGAAAGCGGCTGGCAGGAAGGCGCGGCCGGCCTGAAGAAGTCCTATCTGAATTGCGAGGGCTGGTCACAGATGCTGGCCTGCATGAAGGCCTATGTCGAATACGGCATCAATCTGCGCGACGGTTACTACCGCAGCGAGATGAAAGGCGAACCCGCCAGCGAAAACAACATTTGAAAAAACGGAGCCCAGCATGACCGCGAAGATCGCCGGCGGCGTCAACATCGCCATGAAGGTGCCATCGCACCAGTACGAAGCGACGATCGCCTTCTACCGCGACGTCGTCGGCCTCAAGCCGTTCACCGCCAAGCCGCCGGCGATCGGCTTCGAACTTGGCCCTGTCAGGCTGTGGATCGACGAAGCGCCGATGATGAGCCAGGCCGAGATCGGGCTGGAGCTTTTCACGCAGGATTTTCCAGGCACCGCGGATCATCTGGCCAAGGCAGGCATCGTGCGTTGCGATGCCATCGAGCCATTGGGCGCGCATTTCCGTGGCGGCTGGATCAGCAATCCGGCCAACATCATCCACATGGTGCGCGAACCCGACGCCTGGTGAGCGCTTAGACGAGGTCGGACTAATTCCGGGCCCGAGCTTCCGCATCAAAAGCATCATCTCGCTATCAGGCAAGGCAGCCCCTGGCTAACCGATCGCGCTGGCCCCTGCTGAACTCTGTGCTGTCAGCGCCCTTCGCCGGACTTCGCTTTCTTGCGGCGCCGCGCCAGCATGTTGAGCCCCTCGACCAGCGCCGAAAAACCCATCGCGGCATAGATGTAGCCCTTGGGCACATGATAGCCCATGCCGTCGGCGATCAGCGTCATGCCGATCATCAGCAGAAAGCCCAGCGCCAGCATGACGATGCTCGGGTTCTTGGCGATGAAGTCCGCCAGCGGACCGGCTGCCAGCATCATCGCCGTGACGGCCACGATGACCGCGATGTACATGATGGCGATCTCGTCGGTCATGCCGACGGCGGTGATGATGGAATCGATCGAGAAGACGAGGTCGAGCAGCAGGATCTGGAAGATCGCGCCGGCAAGCGAGATCTTGAGCGTTTCGCCCAGCATCGTGTCCTGATGGTCGTCGGGGTCGACCGTGTGATGGATCTCCTTGGTCGCCTTCCAGACCAGGAACAGGCCGCCGGCGATCAGGATCAGGTCGCGCCAGGAGAAGCCGTGGCCAAACGCCGTGAAGACCGGCGTCGTCAGCTGGACGATGACGGAGATGGTGGCGAGCAGCACCAGGCGCATGATCAGCGCAGCCGAGATGCCGAGGCGGCGCGCACGAGCCCTCAGCTCCACGGGCAGCTTGTTGGTCAGGATGGAGATGAAGATCAGATTGTCGATGCCGAGCACGATCTCGAGCACCACCAGCGTCAGCAATGCGACCCATGCGGTCGGGTCGGAGACGAATTGAAAATGCGGCGCCAGGAATTCGAAAAGCTGCATGGAGGTCGTCCCCTACGATCTAGAGCAGTGTCGCCGGCAATTAGGTACTGCGAACTCCCATATCAATGTCACGACCAGAAGGTCGGCGCGGTTTCCTCCAGTCGTGGCCCGCGACGAAACGGCGCGATCTTCTCGGTCAGTCCGGTGCGGTCGGAAATATCGACGCCGACGCCGCACAATGTCGCCGGGCCGGTCGCTGCCTCGAAACGGCCTTTCGGCACCTTCGACAGGAACCGGTTGAGCGGTTCTTCCTTGTCCATGCCGAGCGAGGAATCATAGTCGCCGCACATTCCGGCGTCGGAGAGATAGCCGGTGCCGCCATTGAGGATCTGGTGATCGGCGGTGGGCTGGTGCGTGTGGGTGCCGACGACAAGACTGGCACGGCCGTCGACGAAATGCGCGAAACACATTTTCTCCGAGGTCGCCTCGGCGTGGAAGTCGATCACCACCGCATCCGCCTGCTCGCCAAGCGGACAGGCGGCGAGTTCACGTTCGCCGGCCTGGAACGGATCGTCGAGTTCGGGATGCATGAACACCCGGCCCATGATGTTGGCGACCAGCACGCGCGCGCCGTTTTTGGCGATGTAGACGCCGGAGCCGCGCCCGGGCGTGCCTTTGGGAAAATTGGAGGGCCGCAGGAAACGTTGCTCGCGCGGCGCGAAGGCCAGCGCGTCGCGCTGGTCCCAGACATGGTTGCCGGTGGTCACGACATCGCAGCCTGCCGCGATCGTCTCGCGAAAAATCTCTTCGGTGATGCCGAAGCCGCCGGCGGCGTTCTCGCCGTTGACGATGACGAAATCGAGTTTGAAGTCGGAGATCAGGCCAGGCAATTGTTCCCACACCGCAGTGCGGCCCGTCTTGCCGACCATGTCCCCGAGGAAGAGAAGTCTCATCTATGCCTGATCCCGAAAAGTTGCATGACTTTTCGGCAAAGATCATGCGTTTCAAAGAACTATCTACAATTTTGGCGCAAAGCGGCGCAACCCGCTCTCGGTGAGTATTTCCGGGATGACCACGTCATGGGGCTCGTCGGGAACTTGCGAAACTTCTTGGCAGTCGAAGGCGATGCCGACCAACCGGGGCGCATGCCCCTTGTCGACGAGCCTCGCGATCGCGCGATCGTAATGGCCGGCGCCATAACCGATGCGATGGCCGCGCGCGTCGAAGGCGGCGAGCGGCACCAGCATCACCGAGGGGTCGAGAACTTCGGCCTCCGCGTGCGGCCCGACCGTGCCAAAGCCCATGTCGACCATCGGCGCGCCACGAACCAGCTCGCGAAAGACGATGGTGGTCTTGTCGAGAATGGCGGGCAGGCAGAGCCGTGCGCCCTGCTCGCGCAAGGCGAACATCAATGGCCTGACATCGACCTCCGAGCGCATCGGCCAGAAACCGGAGACGATCTCACCGGGCCCGATCTCCAGACTATCGCGCGCCGTCTCCGCCATTTCGAGCGCGGCCTCGACCCGCCAGAATTCATCGAGCGCGTCGCGGCGGGCTAGTGCTTCGAGGCGCAGCTGTTTTTTCAGGTCTTTGGGAGAGGTCATGCGGCCAAGGTAGAAAAGGTCAGAGCTGTGTGAGGTCTCAAGAGCGACGTTTTCCACCGCATCATCCACGGAGAGGGACGGACGCCTTGCGACAAGTGACGATCCACACAACCGGTGGAGAGGTCGATCCCGGGTGCCTACAAAGTAGGTGGGCGCCGTGTGAGAAAACCCACGGGTCTTCCCAGGGACAGCTCCCTAAGGATCATTAAGGCCCCGGGGAAAAGTGTCTCCTGCCGGGAAGCGCAGACCGCCTCCGCCAATATAGGCCGATGGTGGCCCAAGCGCCAGAGAGACGGCGCTCTTTCCGAACCGGTTGGCCTGATCGCCGTTGCAGACCCGCCCTTGCGCGGACCAGAGGGCCTCCTTACGGTCCCCGGAATGAACCGAGGAGCAAAAATGCGTTTCGAAGGCACGGCGGCCTATGTCGCCGACAAGGATCTGATGGTGGCGGTCAACGCGGCGATTGCGCTGGAACGGCCGCTGCTGGTCAAGGGCGAGCCCGGCACCGGCAAGACGGAACTTGCCCGCCAGGTGGCGGCGGCACTCGGCCTCGACCTCATCGAATGGCATGTCAAATCGACGACGCGGGCGCAGCAAGGTCTTTACGAGTACGACGCCGTATCGCGGCTGCGCGACAGCCAACTCGGCGATGTCAGGTTCAACGACATCAAGAACTACATCAAGCGCGGCAAGCTTTGGGAGGCATTCGCGGCCGGCAAAAAGGTCGTGCTCCTGATCGACGAGATCGACAAGGCCGACATCGAGTTCCCCAACGACCTGCTGCAGGAGCTCGACCGGATGGAGTTCTTCGTCTACGAGACCGGCGAGACCATCCGCGCCGCCGTCCGGCCCATCGTCATCATCACTTCCAACAACGAGAAGGAACTGCCGGACGCCTTCCTGCGCCGTTGCTTCTTCCACTACATCCGCTTTCCCGATGTCGATACGCTGCACAGGATCGTCGATGTCCACTATCCCGGCATCAAGCAGAACCTGGTGCGCGCGGCGCTTACCCAATTCTACGAAATCCGTGACGTGCCGGGGCTGAAGAAAAAGCCATCGACGTCGGAGGCGTTGGACTGGATCCGCCTGCTGGTCGCCGACGACATCGCGCCCGAGGATTTGCGCGTCGACGCCAAGAGCGCGCTGCCCAAGCTGCATGGCGCCCTGTTGAAGAACGAACAGGATGTGCATCTGTTCGAGCGGCTGGCCTTCATGGCGAGAAGACAGCAATAGCAAGGCAGCGTTAGCGCTTTCCCGGCTGTGGACCGTTGCCGCCGGCCGAAGACCACGTCAGCTTCGGCCAGAACCCTTCGGAGGAGATAAAATGTCTGAGATCATTGTCCGCCCGCTCATGCAATCCGACCGCGCCGACTGGCGCCGCCTGTGGACCGACTACCTGACCTTCTACGAAACCAAGCTGCCGGAAGAGGTCTACGCCGTCACCTGGAAGCGCCTGTTCACGACAGGCGAATTCGAGCCGAAGGGTTTTATCGCTACCCTCGACGGCAAGGCCGTCGGCCTCACCCACTATCTCTACCACCGCTCGGGCTGGTCGGAGAAAAACAATTGCTACCTGCAGGACCTGTTCGCCGACCCGGATGTGCGCGGCAAGGGCATCGGCGCGGCCCTCATCGAGGCGGTGAAGCAGGAGGCCGGCAAGATCGGGGTAAAAAACGTCTACTGGATGACGCACGAGACCAATGCCACCGCGCGCAAGCTCTATGACCACGTCGCGCGCAGGACAGGCTTTATCGAGTATGATTTGCTCTGACGCTAAGTAATTGAAATAGTCACCATCGCGAACAATCGCCTGGTGTCGCGCGGTCGATCGCCCGGCTCGCCGGATGGATCTGAGGACGGAACGCATGACGCACTATGTGGGGATTCTCGACGGCGCGGACGATGTTTGGGGTGTGCGGATCCCTGATCTTCCCGGTTGCCATGGTGGCGGCGCAAACCCCGAAGAGGCGATTGCCGATGCGACATCGGCTGTGCGCGAATGGGTCGAAGCACGATTGGCGAAGAGCGCTTCCTTGCCCAAGGCACGCACGCTGGCAGATCTGTTGAGAGCGGACGAGATCGATAGCTCTGCGGGCGAATCCGCCGTCATGATTCCGGTGCTGATCGATTCAGGGCGGCCCGTTCGAGCCAATCTGTCGCTCGACGCCGGCCTGCTGGCGGCCATAGATGCCGAGGCCAGCCGTCGCGGACTGACGCGCTCTGCCTTTATCGCAAGCGCCGCACGAGAAAAGATCGAGGGCCACAGGTAACGGCCGGCCATGTTCATCCCCTTCTTCCTCGAACTGAAGGCAGCGCGCGTTCCCGTCTCGCTCAGGGAATACCTTTCTCTGCTGGAAGGGCTGGAAGCCGGACTGGTCGACTATGACGTCGAAGGTTTTTACTATCTTGCCCGCGCCGCCCTGGTGAAGGACGAGCGCCATATCGACCGCTTCGACCAGGTGTTCGCGCATGTCTTCAAGGGCATCGAGGCGCTGGGTGGCCCGGATGCCGTCAATGTCGCCGACATTCCCGAGGAATGGCTGCGCCGGCTCGCCGAAAAGCACCTGACCGAGGAGGAGAAAAAACTGGTCGAGGCGCTTGGCGGCTTCGACAAACTGATGGAGACGCTGAAACAAAGGCTCGAGCAACAAAAGGGCCGCCACCAGGGCGGCTCGAAATGGATCGGCACCGGCGGCACCTCGCCCTTCGGCGCCTATGGCTACAATCCCGAAGGCGTGCGCATCGGCCAGCATGAAAGCCGCAACCGCCGCGCGGTGAAAGTCTGGGACAAGCGCGAGTTCAGGAATTTCGACGATGCCGTCGAACTCGGTACCCGCAACATCAAGATCGCGCTGAAGCGCCTGCGCCGCTGGGTGCGCGAAGGCGCCGAGGAAGAGTTCGACCTGCCCGGCACCATCCACGCCACCGCCGAGCACGGCTATCTCGACGTCAAGACACGGCCCGAGCGTCGCAATGCGGTGAAGCTCCTGATGTTCTTCGATGTCGGCGGCTCGATGGACGACCATATCAAAAGCGTCGAGGAGCTGTTTTCGGCCGCCCGCGCCGAATTCCGCCAGCTCGAATATTTCTATTTCCACAACTGCCTCTACGAAGGCGTGTGGAAGGACAATCGCCGCCGCCATGCCGAGGTGATTCCGACCTTCGACCTCATTCACAAATACGGTCCCGACTATAAGGTCATCGTCGTCGGCGATGCCTCGATGAGCCCTTACGAGATCGCCCATCCTGGCGGCTCGGTGGAACACTGGAACCCCGAGGCAGGAGCCGTCTGGCTCGGCCGGCTCCTGCAGCAATGGCCGAACGCGGTGTGGCTGAATCCCGAGAGCGAAAAGAACTGGGGCTTTACCCATTCGATCGCCATGATCCGTGACATCTTCGACGGCCGCATGTTTCCGCTGACGCTGGCCGGGCTCGAAGGTGCCACGAAGCAGCTTTCAAGAAAACACTGAAGGACCACCGGAGATCGGATGACCTGCTTCCTCTGCTTGCAGTGCGGTGTCCAGTTCGCGGCGACGGAGACGCCACCGCAACATTGCACGATCTGCGAGGACGAGCGGCAGTATGTGCGCTGGGAAGGCCAGGCCTGGATCACGCCGCAACAACTCGCCGCCGAGGAAGGACGATGCCGGCGTGCTCGCCTTCGGCATCGAGCCGCGCTTCGCCATCGGCCAGCGGGCGCTGCTGGCGCATTCACCACACGGCAATGTGCTGTGGGACTGCGTCTCGATGGTGAGCGACGAGGCGGTGGCGGAGATCAACCATCGGGGCGGGCTGGCGGCTATCGCCATCTCGCACTGCCATTACTATTCGGTGATGGTCGAATGGAGCGAGGCGTTTGGCGGCGTACCGATCTATCTCCATGCCGACGACCGGCAGTGGATCATGCGGCCGCATCGCTCGATTGTCAGTTGGCAAGGCGAGACGCTGGCCATCAACCCGTCGCTGACACTCATCCGCTGCGGCGGCCACTTTGCCGGCGGCCAGGTGCTGCACTGGAAACGCGACGGTGCCGATGCGCTGCTGACCGGCGACATCCTGCAGGTGACGCCGACACGCCGCCATGTCAGTTTCATGTACAGCTATCCGAACCAGATCCCGCTCAATGGCGCCGCCATACGCCGCATCGCGGCAGCCCTTGCACCGTTCGCCTTCGACGACATCTACCGCGCATGGTGGAACCAGAACATCATCGGCGATGCGAAAACGGCGCTGGCCGCCTCCGTCGCGCGCTATCTCGCGGCGATCGCCTTAGGAATTCCAGGTGGTCCGCTCGAAAATGCGGGCAAATCCCGTAACAAACGCCTATCTTGTTGCGAATATCGGGTTGCAACCAAGAACGAGCCGCCAAGGCTGAGGAGATCAAATGGACACCCACACTTACCCCGTCACCCGCACCGATGCCGAATGGCGCGCCCGGCTGACGCCGGAGCAATACGCGGTCATGCGAAACCATGGCACCGAGCGGCCGGGAAGCTGCGCCCTGCTCTATGAGAAGCGTGCCGGCACTTTTTCCTGCGTTGGCTGCGACCAGCCGCTCTTCCAGTCCACGCTGAAGTTCGAGAGCGGCACCGGCTGGCCGAGCTTCAACGATCCCGTTCCGGGCTCGGTCGAGAACACAGTCGATCGCAGCTACGGCATGGTCCGCACCGAATGCCACTGCTCTCGTTGCGGCAGCCATCTCGGCCATGTCTTCGAGGACGGCCCGCCGCCGACCGGCCTGCGCTACTGCATCAACGGCGTGGCGCTGAAATTCGAGCCGGCCGCCTGAACAGGCGTTATCATTTCTTGCGAAGGGCGGCTCCGGCCGCCCTTTTTCGTATGGGCAGCCTCGTCAGACTACGATCGTGGCGATCAGCCAGAGCGCTGATCCCAGCATAAAGAGGGAAGCCCTGGCACCGCCGGCCTTCTCAGCCGTGCGCCAGACTGCCAAAGTCAGGAAGATGTTGTAGAGCACCGGTGCAAAATGCACCGCCAGGACAAGGCCGAGCGGCATCTTCAGTCCAAGCAGGATCAGCGCCGCAGCAGACGACGCCATATTGATCACGGTCCCGACAAGCATCATATCGCGCCAGAACAGCCGGTCGAGCGACACCTCGCCAAGCCAACGCGAGCGGAAGAAATCCGCGATCACTTACCGCTGCCCCAGAACCGCAACAACGGCGTGCTCGACACGCGAGCACTCCGTTACCAGCCAGTCGGTCATCGCCGGCCAGTTGTCCTCGGCAAAGCAATTGACCCGCCACATCGAATTGATGCCGAGGCCTTCGCAGCTTTGTTCCGGTCTCAGTTTCAGCCTGTCTTCGATCGCCGGCCGGAACGGCTCCAGCCGCGACCAGCTTTGCGTGGCGCCGAACTTCTCGTTGCGGCCAAAGAAGACACCGACATGGTTCTGCGCCGGCGCGACATACATGGAAAGGACCAGTGCGAAGTCGGGCAGCCCGCGCTGCCAGAACCAGGGTCCGCGCCGCGCCAGCCGGGCTCTTTCTTCCGGATGCCGTTCGGCAAACAGCGACCAGAAGCCGCGATGGCGGAATTCCAAGGCACGGCGGCCGCCGAAGTCGAATTCGCTCATGGTTCGAACCGTTGAGGGCGCCGCATGGCGCCCTAGACTGTTTCCAGTCTTAGACCATGCCGAGCGCGGCCATGTACAGATCGAGGATGGCATCCTCCTCCTGGCGCTCGGCCTGATCCTTCTTGCGCAACCGGATGATGGTGCGGATTGCCTTGGTGTCGAAGCCGGTGCCCTTGGCCTCGGCGAAAACTTCCTTGATGTCGTCGGAAATCGTCTTCTTTTCTTCCTCGAGCCGCTCGATGCGCTCGATCAAGGCACGCAGCTGGCCGGCGGCAACAGTCTGGCTGGTCTCGGTGATATCGTCGGCCATGTTTTTCTCCAAGGATCGGTTCCGCGCCGCGACTCGGGGAACGTGCCGCGGCGAATTTCAGCGGTTCGATGCCCGACCCGGGCCGGCGGGTCAAGCCGTTATCGAACAGCTCGCCAGCCCTGCCGCCAGAAGCCGACAGCCTGCCCGCTCCTTGCGAACTCTTAGCTGAACGCGATCAGGAGATCCTTCGCATCGATCTGGTCGCCGGCCTTGACCAGCACCTCGGCGACCGTGCCATCACGCTCGGCATGCAGCGCCGTCTCCATCTTCATCGCTTCGATGGAAAGCAGCACGTCGCCTGCCTTGACCGCTTGGCCGGCGGCGACCGCAAGCGCCGAAACCACACCCGGCATCGGCGCCCCGACATGCGCCTCGTTGCCGGGCTCGGCCTTGCGGCGCGCCTTGGCTGCCGACGCACCATGCGCGCGGTCGGGCACCTTCACACGCCGCGGCTGGCCGTTCAGCTCGAAGAACACGGTGACCATGCCCTTCTCGTCGACATCGCCGAACGCCTGGCAGCGCACGACCAAGGTCTTGCCCCTTTCGATATCGACGAAAATCTCGTCTTCCGATTTCATGCCGTAGAAATAGGTCGGCGTCGGCAGAACGCTGACCGGGCCGTAGGTTTCCTGGGCGACGACGAAGTCGGAAAACACCTTCGGATACATCAGCCACGAGGCGAATTCGTATTCCGTCAGCTTGCGCTCCAACTTGTCCTCGATCTCCTTGCGGCTCTTCTCGAGGTCGGCCGGCTTCAGCAACGAACCGGGCCGCGCCGTGATCGGCTTGTCGCCCTTCAATGCCTTCTTCTGCAGCGTCCGCGGCCAGCCGCCCGGGGACTGCCCGAGGTCGCCGCGCAGCATCGAGACGACCGAGTCCGGGAAGGCGATATCCCGGGCCGGGTTTTCGACATCGGCAACGGTCAGGTCCTGGCTCACCATCATCAGCGCCATGTCGCCGACCACCTTGGACGACGGCGTCACCTTGACGATGTCGCCGAACATCAGGTTGACGTCGTGATACGTCTGCGCCACTTCGTGCCAGCGTGTCTCCAGTCCGAGCGAACGGGCCTGTTCCTTCAAATTGGTGAACTGCCCGCCTGGCATTTCGTGCAGGTAGACTTCGGAGGCCGGCCCTTTCAGGTCGCTCTCGAAGGCGGCGTATTGGTTGCGAACGGCTTCCCAATAGAACGAGATTTTGCGGATCCATTGCGGGTCGAGGCCGGGATCGCGCTCGGTGCCTCTCAACGCCTCGACGATCGAACCGAGACATGGCTGAGAGGTGTTGCCGGAGAAGGCGTCCATCGCCGCGTCGATGGCGTCGACGCCGCTTTCCACCGCCGCCAGCACGGTTGCCGCCGACAGGCCCGATGTGTCGTGGGTGTGGAAATGGATCGGCAGATCGGTCGCCTCGCGCAGCGCCTTGAATAGTACGCGGGCGGCACTCGGCTTCAACAGGCCGGCCATGTCCTTGACCGCGATGATATGGGCGCCGGCCGCCTGCAATTCCTCGGCCAGCCCGACATAGTATTTCAGGTCGTACTTGGCCCGCGCCGGATCGAGAATGTCGCCGGTATAGCACATCGCCGCTTCGATCAGCTTGCCCTCGGCCCCCACGGCGTCCATGGCGACGCGCATGTTCTCGACCCAGTTCAGGCAGTCGAAGACGCGGAACAGGTCGATGCCGCCGCTTGCCGCCTGCTTGACGAAATGCTGCACGACATTGTCGGGATAATTGGTATAGCCGACGCCGTTCGCGCCACGCAGCAGCATCTGCAGCAACAGGTTGGGGGCTGCTTCCCGCACCAGCGACAGCCGCTCCCACGGATCCTCGGTGAGGAAGCGCATGGCCACGTCGAAAGTGGCGCCGCCCCAGCATTCCAGCGACAGGAGTTGTGGCAAGGCGCGCGCGTAGGTGCCGGCGATGCCGGCAATGTCGTGCGTGCGCACGCGGGTGGCGAGCAGCGACTGGTGGCCGTCGCGCATCGTCGTATCGGTGACCAGCACTTCCTTCTGCTCGCGCATCCAGGCGGCGAACTTTTCCGGCCCGAGCACATCGAGCTTCTGCTTGCTGCCACCAGGCACATTGCCGTTGAGATAGGGCACGACGGGCGGCGCCGCGTCGGCCTTTGGCGTCGGCCGGCCGCGCGTCTCGGGATGGCCGTTGACGCTGACGTCGGCCAGATAGTTGAGCAGCTTGGTGGCGCGATCCTGGCGCTTGACCTGCTGGAACAGCTCCGGCGTCGTGTCGATGAACCTCGTCGTATAGGAATTGTCGGCGAAGCTCGGGTGATTGATGATCGCTTCGAGGAAGGTAAGGTTGGTGGCGACGCCGCGGATGCGGAACTCGCGCAAGGCTCGGTTCATGCGGGCGATCGTCTCGGCCGGCGTCGGCGCCCAGGCCGTGACCTTCTCCAGCAGCGGATCGTAGAAGCGGGTGATGACCGCGCCGGAATAGGCGGTGCCGCCGTCGAGGCGGATGCCGAAGCCGGTGGCGCCGCGATAGGCGGTGATGCGGCCGTAGTCCGGAATGAAATTGTGTTCCGGGTCTTCGGTGGTGATGCGGCATTGCAAGGCATGGCCGTTCAGCCGAATGTCCCTTTGCGCCGGCACGCCCGATTCCGGCGTACCGATGGCGAAGCCGTCGAGGATGTGGATCTGCGCCTTCACGATGTCGATGCCGGTCACCATCTCGGTGACTGTGTGCTCGACCTGGATGCGCGGATTGACCTCGATGAAGTAGAACTTGCCGGTGTCGGCGTCCTGCAGGAATTCGACGGTGCCGGCGCCGATATAGCTGGTCTCGCGCGCGATCTTCAGCGCGTAGCCGCATAGCTCTTGGCGCAGGTCCTCGCTGAGATAGGGCGCCGGCGCGCGCTCGACGACCTTCTGGTTGCGGCGCTGGATCGAGCAGTCGCGCTCGAACAGGTGCACGGCATTGCCATGCGTGTCGCCGAGCACCTGCACCTCGACATGGCGGGCGCGCTCGATCAGTTTTTCGAGATAGACCTCGTCCTTGCCGAAGGCGGCTTTCGCCTCGCGCTTGCCTTCCATGACCTCGCGGGCGAGGTCGGCCTCGGAACGGATGGCGCGCATGCCGCGGCCACCGCCACCCCACGAAGCCTTCAGCATGACGGGATAACCGACAGTCCTGGCGAGTTCCTTGACCGCCTCCATGTCGTCGGGCAACGGATCGGTCGCCGGCACCACCGGCACGCCGACCTCGATGGCCAGATTGCGCGCGGCGACCTTGTTGCCCAGCCGGCGCATCGTGTCTGGCTTCGGACCGATGAAGGTGATGCCTGCTTGCGCGCAGGCTTCGGCGAATTCGGGGCTTTCCGACAGCAGCCCGTAGCCGGGGTGGATGGCATCGGCGCCTGAAAGCCTGGCGACGCGGATCACCTCCTCGATCGACAGATAGCTCTCGATCGGACCCATGTCCTTGCTGAGATGCGGTCCGCGCCCGACCTGGTAGCTCTCGTCGGCCTTGAAGCGGTGCAGGGAGTATTTGTCTTCCTCGGCCCAGATCGCCACGGTTTTGAGGCCCAGCTCATTGGCCGCGCGAAAGACGCGGATGGCGATTTCTGACCGGTTGGCGACGAGGATCTTCGTGATGGCCAAGGACTGGGCTCCAGCAGCGGAAGGGACGGGAAATCGAGGCAATGATTAACGCGAAAATGCTGCAGTGCAAACAAAATCGACGTCGATTTAAACCGATTTAAACCGATTATTCAGTCAACACTCGCACGCATTCGTTCGAACGGACGGAACAACGGCGACAATTTCGATCCTGGATGCGATCTTTCGAGGCCAATGCATGTCGCCCGGAAGTGTCCTCGGTTCCGGGATAACGACATGCATAAGATCAAGGAAAGCTGGCAGGGATGTCACCGCTGCCAGCATGTCAAAGAAAATGCCCGGCGCGAGGCGCCGGGCATCATTGGTTTCGGATCTGAATGAATTACGACTTCGGGAACCAGGAATACTTCCCGTCGTCCTTCTTCTTCCATTCGTACATGATGTAGCCCGGCAGCTTCGGATCGCCCTTGGCGTCATAGGCAAGATCGCCCAGGACGGTCGGGAACGGACCGCTTTCATGCATCGCCTTGGCGACGGCCTGCGGATCGTTCGTCTTGGCGGCGGCGGCTGCCTCGGCGACCACCTGCACGGCGGCATAGGCGTAGAGCGTGTAGGCTTCCGGCTCGAAACCCTGCGCGCGGAACTTCTCGACGAGTTCCTTGTTGGCCGGGATCAGCCGCGGGTCGGGGCCGAACGTGTTGAGCGTGCCGGCGACGGCGTCGCCCGCGATCGCGGCGAGTTCGTCCGTCACGATGCCGTCACCCGACATCATCGGCGCCTTGAGGCCTTGGTCCGCGGACTGGCGGATGATCAGGCCGGCTTCGGTGTGCAGGCCGCCCCAGTAGATCAGGGTGACGCCGGCTTCCTTCATCTTGGCGATCAGCGCCGAGAAGTCCTTGTCGCCGACATTGACGCCTTCATACATCACTTCCTTGACGCCCGCGGCGTTCATCGCCTTCTTGGTTTCGTCCGCGAGGCCCTGGCCGTAAGGGGTCTTGTCATGGATCACGGCAACCTTGGCATCCTTGAAGTTCGCGGCGATATAGGCGCCGGCGATGCTGCCCTGCTGGTCGTCGCGTCCGCAGGTACGGAACACATTCCATAGGCCGCGCTCGGTGAACTTCGGGTTGGTTGCAGCCGGCGTGATTTCGACGATATTGTTTTCCGCGTAGACCTCGGAGGCCGGGATCGACACGCCCGAGTTGAAGTGGCCGATCACGAACTTGACGCCGTCGCCGACGAACTTGTTGGCGACCGAGATGCCCTGCTTCGGATCGGAGACGTCGTCGCCGACTTCGAGCTTGATCTGCTCGCCATTGATACCGCCCTTGGCATTGATATCGGCGACCGCCGCTTCGGCGCCCTTCTGCAGCTGTGCGCCGAAGGCCGCGTTCGGACCGGTGATCGGACCGGCGACGCCGAACATTACATCAGCCCACGCGTTGCCGCCGAACGCGACGAGCGCGGTCAGGGCTACGGCGGACAAAAGTGACTTTTTCATTTAAACGCTCCCATTAACGGAGTGGGCGTGGATGAAGCTTTCATGCGATGCCCACCCTTATCGCAGAAAGCATAGTTTGCCGATTTTCAGGCACTTGTCACGCCGATTCATCCCTGACGCGGCGTTAATGATGAACGTCAACCTTTCGGTTTCCAGCTCAAGATTGAAGCTCTTTCGTAGAGCCAATTATACTGTGTGACCATCTGGTTGGTTCGTGTGTATTGATAGCCTATAAAGCCCAGTATCATCAGCACGATTGTGTCGACGATATAGTAATGCAGCGAGAACATCGTGCCGTCGAACAGCGCGTGGTGGATGAAACGGACGCCGATGCCAAGGCCGAGCATATAGGCGAACAGCTGGATGAAGCTGCGCCATGTCTGGGCACTGGCCTTGCCGGTCATCCAGGCTGCCCAGCCGCCGAGGAGGCAGGTGACGAAGAAGAACTGCCAGATCGACTGTTCCTCGTAGAGAATGCCTTGCATGGGAAGTCTCCTGAACTCAGTGATGTCCGCCTTCGAGATAGGCGGCGCGCACTTCCGGATTGGCGAGCAGCTCCTTGCCGGTGCCGCTCATCGTCACATTGCCGTTGACCATGACATAGCCGCGCGTGGCGAGCTTGAGCGCGCCGAACGCGTTCTGCTCGACCAGGAACACGGTCAGCCCTTGGGTGCGGTTCAATTCGCGGATGGCATCGAAGATCTGCTTGACGATCAGCGGCGCCAGACCCAGCGACGGTTCGTCGAGCAGAAGCAGTTTCGGCCGCGCCATCAATGCGCGTCCGATCGACAGCATCTGCTGTTCGCCGCCCGACAACGTACCGCCCCGCTGGGCGATGCGCTCCTTCAGTCTGGGGAACAGCGTGAACACCTTCTCGACGTCCTCGCCATAATGTTTGAGGTTGTCGAGGCTTGCGCCCATCTGCAGGTTTTCCATCACCGTCATGCGCGGAAAGATGCGCCGGCCCTCGGGCGACTGGGCAATCCGCATGCGTGCGATTTCGTGCGTCGGCAACTGGGTGATATCGGTCCCGGCGAAGGTGATGGTGCCCGTGCGGGCGCGTGGAGCCCCGAAGATGGTCATCATCAGCGTCGACTTGCCGGCGCCGTTGGCACCGATCAGCGCCACGATCTCACCTTGCTTGACGGTGACGTTGACGCCGTTCAGCGCACGGATGTTGCCGTAATAGGTCTCCACGCCCTTGATATCGAGCAGCGTTGTCGTGGCCATCACTTGCCCCCTCCACGCTTGCCCTGAGCGGGCTTGCCTGTGCTCGCGGCCTTGCCGGAAGCATGACTGGTCGCCACCTTGCCCGCATCGACACGGCGCGAGAATTCCGTATCCTTGCCCTGGCCGAGCAGCTTCGCCTGCTTGACCCATTCCTCGCGCGCGATGCGTCCGTCAAAGGCGAGATAAGCCTCGACTGCCTCGACATCGGCCTTCTTCCAGGCGCCGATCTGGTCGAAGTGGAAGATGCCGTGCTCGTTGAGCTTCTTCTCGTTGACCGCACCGATGCCCTTGATGCGGGTCAGATTGTCGGCCTTGCCGCCACGGGGGGCAGTGAGGCGGTTCGAAACGCCTTCGGCCTTCACGGCAGGGGCCTTGGCGGCCGTCTTCCTTGGTGCCGCTTTCTTCGCAGCGGGCTTGGCCGGCGCCGGTGCGACAGGCCTGCTTGCCACGGTCGCGGCGCGGGCATCGACCTGCGCTGCCTTCGAGGCGCCTTTCGACACTGTCACGCGTTCGCCTTCGCTATGGCCGACGGTGTCGCTCACCGGCCCGGCCAGATACGACGAAGATGTTCCCGGGCCATGCGCGGAGTCGGGACCGGTATCGAGCCGTTCGATGACGTCCTCGTCGCCGACTTCGGTCAGCACGGTCTCGACCTCCTCGTCGTCGACGCCGAGATAGGCGGCGATGACGCGCGGGTCGGTGCGCACCGATTGCGGATTGCCGTCGGAGATCTTGCGGCCATATTCCAGCACCACGACATGGTCGGAAATCTGCATGACCACCGACATGTCGTGCTCGATCAAGAGGATCGAGGTGCCTGAGGACTTCTTGATGTCCATCAGCAGCTCGTTGAGCGCCGCCGATTCCTTCGGGTTGAGGCCGGCCGCCGGCTCGTCGAGGCACAGCAGTTCAGGACCGGTGCACATGGCGCGCGCGATCTCGAGCCTCCGCTGCGCGCCATAGGGCAGGTCGCCGGCCGGATCGTCGGCGCGATCGACGAGATCGGCCTTTTCCAGCCAGTGCTTGGCAAGCTCCACCGATTCGGCTGAGGCCTTGCGGTAGCCGCTGAAGCCGAACAGGCCCAGGATCGTATAGCCCGAAGCCTTCATCAGCTTGTTGTGCTGGGCGACGAGCAGGTTCTCCAGCAGCGTCATGCCCGAGAATAGGCGGATGTTCTGGAAGGTGCGCGCCACCTTGGCGCGCGCCGGGATCTCGTGGTTGGGCAGCCGTTCCAGCAGGTAGCTGGAGCCATCGGCCCGGCTGAGCGTGATCATGCCTTCCGACGGCTTGTAGAAGCCGGTGATGCAGTTGAACACTGTGGTTTTGCCGGCGCCGTTGGGGCCGATCAGCGCGGTGATCTCGCCGCGCCTGGCGGTGAAGGACAGGTCGCCGATGGCGACCAGGCCGCCGAACTTCATCGACAGATGCTCGACCTGCAGGATGGCGTCGTTCATTTGCGTGGTCGCATTCATCAGCCGTGGCCCTCCTTGGTGAAGGAGCCTGAGACAGCCCTTCGCTCCTTGAGGAAGGCGGTCGGTTCACGGCTGCCGACGAAGCCGCGCGGCTTCCACAACATGACGATGACCATGGCCATGCCGAACAGAAGCATGCGGTAGAGTTCCGGTGTGAAATCGGGCCCGAAGACCTGCTTGAGGAAGTCGAGTTCGCGCAGCGCCTCGGTGCCGCCGATCATCACCATCGCGGCGACGGCGATGCCGACCAGCGACCCCATGCCGCCAAGAACGACGATGGCGAGGATAATGGCCGATTCCAGGAAGACAAAGGATTCGGGGCTGACGAAACCTTGCCGCGCGGCAAAGAACGAACCGGCGAAGCCGCCGAACATGGCGCCGGTGGCAAAGGCCGTCAGCTTGGTGGTGGTGGTGTTGATACCGAGCGAGCGGCAGGCGATCTCGTCCTCACGCAAGGCTTCCCAGGCGCGGCCGACCGGCAGGCGCCGCAGCCGGATGGTGACGAAGGCGGTTAGCAGGCAGAGCCCAAGGATCAGGTAGTAGAGGAAGATCTTGTAGTAGGCGCTGGACGTGGCGAGGTTCAGCACCTTGGCGATGTAATTCGGGTCCGACACGTTGAACGACATCAAGCCGAAGAAGCTGACCTTGGGAATGCCGGAGATGCCGGCCGACCCATTGGTGACTTCGCGCCAGTTGATCAGCACGAGGCGGATGATCTCGCCGAAGGCGAGCGTCACGATCGCCAGATAGTCGCCGCGCAGGCGCAGCACGGGAAAGCCGAGCAGCACCCCCCAGAGCGCGGCCATGGCGCCCGCGGCGGGCAACAATATCCAGAACGACAGGCCGAAATGGGTGGCGAGAAGCGCATAGGCATAGGCGCCAATCGCATAAAAAGCGACGTAGCCGAGATCGAGCAGACCGGCGAGGCCGACGACGATGTTCAGTCCCCAGGCCAGCATCACATAGATCAGGATCTGGATGCCGAAATTATCGACCCATTTCAACGAACCCTGCAACCCTCCGGTGATCGACCAGGCGTTGAGTGACAGCACCGCGACGACGAGGATCGGGTACAGCACCAACGCCGAGATGCCCAATTTGGTGAAGTTGGCATGGATGAAGGCGCGGAAGTAATAGATCACGCAGGCCAGCACATAGATGACCGCCAGGGCACGCAGGAATTGCAGATAGCCGGCCGGTTCTGCCCCAACCCATCCGGCGAGAGAGCTGTTGAACACGAACAGCAGCACCATGGCGACGACCGCTCCGATGAAGGTCGGCAGGGTGAAGGAGCGGGATGCCACACTTGCCGGCATGAGCCCGGTGGCGACATCGGCGATCTTCTGGTTGGCCATGAAGGGCTGGCCGTAGGCGACATAGAGGAAACGCCCGACGGCGGTGGCGATCACCACCGCGGCAAGCAGGCCCCAGCGCTGCACCACGACCAGTTCGTTGGACATGTTCTGGTCGGTCTTGAGGCCGATGAACAGTACGAACAGGCCAAGCGCGATGGCGCCGGCATAGAAGCCCTCGCGCAGCGCGCGCTGCATGGGCTTGGCGACGGTGTCGCTCGCACGAGATACGGTCACGGCCATGATCTCACACCTTTTCGACTTCTGGCCGGCCCAATATGCCGGAAGGCAGGAAGATCAGCACGATGGCCAGGATCGAGAACGCGGCGACGTCCTTGTAGTCGATCGAGAAATAGGCCGACCACATGCTCTCGATGAAGCCGATCAAGAGCCCGCCGAGCACGGCGCCCGGAAGCGAGCCGATGCCGCCAAGCACCGCGGCCGTGAACGCCTTCACGCCCGGCACGAAACCGTCCGAGAAGGCGATGACGCCGTAGTACATCAGGAACAGCGTGCCGGCGACGGCGGCAAGGGCTGCACCCATGATGAAGGTGATCGAGATGGTGCGGTCGACGTCGATGCCAAGCAGTGCGGCCATCTTGCGGTCCTGCTCGCAGGCGCGTTGCGCCCGGCCAAGCGAAGTCTTGTTGACCAGGTACCAGAACACCGCCAGCAGCAAAGCGGTGACGATGACGATGATGATCTGCTTCAGCGACACGCTGACGCCGTTGATGTTGTAGACTTGGCTTACCATCGGCGGGATCGGCTTGTTGCGCGGGCCTTGCGTCACCTGGACGAAGTTCGACAGCGCGATCGACATGCCGATGGCGGTGATCAGCGGTGCCAGCCGGAACGAACCGCGCAGCGGCCGGTAGGCCACTTTCTCGATCGTCCAGTTGTAGAGGCTGGTAAGCAGCATCGCCACGATCATCATGACCAGCAGCGCGATGACCACGGGCACCGAATAAAACAGCGCGCCGAGGATGAGGAAGACGATCAGCGCCGTGAAGGCGCCCACCATGAAGATGTCGCCATGGGCGAAATTGATCATGCCGATGATGCCGTAGACCATCGTGTAGCCGATCGCGATCAGCCCATAGATCGATCCCAGCGTCAGCCCGTTGATAAGCTGCTGGACAAAGTACTGCATGTGTACATGGCTCCCCTGGAATGTCGCCCATGCAGACGCATTCCTTTTCGTATTTCCCCTAGTCGTAAAGTTTCGAGCCCGGATTGCAACGTGATTTTTTCGACCGCTCCGCGTGGTTCCAAGTCACGTCTTCCCGATCGCCCGCTTTTCGCGCCCAGCCCCTGGACTATCGCGGACCCTATCATTGGCACAACGCAATGTCTTTGACGATTGGGCTGCATCATGCGCTCCGTTTCGAAGAAATCGCCGTCAAAATTAGGTGATGAGAAGAATCGTTGCGTTCCTGACATGGTTCGTTTTTTCGTCACACTCCTTTCCGCAAGGTCAGGATTCTCCTACTTGACCACGAAACCATGCGCGAACGGATCGCGGTCGTCGATGAAGATGGTGTTCAGTCCGGTCATGCGTGCCCAGCCGCCGATCGAAGGGATGATCGCCGGCTTACCAGCCACGGTGACCTCCTTTTCGACCTTGCCCTTGAACAGCGAACCGATGATCGATTCATGGACGAAGGCGTCGCCTGCACTAAGCTTGCCCTTGGCGTGAAGCTGCGCCATGCGCGCCGATGTGCCGGTGCCGCAGGGCGAGCGGTCGATCGCCTTGTCGCCGTAGAAGACGGCATTACGGGCATCGGCTCCATCGACCGTCGGCTTGCCGGTCCACAGCATGTGCGACAACCCGGTGATGCCGGGATTCTCCGGATGAACGAAGGAATATTTCTCGTTGAGCCGCTGCCGCACCACCGGGCTCCAGGCGATGAGGTCGCCGGCGGAATAATCGGCCATGTCGCGATAGTTCGCCTGCGGTTCGACGATGGCGTAGAAATTGCCGCCATAGGCGACATCGACGGTGATCTCGCCGAGCCCGGGACATTCGACCGTCAGGCCTTCGGCGTGGAGGAAGGACGGCACATTGGTGATGCGCACCTCCTCGACATACTCGCCGACCTGCTTGTATTCGGCGATGACCAGGCCGGCCGGTGTGTCGAGCCTGAGCACGCCGGGCGTCTTCGGCTTGATCAGCCCGTGTTCGATGGCCATCGTCACCGTACCGATGGTGCCGTGGCCGCACATGGGCAGGCAACCGGACGTCTCGATGAACAGGATGGCGATGTCGCAATCCTCGCGTGTCGGCGGATAGAGGATCGAGCCGGACATCACGTCATGGCCGCGCGGCTCGAACATCAGGCCGGTGCGGATCCAGTCATATTCGGCGAGGAAATGCGCGCGCCGTTCCATCATCGTCGAGCCCTGCAGCAGCGGACCGCCGCCGGCGACCAGCCGCACCGGGTTGCCGCAGGTGTGGCCGTCGATGCAGAAGAAGGATTTCTTGGCCATGTCGCTCCTCAAGATCAAAACCCGAAAAAATCAAAATCGTTGTGGGCCGAAGGGGGCCAGATCGACGGACGAAGTCTGCCCCAGAACGAATTCCCTGATCAACCGCCCGGTTGCAGCAGCCTGGGTCAGGCCGAGATGGCCGTGGCCGAAGGCGTAGATCACCGAGCGGCTTCGCGTCGCCTTGCCGATCACGGGCACCGAATCCGGCAGCGAGGGCCGGAACCCCATCCATTCGCGCCCGCCCGAGGGATCGAGCCCCGGCAGGAATTTCTGCGCCTTCTGCAAGAGCGCTTTCGACCTGTTGAAATTGGGCGGCCGCTCGATGCCGCCGAGCTCCACGGCACCGCCGACGCGCAGGCCCGTTTCGAGCGGAGTGATGACGAAGCCATGACCGGAAAAGATCAGCTGCCGCCTGACGTCGAAGGCGCTCGTCGGCAGCGTCGTGTTGTAGCCGCGTTCAGTCTCCAGCGGAATGCGATCGCCAAGCTGCCGCGCCAGGAGGTGCGACCACGCGCCCGCCGCGACAACAAGGCGCCTGGCTTGCCTGCTCGTGCCATCGGCCAGCGTCAGCGTCACGCCGTCCTGATCCGCGGCGACACGGTCGACGCGGGCCACCTCGAATCGGGCGCCCTTGGACTGCGCGTAAGCCCATACTGCCTTGCCGAGCAGTTTCGGATCGGCGACCGTCTTCCATCCCGGCACGAAGGTGCCCTTGACGAAACGCGGTGACAACCCCGGCTGCAAGCCCGCCAGTTCTTCGCCTTCGACATGACGGAAGCCGATCCCGAAACGCTCGCGCGCCGCCCAGCCCGACAGCGAGGCGCGGAAATCGGCTTCGCTTTCGTAGAGCTCGAGCGAACCGTCCTCGCGAAGCATCGGCCGTGTGCCGGAACGATCGAGCAGATCCATCCATTCGGCTTCGGCAAGTTTCATCATGCCGGCCTGTGCCATCAGGCTCGCCTCGTATTTCGCAGGCGCGCCGGCGCGCCAGAACCGGATCAGCCAGGGCAGCAGCTTCGGCAGATAGGCCGGCGGGATGCTGAGCGGGCCGAGCGGATCGGCGAGCCATTTCGGCAGCTGCCGGATCATGCCCTTGTGCGCCAGCGGCAGCACGTCGGAAAAGGCAAAGGCAGCGGCGTTGCCGGAGCTCGTCTCCTCGCAGATGCCCGTGCGGTCGAAAACCGTGACATCCAGCCCCGCCTCGGCAAGGAAGGCAGCCGCGCAGATGCCGATGATGCCGCCGCCGACGATGGCGATGTCTGTCCCTTCTCCCCGTTCACGGCCAGAAGGTGCCCGAAGGGCGGATGAGGGGCGAATCCCCTCGTCTGTCGATTTGGACTTTCCTTGCACGTGGGCGCTGCCCCTCTTCTGGCTGCCGCCATCTTCTCCCCGCGAACGGGGAGAAGAGAACTCTCCTTAGAACTGCGGCAGCGTCGGCCGTACCGCGAGCGCATCCTTGACGATCTTCTCGACGGTCTTGCGGCGTTCGCCCGACAGCGGCATGCGCGGCATGCGCACGCGGTCATTGGTGTTGATGGCGAACACTTCGGCAAGCTTGATGTTCTGCACCAGGTAGGTCGAGACATCGAGGTCGAGCAGCGGCCGGAACCAGCGGTAGATGGCGAGCGCCTCTTCGCGGCGGCCATGCTTCATCAGCTGGTAGATGGCGACGGTCTCGCGCGGGAAGGCGGTGACCAGGCCGGCCACCCAGCCGATGGCGCCGACCGACAGCGCCTCGAAGGCGAGATTGTCGACGCCGGTGAACAGGTCGTAGCGGCTGCCCAGGCGGTTGATGATCTCGGTCGAGCGGCGGATGTCGTCGGAGGATTCCTTGATGGCGACGAAGCGCTTGTCCGATGCCAACTCCTCCATCTGGTCGACGGTGACGTCGACGCGGTAGGCGAGCCGGTTGGAATAGATCATGACCGGCAGGTCGCCGGCCTCGGCGACGGCGCGCAGGGCCGCCACCGTCTCTTCGGCGTTGGTGTGGTAGATCGGGCTCGGCACCACCATCAGGCCGTTGGCGCCTTCCTTGGCGGCGCGCCTGGCAATGCTGGCGGCCTCGCGGGTGCCGGCCTCGTTGACGGTCAGCAGCACCGGCTTCTTGCCCGCGACCTTCTGCGCGGTCTTCAGCACCTCGATCTTCTCGTCAGGCGACAGCATCGGCCCCTCGCCGAGCGAGCCGCAGACAATGATGCCGTCGCAGCCGGCCTCCATCTGCAAGCTGAAGCAACGCTCCATCTCCGCGTGATCGAGCCGGTCGTCGGCGGTGAATTTGGTCGTGACGGCGGGGAAAACTCCGGTCCACATGGCTATCTCTCCATCTGATATATCAGCCGTATATCTGTTAGGAAAGCCGCTGTCAATGCGGAATCTGTTATGATATATTTTTGATATATCAGGAGACCGCCTTTGATATCCATGGAAGCAAGCACTGTGTCCGAGCCTGCGGCGATCAAGGCTTATCGCATCCTTGAACACATGATCGTCACGCTCGAACTGGCCCCGGCGAGTTTTATCACCGAGGGTTCCTTGATCGAGCGGCTGGCGCTCGGCCGCACGCCCGTGCGCGAGGCGATCCAGCGGCTGGCCTGGGAAGGACTGCTCGACGTCAGGCCCCGTGCCGGCATTGCGATAGCGCCTCTGCATCCCGGCGACTGGCTGCGCGTGCTCGACGCCCGGCGCGGCGTCGAGGTGGTGCTCGCACGATCAGCCGCCCGCTTCGTCACCCGCGAGGCCGCCGACCTGTTTCACGAGGCCGCGCTCGCCATGCAGAAAGCGGTCATCTCGGGCAATGTGCTTGCCTTCATCCAGGCCGACAAGGCACTCGACGAGTCGCTGGCGCTGGCCGCCGACAACCCGTTCGCCGCCCGGCTGGCCGCCCCCCTGCAGACCCACAGCCGCCGCTTCTGGTTCCGCTACAAGGCGGACACCGGACTGGCTGAATCCGCCGAGCACCATGTCGCATTGATCCGCTCGATCCTGGACGGCGACGAGGAAGGCGCCGCCAAGGACGCCAAGAAACTGATGGCGCTGCTGCGCGGCCATGCCGAGGTGGCCGCGACACGCTGAGTCAAGCGCCTGGCAAAGCCGCCTTGATCGTTGGGCTGTCCCAGCCCTCGCCGACCGACAGGATGCAACTCTGGCCCTTCGTGTCGGAAGCCAGAACCGTCCAACTGCCTTGTTCCGAAACGAACACCTCGAGGACCACATTGGGGTTGATCAGGCCGCGCCCGGCTTCGCTTTCGTGGAAGTTCTCACCGAGCGCTTTCACGATATCGGCGCGCGCCGCGCATTGCCCGGCCGCATTTGCCTGAGCAGCGCCCGAGCACATCGCCATCGCCGCAACGAACATTGTCGCCATAAGACGTCGTGTCATCTGACACCTCCTTGCGCCGGACGATGCAATGCCACCGGCCGCCGTGCGGCGCTCTGGTTGTCTGCCGCGCCTCCTCCACGGCAGGATTGCAGCCCTAAGTCCTGCGAGCCTCGCCGGTTCCATCACATTAGCGTTTGCAAAACAAAAGGCCCAAGTCCGGGGACTTAGGCCTCAGGTTCAATCGATCTTCTCATCCGCCCTGCGGCGAGTAAGACCGGACGAAGAAATCGTCCGGCTAGTTCATCGTCGGAATGACGAACTCGGCGCCGTCCTTGATGCCTGCCCGCGCGCCCGCAGCCGAAGGCGAGGACGCGCAAGCAAGAAATCGTCCGGCTAGTTCATCGTCGGGATGACGAACTCCGCACCATCCTTGATGCCGGACGGCCAGCGCGAGGTCACCGTCTTGGTCTTGGTGTAGAAGCGGAACGCGTCCGGGCCGTGCTGGTTGAGGTCGCCGAAGGAAGACGCCTTCCAGCCGCCGAAGGTGTAGTAGGCGATCGGCACCGGGATCGGCACGTTGATGCCGACCATGCCGACCTGGACACGGCTGGCGAAGTCGCGCGCCGCGTCGCCGTCGCGGGTGAAGATGGCAACGCCATTGCCCATCTCATGGTCGTTGGCGAGCTTGAGGGCATTCTCATAGGTCGGCGCGCGTACCACGGACAGCACCGGCCCAAAGATCTCTTCCTTGTAGATGCGCATGTCGGGCGTGACGTTGTCGAACAGGCAACCGCCCATATAGTAGCCGTCCTCATAGCCCTGCATCCTGAAGCCGCGGCCGTCGACGACGAGCTTGGCGCCTTCCTTGACGCCGGTGTCGACGTAGCCCTTGACGCGCTCCAGCGCCTGGGCGGTGACCAGCGGGCCGAAATCGGCGGCCGAATCCGTCGACGGGCCGACCTTCAGGCTCTCGACGCGAGGGACGAGCTTCTCCATCAGCCGGTTGGCGGTGTCGTTGCCAACCGGCACGGCCACCGAGATCGCCATGCAGCGCTCGCCGGCCGAGCCGTAGCCGGCGCCGATCAGCGCGTCGACGGTCTGGTCCATGTCGGCGTCGGGCATGATGATCATGTGGTTCTTGGCGCCGCCGAAGCACTGCACGCGCTTGCCGGCCGCACAGCCGCGCGCATAGATGTACTGAGCAATCGGCGTCGAGCCGACAAAGCCGACGGCCTTGATGTCGGGATCGTCGAGGATGGCGTCGACCACCTCCTTGTCGCCGTTGACGACGTTGAGAATGCCGGCCGGCAGACCGGCCTCCAGGAACAATTCGGCGATGCGCATCGGCACGCCCGGATCGCGCTCGGAAGGCTTCAGGATGAAGGCGTTGCCGCAGGCCAGCGCCGGGGCAATCTTCCACAGCGGGATCATCGCCGGGAAGTTGAACGGCGTGATGCCGGCGACGACGCCGAGCGGCTGGCGCATCGAATACGCGTCGATGCCGGGGCCGGCGCCGTCGGTGAACTCACCCTTCATCATATGCGGCGCGCCGATGCAGACTTCGACCACTTCGAGGCCGCGCTGGATGTCGCCCTTGGCGTCGGCGATGGTCTTGCCATGTTCGCGCGCCAGGATCTCGGCCAGTTCGTCATAGTCGCGGGCGACCAGTTCGAGGAATTTCATCAGCACGCGCACGCGGCGCTGTGGATTGGTCGCCGCCCATTTGGGCTGTGCGGCCTTGGCGTTCTCGACCGCCGCGCGCAGTTCCGCCTGCGAGGCCAGCGCCACCGTGCCGCGCACGGTGCCGTCCATCGGCTGCATGACGTCCTGCTTGCGGCCGCTGGTGCCGGCGACACGCTTGCCGCCGATGAAATGACCGTAGTCGATCATGATTTCTCTCCCTTTGTTTGTGATGGCAGCATTGTCCGCCTTTGCGGCGGCGAAGGCAACGCGAGGGAGAACGCAACCGTTGTGCGAAAAATAGATAACAAGCAAGGCCTGTCCATCAATTGCCGCAAATGGTAGGGATTCTCATCATCGCTGGAATGGTTATGTTGAGTTCCGTGGCGCCCCCCTCTGTCCTGCCAGAGCATCCCCATGAATTGGGATGACGTCCGCATCTTCCTCGCCGTGGCGCGCGCCGGCCAGATCCTTGGCGCGGCGCGGCGGCTGGAGCTCAACCATGCCACCGTCTCGCGCCGCATCGCGGCCCTCGAGGAAGCCCTGAGGACGAAACTCTTCCGCCGGCTGACCACCGGCAGCGAGCTGACGCCGGCCGGCGAGCGCTTCCTCGACATCGCCGAGCGCATGGAGGGCGACATGATCGCCGCCCGCTCGACCATATCAGGCGAGGGCGACGATGTTTCCGGAACCGTGCGCATCGGCGCGCCCGATGGCTTCGGCGTCGCCTTCCTGGCCAAGCGGCTGGGCGAACTCACCACCCTTCACCGCGAACTCACCATCCAGCTCGTGCCAGTGCCGCGCTCCTTCTCACTGTCGCGGCGCGAGGCCGATATCGCGATCACCGTCGAGCGGCCGACCGAAGGCCGGCTGGTGGCGGGAAAGCTGGTCGACTATTCGCTCGGCCTGTTCGCCTCTCGCGCCTATGTCGACGCGCATGGCCTGCCCAAAACCGCCGCCGAACTCGGCCAGCACACCCTCATTGGCTATGTGCCGGACCTCATCGTCAGCCCTTCGCTCGATTATGCCGCGGAATTCAGCGCGGAATGGCGCACCAGTTTCGCCATCTCCTCGGCGCTCGGCCAAGCCGAAGCCGTGCGCTCCGGCGCCGGCATCGGCATCCTGCACACCTTCGTCGCCCGCTCGATGCCGGAGCTGGTGGCCGTCGATGTGGTCGCGCCCATCCGCCGCGCCTACTGGCTGGTCTATCACGAATCGGTCAGGCCGCTGCGCCGCGTCCAGATCGTCGCCAGTTTCATCACCAAGGCGGTGGAGCGGGAACGAAGCCTCTTCCTGTAGAAGCACCGTCACGGCAAAAACACGGCCCAGGTCCCCACACGCCGTCTTTTCCTTGCCACAAAACCAGCCAGTGTGGCATCAGGCATGCGGCCTCGGCCATGAGAGGCGGGGCGCCGGGTGGGAAATCTTTCAGAAAGCTGGCGCGGATAGATATGCGAGCCGTTCTTGCCATCCTGCCGCTGCTGTTCGTCTCCGCATGCGCCAATCCATGGACAAAAATGCCGGAAGCCGAATTGCCCAAACCGATCCGCTACGTCATGGCGCGTCCCTCGCCTTTCGTCATCGGCAATTACTGCGGTCCCGGCACCCGCACCGGCGATCTGTCGGCCCGGCCGGTCGACCGCCTCGACGCCGTTTGTCGAATCCATGACGCCTGCTACATCGCCCGCCGCAACCATTGCGATTGCGATGGCGCCCTTGTCGCCTCGGCCAGGGCAATCCGCGATGACAGGACGGCGCCCCGCAAGATGCGCAGAGAGGCGGACCTACTGATCGCCACCTTCGCCATCCCTGTCTGCAAGGTCTTTCCGCACGGGTTCATGCCGCCGCGTGACCCGGCGCAGTTGAGCGCGATGAAGGCCGGAGCCGCCGGTTGAACCTCCGCACGGCCGTCATCCTCGCCCTGTTCGGGCTCATCGCCCTTGCCGGTTGTGCCGGTACGGGCCGCAATGCCTGCGACCTCCTGGCGGGACAAGAGGCTTGCGCACGGCCCTCGCTGTCGGCCGGCACGCCCGGGCCGCGGATCGCGGCGGCGCAGTTCTTTGGTAATGACGGCGGCAGCGACTATGAAAAACGGTTCCTGGCGCTGCTCGCCAATAACCAGCTCGGCGCCATGGACCGTGCCAACGGCACCGGCCCGTTCGGGCGCAACCGCCGCGATGTCCAGAACCGCGATTTCCAGGCGACATATTCGACGCTGCGGCAACTGGCCGGACCCGTCGCCAACGCACATCTGCCGCCGGCCGGCACAGGCAGCGGCGACGGCCATTTCGACGGCCGCTGGCGGGCGTCGCGGCAGACGCTCTACATCGATGCGGCGGCGCGGCCCTCGGCCCCCAAGACTTTCGATTTCTCCGGCCTGCAGGCACGCAGCACCGAGATCGTCGTGCGCCAGGCGGGCGAGCAGCCTGCCGACATCGAAGGCACTTGCGACGGCGCATTGGCGATCCGCGCCGCCGGAGCCTCACGCACCATCTCCGCCGGCTCGGCATTTCGCTTTCGCCTGTCGGGCGGAGACGACACCGTCAGCCTGTTCCCGGGCGACAGCCTGAACCGCTGCACGGCAAGAATCCGCTCCAGCCTTGCCCCGGCCGGCGCGCCACTCATGATCCTGCGCGAAGAGACCGCGGATCCGGGGCTCTCCAGCTTCGACAGCCGCTACCAGCGCTGCCCGGTCCCCAATGGCGTCGGCCTCGACGCGCTTGAACGCGCCTTCTATGCCAGCCGCTGGCTGTCGCAGACCTGCGCCTTGCCGATCGGCGAGCCCAAGCTGCTGCGCAAGTCGAGAGACGGCTTCAACGCCAAGGTCGAGGCGCTGATGGGGGCGCCGCTGTCGGATGCGGCAATAGACAGAGGCGACCCCGAGCTGCCGCTCGATTTCTCCAGGGCGCCAAGGCTGAAGCTGATCTATCTGTCCTCGCTCGAATTCAAGGCCGACTTTTCCGGCTGCATCATGGAACGGCTGATCCGCCACCATGCAGCGCTTGGCACCAAGGTCCGCATCATGGTCACCGACGTGCTGGAGCGCGACAAGGACGACGCCATGCTGCACCGCCTGGCGGCCGAATTCCCCAATGTCGAGCTGCAGGAATATCGCTGGCAGGCAGACCATGGCGCGCCGATCGACGAACAGATTTCACAACTGCACAAAGTCCATCATATCAAGATGCTGGCGACGCTGGCGCGGGACCCCGCGCGTTCGCGCGTCATCATCGGCGGCCGCAACATCCATGACGGTTTCCTGTTCCATCAGCCGATCGACCTGTCGCGCTACCCGGACCTCGAGCAATACGGCAAGACCGACGGCTTTTCGCTGAACTACTATTCGAACTGGAGCGACTTCGACATCGAGTTCGCCGACAAGGCGACGGTCGAGACACTCGCCGCGCATCTGTCGACGATATGGCTGCGCGACGCCGACACCAACCTGGCGCGCCCCTTCTCCATCCCGGTCCACGCCGGCGGCCACCCCCGAGGCAATGCCCGGCATTTCATTTCGATGCCCTATGAGGACGACCATGCGCTGGAGGCCTATTTCGTCGAACTGGTCGACGCCGCCCAGCACCATATCCAGATCGTCAACCCTTACCTCAATCTGACGCCGAGCCTCGCCCGCGCCTTCGACAGGGCGCTCGCCCGTGGCGTCAAGATCGACATCGTCGGTCGCATCGACCTCAAGGGCGATATCGGCGGCAAGTTCCTCACCGCGCTCAACAAGCTGTTCGTCGAGAAATATGGCGACCGCATCGACATCCGCGAGTTCAAGGCACCCGACGTGGTGCTGCATTCCAAGATCATGATGATCGATGAAAGGCTGGTCGCCATCTCCTCGGTCAACCTCAACAACCGCAGCTTCTTCCACGATTCGGAGAACGGCATGATGGTGCTCGACCCCGCCTTCTACGCCAGGATGAAGCCGGTCTATGACGACTACCTCGCCCACTCGAACCCGGTTTCCACCAATGTGATGATCCCGTGGGCCTACCGGCTGCTGTTCGACGAGGCCTGGGTCAGGCAGGCGTTCTGATGCATGTCGCCCAAAGGTGGCCCGGTTTTGGGGCGACGACATGCGTCAAAGCAAAGAACAATGCGAGTCGGCCAGACGCGCGGGCGGCTATTTCAGATAGCGCTCCTGCGCCAGGGCGCGCACGTCGATGTCGGGCACCCGGTTCGAGATGATGTCGGCCAGCACCTTGGCCGAGCCGCAGGCCATGGTCCAGCCGAGCGTTCCATGGCCTGTGTTGAGAAAGAGGTTGGAAAGTTCGGTGCGGCCGATCAGCGGCGGTCCGTCCGGAGTCATCGGCCGCAGCCCGCACCAGAACGTCGCCTCGCGCATGGCGCCGGAGCCGGGAAAGAGATCGCCGACCGAGTGTTCGAGGGTGCGGCGCCGCGATTCGTGCAGCCTGAGATCGAAACCGGAAATCTCGGCCGTGCCGCCGACGCGGATGCGGTCGCCGAGCCGGGTGATCGCGACCTTGTAGGTTTCGTCCATCACCGTCGACACCGGGGCCAAGGCGGCGTCCTTGATCGGCACTGTTATCGAATAGCCCTTGACCGGATAGACCGGGATCGGCCGCTTCATCCGGCGCATGAAGCCCGCCGAATAGCTGCCCAACGCCATGACGTAGGCATCGGCCCCCTTCCAACCCTTGCTGGTGCTCAGGTTGGCGACCCGATTGCGACTGCGGATGACGCGCCAGATCGTCACGTCGTATTCGAACTTGACACCGCGCGCCACGCAGAGCTCGGTCAGCTTGTCGGTGAACATCTTGCAGTCGCCGGTCTCGTCATGCGGCAGCCTGAGACCGCCGACGAACTTCTCGCGCACCCCGGCCAGCGCCGGCTCGGCCGCGACACAGCCGTCCGGATCGAGGACTTCATAGGGCACGCCATATTTCTTCAGCACCTCGACATCGCCTGACGTGCCGTCGAGCTGCTTTTGCGTGCGAAACAGCTGCAGCGTGCCCTGGGTCCGCTCGTCATAAGCAATGCCCGTTGCTTCGCGCAGCGCCTTCAGCATGTCACGGCTGTATTCCGCCAGCGGCACCATGCGCGATTTGTTGATGGCGTAGCGCTCGGCGGTGCAGTTGCGCAGCATCTTGACCAGCCATGTCCACATAGGCGGGTCGAATGCCGGCCGCACCACCAGCGGGCCATGCTTCATCAAGAGCCACTTGATCGCCTTGAGCGGAATGCCGGGGCCGGCCCAAGGCGAGGCATAGCCGGGCGAAATCTCACCGGCATTGGCAAAGCTGGTCTCCAGCGCCGGGCCTTTCTGGCGGTCGATCACCGTCACCTCGTGGCCGGCCTCGGCGAGATAGTAGGCCGTGGTCACCCCGATGACGCCGCTGCCCAGCACCATGATCTTCATCATTCACTCCTTACGCCATGTCCTTCACGCCGATGGACACGGCAGCATCTGCGATTTGCGCACGATCACCGGCGAAAATCGATTCGTCTTCGCGACCATGCGCCGTGGCTTTTCACGCCGCCGACGGACCCGGATCGTCGTCTCTCCCTGTCTGCCGCATTCCTGCCGTCCCGCCAAGAGGCCGGATGGAGGTGTCGGCGCTGTAGACGAGGGTCAGGCCGTGCGGCCGCGGTCCGCCGGCGGCGGCTCTTTCCCGGGCTGCCCGCCGCGCGGCTTCCGGCTGATAGAGCACCGCCTTGATCCGGATCGATTCGCGCCTGCCGTCGGGATGCTCGAGCGAGGCCGTCTGGCCTTGCGCCATGCCAAGCATGCACAGCCCGCGTCTGGTTGCCAGCGACAGGCTGGAGCCGACCGGTCCGCGCACTTCGTTCTGCACCAGGGTGCGCGTCTCGGTCGCACCGGCATCGACGCAAAACACCACCCGGCTGTTCAGCGTCACGATATCGGGTTCGACCGACTCGATGGGCACGACGCGGGCATTGGAAAGCTTCTCTTCGATCATCCGGACCATCGGATCCGCGAAGGCCCGTCGGCGCTCGAGCATCACCTCCAGGACGGCGAAATCCTTCGTGGTCAGCTGGCAGCTCCCGCTTTTCATCACCGCCTCCACGATCAGTGCTCGCCGCCGCCGGCGGGCGTATCGACGGCCTCCACGGTCACCGACAGTTTGTGGCCGCCACGACCGCTCCAGCACACCACTTGCCCGATGCTGGCGCCGACAAGCGCCGTTCCCATCGGCGTCAGCACCGAGATCCGGTTTTCGGCAATGTCGGCGTCGCCCGGATAGACCAGCGTGATGCGCTTGATGTCACCGACTTCACCGCGAACCGTGACTGTCGAGCCCATTCGCACCACGCCGGCCGGAATTGCCGCCGCTTCGGTGACCACCGCCCGATCCAGTTCCGCCAGCAGCTCTTCGGCCGTCTCGGGCGCGCGGTCGAGCACGGTCCTGGCCAGGCCGGTCAACCTTTCATGCTCGGTGTCGCTGATCAGAACCTGGGCGGATGGACGCAGTCCCGTTGCATGTTGCATGGCAAACCTCATGGATCGGCGCATCGGACGGATGCGCGCTTGCCGCGCTGATGGCGGCCTGATGAAAGCCGGCAGCCGCGGGGAGCGGTGCGGCTTGATGGCGATGGGTGGATGTATGGATGCCCCGGTACGGACGAACGCCGGAAGGCGGCCGCGCCGGGGCTACGATCCCGCGATCGGGCAGACCCTGAACAAGGTTCTGATATAAGCGAGGTTGCTCATGCGCCGAACCTTGCCGACAGACGTCCGCTTGTCAAGCGCGGCCAAACCGCTCAACCACCGACATAGCGCCGGTGGAACCGCCTGCCGAGACTGGCCAGGATTTCGTAACCGATGGTGCCGGCATGGCCGGCGGCTTCGTCGACGCTTTGCGAAGGGCCGAGCAGTTCGACGAGATCCCCTTCGCGAAGCTTGCCGGACGGCAAGGCGGAAATGTCGAGAATGATCGAATCCATCGACACGCGTCCGAGGAAAGGCAGGCGCGCCCCCTCGAACCAGGCGGCCGACGCGGACCGGCGCAGCCAGCCATCCGCATAGCCGAACGAGATCGTCGCCAGACTGAGCGGCCCTTCCGCATGATAGGTATGGCCATAGCCGATGCCTGTGCCTTTTTCGGCGTTGCGCGTCTGCGCCACCTTGGCCTGCAGCCGCACCACCGGCAGCATCGGGTTGGGTTCGGCAGGCGTCGGATTGATGCCGTAGAGCGCGGCGCCGGGGCGGACGAGACCATGATGATAGGACGGCCCGAGAAAGATGCCGGAGGAATTGGCGAGCGAGGCGGGCGCCCCTGGCAGCATGGCGCGCAACCGTTCGAAGGCCAGCCGCTGCTGTTCATTGGCGGGATGGCGCGGCTCGTCGGCGCAGGCCAGGTGGCTCATCACATATCTGACGCCGACGCCGTCGAACGCGCTGCCATCCCGGGCCAGCGCCTCGACTTCGGCTGGTGCCATGCCAAGCCGCGACATGCCGCTGTCGACCTGGATGGCGGCCGGAAGTTTTCGGCCAGCGCGATGTGCCGCCGCACGCCAGGCCTTCAACTGCGCGCTACTGTTGACGACCGCGCAGAGATCGGACGCGACCGCTTCCGGCTCGGAGCCCGGCGGCAGTCCGTTCAGCACGTAGATTTCAGGTCCGGCCCCGATCGCCTTGCGGAGCGCGATGCCTTCGGCCAGCAGCGCGACGAAGAAGATGTCGCAGCCTTCTTCCGCCAGCGCCGATGCCACTTGGCTCGCGCCGAGACCGTAGCCGTCGGCCTTGACCACGCCGGCGCAGCGTGCACCGCCCAGCCTTGCCTTCAGCCGCCGATAGTTTTCGCGGATCGCACCGAGATCGATGGTGAGAATCGCCCCGGCCGCCGCCTCGCTTACGGCAGCGACATCATCGGGCAGCAATGTTGTGGGGGCGTCGTTCATGGCGACCCTCCTTGTAGCGGATTAGCATCAATAGAACCGACGCGCCGGCGCGGCAACCAAGGTCCTTCAAACCCAGTCGCACTCGTCCAGCTATGGCACCAAGTGCCGGAACGCCGCCACCACGTCTTCATAGACGCTGCGCTTGAACGGCACGATAAGGTCGGGAAGATCCTGCATCGACCGCCACGACCATTTGTCGAATTCGGCGGTGTGGCCGCCCGGCGGCGGATTGATTTGGATCTCGCTGGTATCGCCATGGAAGCGGAACGCGAACCATTTCTGCGTCTGACCGCGATACCTGCCCTTGAACGCAATGCCGACGAGATGATCCGGTAGGTCATAGTTGATCCAGTCCGGCGCCTCGGCCAGCAGCGAGACGCTGCGCATGCCGGTCTCCTCATAGAGCTCCCGCTCTGCCGCCTGCAGCGGCTCCTCGCCCGTGTCGATGCCGCCTTGCGGCATCTGCCAGAGCTGCGTCGTGCCGGCGAACTCGCTGTCGGGTTCGGCGATGCGATGCCCGACCCAGACCAGCCCCTCGCCATTGAGAATCATCAACCCGACACAGGGGCGATAGGGCAGCGTTTCGCGGTCGACTTTTTTTGCCATAAGTAAAGTTCCAGCCGTTTTGAGAATTCGCTCTGGTGAGGCAGGTGGCGAGTGACTTCGAGAACCGGAGCGGAGCGTACTTAAAGTGCGCGAGGACCGGAAGCGCAGAAAGCGCCGCCAGATGCCCGCCGGAGTAGAATTATCAAGACGGCTGTCAGCCTTTTTGCGGATCGACAGCCACCGCTGAAATCGGCACGATCTCGATGCCTCGTTTCTTGGCCTCGACCACCCATGACGACACCGTGTCGACCGTCAGGTCGAAAGCCGAGCCGATGCCGACGGCGGTACCCTTGGCACGCGCGGTCGCTTCGAGACTGTCGAGCTTCTTCAGGATGGCGCCGCGATCCTGCACCGCGTCGATCGCCATGTCGCCGGCGACGAAGGGCACGCCGTCCTTCAGCGCCATGTCTGGAGCCAGGCTGCGCGCCGACGAGCCGTCGTCGATATAGGCGAGGCCCCTTTTGCCGAGCTCGGCCATGAACGGCTGCATCGCCGCCGCGTCGGAGGAAAAACGCGCGCCCATATAGTTCATGACACCGGTATAGTTCGTCGTCCGCGACAGCGCCCAGTGCAGATTCCTGAGATTCTCGTCGGGGGTCGCCGCCACCGTCAGCGTGTTGCGGCCGGGGTTGACGTTGGGGTAGTCGAACGGTTCGAGCGGCACCTGCATGACGATCTCGTGGCCGCTCTGCCTCGCGGCCTGCATCCAGCGACCGATACTGTTGCCCTGCGGCGCGAAGGCCAGCGTCACTTCCGCCGGCAGCTTGGCAATCGCCGCCTGGGTACCGGTCTGTGAAACAGCGAGCCCGCCGATGACGATCGCCACACGTGCGCCACGCGCGCCGGACCATGGCCGCGCATAGACGTCGAACGGCCGCCGACCATCGGCGGAACGCATCGGCAAGGGCCCGGTTTCACTGGTTTCGATCAGCGCCCTATCGGGAATATGCGCGATCTTGAGGTTCTGGCCGACGGTCGACGGATCGCGAATGACGATTGCCGCCTTGGGCGGGCCATCGCCTTCTTCCGTCTGTACATGGATGATCTGCGGACCGCCCGTCTTCGCCGGCGTATCCACCTTTGGCGTCGCTGCCGGGGCCAACCCGGGAGGCGACGCGGCGGGCTCGGCAGCCGCTGTCACTTTCGGCATCGAAACGGCGACTTCCTGCGGTTTTCGAAACGGCTTTTCCCTGAGCGCGATCGCGGCCGAGACGCCGACCACGGCCAGCACCACCGCGCTTGCCGCGATCATGCCTACGCTGATCTTGCCGGCGGCACGCGGCGCCCGGACAGTCTGTCCAAGCGGGCGTTCGATGTCCTTGCCGATATCAGCCAAGCCCTGTCCCCGGTGCACGGTCCGAAGGCGACCTCCTTCGGCAACACATGCACGAATTCATCAATCCTGGCGCCCTTTGGCGCCGTATCTGGAGGTCCGGTCCTGCCCCCGAATCAAACTGCCGGAACCTTTCGGCCCCGGCAGCATCGCATTGCTTCGTTCAACCGGCCAGACCGGTTGCCGGCCTTACTGGTTGAGCACGGCCTTTTCCGGATTGGGCGGGAAGGCCGGATCGGTCTTCTGGCCGCGCAGCAGCTGCTCGGCGTAGATGAGCTGCAGGTCGTCCTTCGGATCCGGCGGCACATAGGCTGCAGAGCCGGAGCCGGTCTTGCTCTCGTCGGCGCCCTTGATATGGCCCTTGAGGTCGGACTCGCCGCGCGTCAAATCCCTGCCCTGCAGTTCCGGCGGCAACGGCTGGTCGACCTTGATGTCGGGCGTGATGCCCTTGCCCTGGATCGACTTGCCCGACGGCGTGTAGTAGAGCGCCGTCGTCAGCCTGAGCGCGCCATTCTCGCCGAGCGGAATGATGGTCTGCACCGAGCCCTTGCCGAAGGACTGCGTGCCGACCACCGTGACGCGGCGCAGATCCTGCAGCGCACCGGCGACGATTTCCGACGCACTGGCCGAGCCGCCATTGACAAGCACGATCATCGGCTTGCCGTTGATGTCGTCGGTCTGCTTGGGCTTGGCGTCGAAGCGGGTGACGTCCTTCGGATCGCGGCCGCGTGTCGAGACGATCTCGCCGCGCTTGAGGAAGGCGTCCGAGACGCTCACCGCCTGGTCGAGCAGGCCGCCCGGGTTGAGGCGCAGATCGAGCACATAGCCCTTGAGCTTGTCGTCCGGCACCTGCTTCTTGATGGTGTCGATGGCGTTCTCGAGGTCGTCATAGGTCTTTTCGGTGAAGGAGGTGATCTTCATGTAGCCGATGTCGTTCTCGACCCGGAACTTGACCGCCTTGACCTTGATGATGTCGCGCACGACGGTCAGCTCGATCGGCTTGTCGGCGCCCTGGCGCAGGATGGTCAGCTTGATCGGCGTATTGACCAGGCCGCGCATCTTGTCGACCGCGTCGTTGAGCGTCAGGCCGCGAACCTCCTCGCCGTCGATCTTGGCGATATAGTCGCCAGCCAGCACGCCCGCCTTGGCGGCCGGCGTGTCGTCGATCGGCGTGATCACCTTGACCAGGTCGTTCTCCATGGTGACCTCGATACCGAGGCCGCCGAACTCGCCCTTGGTCTGCACGCGCATGTCCTGCGCCTGTTCGGCGTTCATGTACGAGGAATGCGGGTCGAGCGAGGAAAGCATGCCGTTGATGGCGTTCTCGACCAGCGACTTGTCGTCGGGCGGGGTCACATACTGTGCCCGCACCCGCTCGAAGATGTCACCGAAGATCGCCAGTTGCTTGTAGGTCTCCGACCCTGCAGCGTTCGCCGCCGAGCCGGGTGCGCCATAGACAAGGCTCATGGCGGACGCGCCCATCAGCGCACCGGCAAACAGAAGCGACAGTTTCCGCATCATTTCACGTCCTTCCAGAAAAACGGTCCGCCCACCATGGGGCCGGATCGACGGGTTTTCCATCCTTGCGGAACTCGACATAGAGTTCCGGCGTGGCATTTCCATTCTTCGAAACCGAGGTGCTTGCCACCCGGGCTTCTCCCATCGCGCCGACCGGCTCTCCTGCGAGCACTGACTGGCCAGTCGCGACGCTGATTCTGCTCATCCCAGCCAGGACGACATGATAACCGTCGCCGGCATTGAGGATCAAGAGTTGACCATACGAGCGAAACGGCCCCGCATAAAGCACATTCCCATCCGCCGGCGCGGTAACGATGGCTCCCGATTGTGTCGCAACCATGTCCCCAAGCATCAAGGCGCCGTTACCGTCGTCGGCGCCGAACCGGCGTTTGATGCGGCCGGTGACCGGCAAGGCGATCTGTCCCTGCAGTGCCGAGAAAGGCGCCGCCGCGGTCAACCTGTTGCCTTCGGGAACCGGCAGCGATGCCGTCTGGTCGCCACCGGGCTCGGTGCCGCCGGCCTGGCCCGCGGCGGCTGCCTTCGCGGCATCGGCGGCCTTGCGGTTCTTGTCCGCCTGCGCTTCGAGCGAGGCGATCAGATCCTTCAGGCTGCTGGCCCTGGCCGCCAACTGCTCGGAACGCTGCTGTTCGGCCGCCATCTGTGCCTTCGTGTCGGCCTCGAGCTTCTGCTTGGCCTCCAGCAGCATGCCGAGCCGCTTCTTCTCCGCCGCCTGGTCGCCGACCGCAGCCGTCAGCCGCGCCCGTTCGGCCTCGATCGAGGCCGTCACCCGGGTCTGCTCCTTGAGGTCGGCCAGCAGGCTGTCGGTCTGCTGACGCAGTTCCGGCACCACGGCGCCGAGCAGGATGGCGCTGCGCACCGACGAGAGCGCGTCCTCCGGCTTGACCAGGATCGCCGGCGGCGGATTGAGCCCCATGCGCTGCAGGGCGCCCAGCACTTCTGCCAACACGTCGCGCCGCGCCGCCAGTGAGGCGCGGATCTTCTGTTGCTGGCCCTTCAGCCCTTCCAGCTTGGCGCCGATGTCCTCGATGTCCTGGCCAAGCTTCTGTTCGGTCATCGCCGACTGGATGAGTGCCGCGGTGATCGAGGCGTGGTCCTTCTTGACCGCGGCGATATCGGCGGCGAGCTTTGCCAGCCGTTCCGACGACAGCGTTATTTCCTTGGAAACCTGCTCGTATTCGGCGCGGCTCTGGTCCGGATCGGGGGCCATGTCGAGATTGTTTTCGGCCCGCACCGCATGGAGCGACAGAAGCACCGCCGCCGCCGCGATACCGCAGCGCGCGCGCCAGGAGCCCCCGGTCGATGAGCCCGTCGTCGATTTCCAGCCTTCAGCCATTCGCGATCGATTCTATCCGCGGCTTCGTTAACGAATCATCAACCATGTTGGCGCCCGCCACCCCAAACGGTTCGCAATAACGCCCTGCGAACGAAAAGCAGCCTCCCACGGTGAATTTTACGCGGCATTGGGGCTAAATTCGGTGCGACCCGGCGGCTTTCAGGATCTGTGATAGGGATGGCCCGACAGGATCGTCGCCACCCTGTAGAGTTGTTCGCCCAGCATCACGCGCACCAGCTGATGCGGCCAGGTGAGCGCCCCGAACGACATCACCAGCTCGGCCTGGTCACGCAGTGGCGGATCGTGGCCGTCGGCGCCACCAATGGCCAGCACCAGCGCCTTGCGTCCGCCATCGCGCAACTGTCCGATTCGGTCGGCGAAATCCTGCGAGGACAGGCTCTTGCCTCTTTCATCGAGCAGGATCAATGCCGTGCCTGGCTGCAGCTGCGCCTGCAGGCGCGAACCTTCGTCGCGCTGGCGCTCGCTGGCGCTCTGCGCGCGGCCCTCGGCGATCTCGATGATGCCGGCGAATTCGAGCCCCACGGCGGGTCCGCTCTTGGCGAAGCGCTCGAAATAGCGGTCGGCCAACTCCCGCTCGGGGCCGGCTTTCATTCGGCCCACGGCATGAACTGAAATCTTCATCCTCGCCTCTATGAGCCGCTAATGCATGTCACCCAAGGGGAAACCGATTTTGGGACAACGACATGCATCGAAACAAAATCGGCTCAGTGGAGGGTCTCTTCCTCGAGATCCGGCGCCTGCCACATCTTTTCGAGATTGTAGAATTCGCGGACTTCGGGGCGGAAGACATGGACGATGATATCGCCAGAATCGATCAGGACCCAGTCGGCGCCGGAGAGCCCCTCGACGCGCGCGGAGCCGAGGCCGGCATCCTTGAGCGCCTTGAGGAGATGATCGGCGACAGCCGCGACATGACGGTGCGATCGACCCGACGCGACGACCATGTAGTCGCCGAGGCTCGATTTCCCCTGAATGTCGATTGAGACAATATTCTCGGCCTTGGAGTCTTCCAGACTGGCAAGGACTGTCTTGATGGCACGGGACACGGCGTCGTCTACGCTGATCCTGGCCGGCGAAGGCATGATATCGGCCTTCTTCCGCAGTGCTGTTCTCAGTGTATTTCCTTTCGCAGCAAGAACAACCAAATCACCCCTGAAAGCAGGTGACACCCCTTAGATAGGCAGAGTTCCGTTGCAGTTTCAAGACGGAGCCCCAACTCATGCGAACTCGCCGACCGGCATATTGTTCCGCGCGAGACGCAAAACATCGGAACCCAGGCGTTCCGCAGCGGTTATCGGCTGACCGACCAACCGGAATCACGTCATGCCGATCGACCCGCAAAACACCCTTCTCACCGTCCAGGCCGGCCTTGCGCAGATGAGTACGCTGATCGTCTCCTATTCCTTCTCCGCCATCGGCGCCGTCATCCTCCTGGTGGTCGGCTACATCGTTGCCAACCTTGCCGAGCGCTCGATCTCGGCTGGCCTCGGCCATATCCACGGATTCGACGCGACCCTGCGGCATTTCTTTTCCAAGATCGTCCGCTACGCCATCCTGATCCTCGTCGTCATCATGGTGCTCGGCCAGTTCGGCGTGCAGACCGCATCGATCATCGCTGCGATCGGCGCCATCGGCCTGGCCATCGGCCTCGCTTTGCAAGGCACGCTGCAGAACATCGCGGCCGGCATCATGCTGCTCGCGCTGCGGCCGTTCCGCATCGGCGAATCCGTCGAGGTCGGCGCCATTGCCGGTTCGGTCGAGGAAATCGGCCTCTTCGCCACCAAGCTCAGGACCGCCGACGGCGTCTACATACTGGCGCCCAATTCGACGCTGTGGAACCAGCCGGTACGCAATTTCACCCGCAACGGCGTGCGCCGCACCGACATCACGCTCGGCATCGGCTCCTGGAACGACATAGACGGCGCGCAGAAGACATTGCTTGCCATTGCCGGCGCCGAGAAGCGCATCCGCCGCGAACCGGGACCGATCGCCTTCGTGGCCGGGCTCGGCGATACGACCGTTTCGCTCACCTTGCGCTACTGGACCGCGGCTGCGGACTATTTCGCCACCCAGATCGACATGACGAAACGCGCCAAGCAGGCCTTCGACAGCGAGCGCATTTCCATCCCACTGCCACCTCCGGAAGCGCCCGAAGCCCACAAGCAGTAATCAGTCGCTCCTGTGGCGGCCCTCTTCGTCCGGCGCGAAGGCGAGTTCCACCGGCAACGGTGCTTGCGCCGACATCGGCGCGAAACTGCCGGTGGCGGCCGCCGGAACGGGCCGCGCCGCGATCACCCGCCACAATACGAACAGGCAGAATGCCGAGGCGATGACGATGCCGACATAGATAAAGGTTGCCGTGCCGAAGACGGCGGAAAGTACGGTGACGATGCCTGGCACGATGAAGCCGGCGAGCGACCAGGCAAACAGCATCGAACTCGACAGGGCAAGCAGTTCATCCTTCCTGGCGCGGTCGGCGGCATGCGCGCTGGAGAGCGCGTAGATCGATTCCGCCGCCCCGTCCCAGATCAGGTAGATCACCACCAGGGCCATCAGCGCACCGCCGTCGAAGGCGACGGCCAGCACGCTGGCGACGACCGCGAGCGCCGCGGCGCCGGCAAGCACGTAGCGCCGGTCGGTGCGGTCGGAAAGCCAGCCGAGCGGTATCTGCAGGATCAGCGTGCCGACCGGCATTGCCGACAACAGCAGCGCGACATCGGCCTGGCTGTAGCCCTTTGCTGTGGCGTGGATGGGCGCGAAGCCGGAAATGATCATCGACAGGCCGCCGACCGCCAGCATACCGGCGACGCCGACCGGCGAAATCCGCCACGCCTGGCGCAACGCCACCGAAGCCGCCCGCGGCGCCGGCGGCTGGGCAAGGCGCGTCATGCCGACAGGCAGGATCGACAGAGCGGTAAAGGCAATGCCGATCAGCGACGCGGCGGCCGTGTGGATGTCGATGACGGCAAGCGTCGCATAGCCGACGCCAAGGCCGGCAATGTAGGCGACGTAGAACACGGCCATCACCCGGCCGCGTATGGCGTTCGGCAGCGCGTCGTTGAGCCAGCTCTGCGCGACGATGAACAGGCCGCATATGGCAAAGCCGTAAAGCGCGCGTGCGACGATCCACAGCAGCGGGTGCGGCCCGGCGCCGATGGCCGCATTGGACAGCGCGATCAGCGCCGACAGCACCATGAAGGCACGTGCGTGACCGACCCTGCGCACCAGCGGCCCGGTCAATATGCAGCCGGCAAGGCCGCCGGCCGACAGGCCGGTGACGATCAGCCCTGCCCAGGTCGGATCGAAACCCTCGGCGCCGAGCCGAACGGGGATATAGGCGAACATCAACCCGTTGCCGATCGCAATCAGCGCCATCGACACGATGACGCTGGCAATCGCGATCAGCGGCGTGGGTGCACTGCCTTGTTGCGGATCGACTGCGGATTGGGTCTTGGTTTGAATTGCCATGGCCGGCCAGCATCGCTGATTGGCTGGGAAACCACCGCTGTAAAAACGACATGCCGGGCGTCCGAAAAACGCTGGCTCTTCCCGCTCCGGGGAGGCCTTATCCCCTCGCCAGCTTGCGGATCGCGGTCGACGACAGCGAGGAACGCGGACCGTGAATGAAAGTCCAGGCCGGCGCCTTCATCCGCGCAAGCCTTGGCGCATCTCCTTCGTCGATGCGGGCGTAATCGAAGGTCTTGGCGACAACCGACGATAGGAACGACAGCGTGGCGCCCGGGCGGTCGATGACCGCGATCGGAAAGGTGAGCACAATCTCGCGCCAGCGCTGCCAGTGATGGAAATCGCGCAAGCTATCCGCACCCATGATCCAGACGAAGTCGACGCCGGGATTGCGCGCCTTGACCAGAGCCAGCGTGTCGGCGGTGTAGCGCACATTGTGTGCCGCCTCGAAGGCGGTGACCTTGATCTTCGGGTTCTTGGCGATCCGCTCCGACAGCTGCAGCCGTTCGACCAGCGGCGCCAATTCCCTGGCGCTCTTCAACGGATTGCCTGGGGTTGCCATCCACCACAGCTGGTCGAGCGCCAGGCGCCGCAAAGCGATTTCGGCAACCAATGCGTGGCCGGCATGCGGCGGGTTGAACGAACCCCCGAATAGGCCGACGGCGAGGCCTTTTTCGGCGTGAGGCATCTTGAGGTAGCTGGCGGGGGCCGTGGGCTGAGGGGACGAAAGCATGGTGCTAGGCGCCCCCCTCTGTCCTGCCGGACATCTCCCCCTCAAGGGGGGAGATCGACTGCCATTACCGGTTTCGTCAATCGCCGGCGTTGTAGAATTAGCGCTGCC
>NZ_JAIUGQ010000023.1:0-103542 GCF_020164715.1 Mesorhizobium sp. ESP7-2
CATAGACATCGACTGTAGCCCGCGGGTTCCTGCATGAGAGGCTTTCGTACGCCTGACGGCACCCGAAACCCTTCCCAATCTCTGCCATGAGAGACGCGCTTTGAGGGTTCCCGAAAGCAGACGTCGCGGCAACCAAGTTGAGGGTCCCGGGCGAGCGTATTCGACTAGATGCGGTTCTAACCGCCTTGCACGGTAAGTGAGTATTTTGGCCTGCCGCGAGAATCGCACTCCCAAAAACAATCTGGCAAACCTCCGCAACCGCTGACGCCGGACCAGACGAGGCGCCATCGAGCCTCAACCCTGCAGCTCCATTCGGCCGCGTTGAATTGCCCGAGAGGTCGGCGCCCGCGATAGCGGGTCCCATCGAGAACAATGTCATGCCGGTAACGCAAATTGAAAGCAGGCCAGTGGCAAATGGTCCTGCCGCCGGGTTAGAATATTAGGCTTGCCTAATCTGAATCGGAGACCACGAAAATGCAGCAGGCGAAACAAGTCCTGGTGACTGGGGGGGCAGGGTTTCTGGGATCATTTTTGTGCGAGCGGCTGCTCGCTGAAGGTCATGAGGTTGCTTGTGTCGACAATTTCTTCACAGGGAGCCGAAGAAATGTCTCCCATCTGCTCGACAACAGATCGTTCGAGGTCATTCGTCATGACGTGACATTTCCACTTTACGTAGAAGTTGACGAAATCTACAACCTTGCTTGTCCTGCGAGCCCCGTTCACTATCAGTTCGATCCCGTTCAGACGACCAAAACCAGCGTCCATGGTGCGATCAATATGCTGGGGTTGGCCAAGCGGGTTCGCGCAAAGATTCTGCAGGCGTCCACCTCCGAAATTTACGGCGACCCTGAAGTTCATCCGCAAACAGAGGACTATTGGGGCAGAGTGAACCCGATTGGCCCTCGTTCGTGCTACGACGAAGGCAAGCGATGCGCCGAAACCCTGTTTTTCGATTATTGGCGACAGCACAAGCTGAGGATTAAGGTAGCGCGTATTTTCAATACTTACGGACCGAGGATGCGTCCAGATGACGGTCGTGTCGTTTCCAACTTCATCGTGCAGGCGCTGCAAAACAAGCCGATAACGGTATACGGCACGGGCGAGCAGACTCGTTCGTTCTGCTATGTCGAGGATCTTATCGACGGTTTGGTTCGCCTTATGCAGACGCCCGACGATGTCACCGGTCCTGTCAATCTCGGCAATCCGGTCGAATTCACTGTGCTTGAACTCGCAAATCTTGTGATCGAACTTACCGGAAGTCGATCGAAAATCAGATTTTCGGCTCTGCCCGTCGACGACCCAAAGCAGCGGCAGCCTGATATCGGGTATGCTGCGCGCGAACTCGAATGGAAGCCAAGAGTCGCATTGCGTAATGGCCTTGCCAAGACCATTGCGTATTTCGAGGACCTGGCTTCGTCTGGGCATGTCCGGCACGCCGCCGCCGAATGAAGACAGTCCTGGTCACTGGGGGGGCCGGCTATATCGGGTCGCACTGCTGCAAGGCGTTCGCCCAATCCGGATGGTCTGTTATTGCCTACGACAATCTCTCGCGGGGCTGGCGCGACGCGGTCAAGTGGGGACCGTTGATCGAGGCAGATATTTCCGACGCCGCGGCCGTGGCGGCAGCCCTCCACCAGTATCGGCCGGACGTGGTGGCTCATTTCGCTGCTTACGCTTATGTCGGAGAGTCCGTCGAGCGGCCGGATCTTTACTACCGGAACAACAGTTTCGGGACCCTGGTCTTGCTCGAGGAAATGCTGAAGGCCGGCCTGGACAAGCTGATCTTTTCCAGCACCTGCGCATCTTATGGTATTCCGGTTCGTTTTCCGATCGACGAGATGCACCCGCAGTCGCCCGTCAATCCCTACGGGTGGTCGAAATTCATCATCGAAAGGATGGTGGAGGATCTATCGGTTGCTCGTGGCCTCGACGCGGTCGTGCTTCGGTATTTCAACGCTGCCGGATGCGATCCCGACGGCGAAATCGGCGAAAGGCATGAACCCGAAACACATGTCGTTCCGCTTGCCATTGAAGCCGCACTGAGGCCGGGCCGTATTTTTACCATCAACGGCACCGATTTCGACACCCGCGACGGAACCGCAGTGAGAGACTACATCCACGTTGTCGACCTCGCCCGCGCCCACGTGCTGGCAGCGGAAAAGCTTCTCGGCGACAAGGGCGTCCACGTCTACAATCTCGGAACCGGGGCGGGTACGACGGTGAACGAACTGGTCGACGCTGTGAGCCGAACTTCGGGGGTGCGCCTCCCGGTAGCTTACGGGCCGCGCAGGCCGGGCGACCCTCCAGCGCTTGTTGCCGCCGCCGGCAAGGCCGAGCGGGAACTCGGCTGGGTGCCCGAGCAATCCGGTATCGACAGGATCGTCGAGACGGCGCTGGCGTGGTACCGTAGCCGGCAGTAACGATCTTTCACAAGAGGCGCTACCGCGCGGTCAACCAACGATCAAGAGCGCCAGAAACTGCGCCGAGCGAGAAGTTTTCCTCTATCCGCTTCCGCGCCGCTTGGCCGAGGCGGTTCCGCATGCCCGGATCATCCTTCAGCTTCTTCAGCGCGTGCGCAATTTCTGCCGGCTGATCCCTCCGAACAATGAGACCGCCGGATGCTTCGCCGTTTTCCAAAATGTCGGGCAGACCCTGTGCGTCGGTAGCAATGACCGGAAGGCTACAGGCCATCGCCTCCAGCGGTGCGACTGGCATGCCTTCGATGCGGGAGGCCGTGACATAGGCATCCGCCGCTGAAAGCCAATGCCGGATCATCGATCGATCCGTGGTGTAGTGGGAAAGCCATCTTGCATTCGGCAATTTGGCCTCGCTCAACAGCCTGGCAAAGACGTCTCGGTCCTGCCCCGAGCCAATGATAACCAGTTCCGATGAGGCGTCACTGGCAAAGAAGGACCAGGCTTTCAGGAGCACATCGAGCCCTTTCCGACGAATGTCGATACGTCCGTGGTTGACGACGACGAAAACCTCACGCGCCAACCCAAGGGCTTGCCGCGCTTGCTGGCGCCCTATCGCTTTCCATTCGCTGGAATCGATCGGGTTGGCGATATTTGCGATGTTGAGGGCAATGTGCGGGTAGGCTTTGGCGACACGTTCACGCTCCGCAGCCGATGCAACGATCAAGCCGCTGCAGGCACGGAGCGACGCCTGTCTGGCAATCGCCTCAATCCAGGAGAGCGTCCGGTCTCCGCCCTGGAAGGTTGCGTAGAGCGGAATGCGCATACGGCGCGCCAAACAGGCAAGCGCATCAAAGCGGGTGTACTCATATTCTTGAACGAGAATTACGTCGCATTGCGACCGGGCGAGAACCTTGCGGAACGCCGGGAGCGGCGTCGCGGCCCAGCGTCGCAGACTGTGAGCCGCTGCGGAGTGACCTTGGCGCGCGCGTCTGCCAGGAACAATCCAGATCGGCACACCCGTTCCGGCATGGTAGTGGCACTCTATCTCCGAGGCGTGCTCAGAAGCGCAAACAATGACCGGTCTGTGTCGGGCTAGCTGTAGGGCGGAGGCGTAACCAAACAGCCATCCGCCGGTCATCTGTTCGACGAAATCCTTGAGCCGCAACCCTATCGGATCGAGGAATTCCTCCACGACGTCGCCCCACGGAAAGAGAGCGATGACAAGGGAAGCGCGGCCGATCATTTGCCCAGAGAATTCATTTGCGCCAGGAAAAGGCCGTCTCCGTGCCGCGTGTCGAGCGTCGGTGCAGCGCGTAGCCGACGGCCGTTATGGGCGCTGCGAGAGCGTAAAGAAGGTTGCGGCGACGGCGTCCAAGACGAGAAAATGCGATGTCGTGAAAGAGTGCCGTCACCGGGTTGATGAACGTGGCCCGGCGCTCCGGCGCACTGTCGAAGAGCGCTGCGAGTTCCGGATCCCGGTAGCCGCGCCGGACGTGACCCCATTCCTGCATCAGTTCGCTCTCATGCGGGCAATAGGGCTTCATGATGCGGAAATACGGGTAGTGCCAATCGGCATGCGGCGTCGAGACAAGAACATACCCGCCGGGTCGCACGACCCTCAAGGCCTCTTGTGCCGCGCTGCGGTCATCCTCGATATGTTCAAGCACGTCAAAGAGCGTCGCGACGTCGAAGCTGTCATCCGGGAAGGGGAGGTCACAGGCATCGCCGCAGACGAAGGTCGACCTTGCCCAATCTGGCTGGTGCTTGCCCAACTCGGGATCGAGATCGAGGGTAACGATGTCCGCCTTCGGGTAGAGGATGCTTGCCAGTCCGCTGCGGCCGCCCCCAATTTCCAATATCCGCCCAGGCCCCTCGATCGTCACGGGCGCAACGCGATGAATCGCCCGCATCTTCTCACGGTAAAAAAGGCCGTCCGTCAGGCTGTTTGGAAATGGATTTCGAGACAGGAACTGTCCGAGCGACGCCTTGCGGATCATCGGGTTTTCCTCAGCCAATTTGATGTTCGCCGTTTTCGCCAGCCGAAACGCAAGAGAAACTGGAGACCCGCCAGCCAGCCTTGGACTTCTGCCGCCAGGATTCCGATCCTGCCGGGGGGGCCTTCGAAAAGCGTCTTGACGAATGTTCTTACGAAATATGCAGGTAGCTGCTTCCAGATACGGTCGATGTTTCCGCGGTCCCCGAAATTATCATATTGTGCGACGAGAGCTGCGACGTGGCCCTTCATATAGGCCTTTATCTGCCGCCTAAAGCCCGGCCAGTCGCGGCGATGATGATGGAAGACGACGGCCCGGGGTTCATAAAGGCAAGCCCCTCCTGTTGCCAGAAGCCGGTACCATAGCTCCGAATCCTCCGAACATCCGGCAGCACCGGCGCCGAGGCGCTCGTCGAACGAGCCTACCCGATCGAAGGCAGATCGCCGAAAGGCCATATTGGCCCCGGCGCCGATTTTCCAGACATGCGCTCCGCTTGGCCGAGTCTCCTCGAAGAAGCGTTGGTCGAAGATAAGCGGCACGAAGGTGGTGCCAAAACCGCCCATGTCGAACTGGAAGCGGCGTTGGGCAATCGTATCGAGCCGGGCTGGCAGCACCAGGCCGGTCAATGCCTCGACGTCCCACTCTGCAAAGGCACGCGCGATTTCGGCAGTCCAGCCCGGATGGACCTCGACGTCGTCATCTGTGAAGGCGATGATATCGCGACGGCTTGCACGAATGCCGGCGGATCGGGCAGCGCTCAGCCCGGGGCGTGGCTCGTGAACGTAACGGATGTCGGGGAAGCGGATACATACTGGCCATGCATTGGCGTCGCGCGAATTGTCAACGACGATGACTTCGCCGGGAGCGCTGCGCTGCCTGGCAACACTTTGAAGGCACTGCGCCAGCGCGGGGCCGCGATCACGCGTACAAATGACCACCGAGATGTGCTGCGCGGGCGCGGACGACGCAGTTGCAAGCTCATCGAGGCAACCGACGAGATCCTTGGCATCGAGCGCTGCAGTCAAAGAGAGCACGGACTTTGGCCATCCTTCATAAGTCGCCCGCAACGGGGCGCCCAGTCTGATGCTGCGGGCAGCCAATTGTGCTGCCGAAAATTCCGCTGCAAGCTGCCTCAAGCGTGCCTCTGTGTATGGCAATTCGTCAGGCAAGGACGCTCGCATTCCCAGCGGCAAGTCCTTCCACCAAAAAATCGATAGCGAAGGAGTATCGCCCGCCTCGACGTCCGCATCGGGAGAGCCGAGATCGATTTGCCTGATACGGAAGGCGCCGCCACTCACTGGTTCAGCTCCCGAATCGCCTGCACGCGGACACGCGAGCGATCATATTCGCCTGCAAGGCCGTGAATGCCGCCCCACAGCTCTGCAATGGCGAAACGGAAATCCCGACCTTGAAGCTTGCGCACCGCGCGTGCCAGCACTTTCAGCCGATCGAAGAACCACCAGAGAACCATGGCGCGGTGCCGTGCTCTGAGCGCTGCGTCAGTCCGACGGCTTTTGACAAGGAAGGCCATCATACCAAGGCCCCACGTCCAATATTGCCGTCTCAATTGGTCGATCGTCTCTCGGTGCTCATGGTAAACCGCGTACTCTGGTTCGTAGACCATGGACCGGCCTGAACGCAGCACGCGATAGAAAATGTCGAGATCGCCACCGCCAGGCAGCGGTGCTCCAGTGTCGAGCGCTTCGTCAAACCCTCCGAGCGAAAGGAGCAGTGCGCGGTCGAAGGCCATGTTGCAGCCAGCGCCGAGAATACCAGACCCGACCGGATGCAGCGGGTTGTCAAATCGGGCGTTGTGGAATTCATTGCGGTTGAAGCCGCGGCCGAATCCGCCTCGCTGTTCGAAAAAGATCTGGGCCTCTGTGTCGAGGCGAAGCGGCAGCACCAAGCCGGTAAAGCCGCCGGCACCGGGATGATCCCGGCAAACCTTGGCAAGGCCCTCAAGCCAGTTGCGATCAACGACCACGTCATCGTCCAGATAGGCGATCATGCTGCCCGACGCGGAACGAACAGCTGCGTTTCTTGCAAAATCAAGCCCGGCCCTCGGCTCGAAAACGTAACGAATGTCTTTGAAGCGCTGGACGGCTTCGCGTGTAGCCGAATCCGCGGACGCATTGTCCACGACCAGGATTTCGACGAACGGAAAAGCGGACTTCCGGCGGATATCGTCGAGCGAAGCCAGCAGCCGGGAAAGACGTTCGGCGCGGTCTTTCGTACAAATCGCGATTGAGAGGCTCGGCAATGCCGGCTCCGCTACCGGTCTTCGTCGCCGCAACTCCTCTTCCATTTTGGCAACGAGAACACGGGGGGCGAAGCGTTGATCGGCAATGGATCTCAGTCTTTCCGCCGAAAGAACCCCCGTGGTGGGGAGTGTGATCATCTCGAACCCGACAAGCCGGTTCTGCCAGCGGGCAATGAGACCAACGCCATCCTGCTGCGGCCCAAGCTCAATCGGCGCCAGCGGACTTGACAACTCGACGTCGACAATTTTGTAGCCCATCGTCTTAGTTCGTTCCCACGGCAACACGTCCGTGTTGAAACCCGTGAAGTTTTGAAAAATGACCCGGTCGCTTCAGGAGTTGATCCGGCGAACCGACTTCGATCACCCGTCCTTTGGACATGACGATGATCTGGTCGGCGGCCTGGACGGTCGACAGGCGGTGAGCAATGACCACAACGGTGCGATTGTGCGAGTACTGCTCGAGCGCGATCTGGAATGCCTGTTCCGTCTCAACGTCGAGCGCATTCGTGGCTTCGTCCAGCAGGAGAATGTCGGGGTTGCGAAGAATGGTCCGGGCAAGTGCAATCCGCTGCCTTTGGCCGCCCGACAGGCGCATTCCCTGGTCGCCGATCTGCGTTTCGTAGCCCTCCGGAAGCAAGCGGATGAAATCGTCCGCCTTTGCTATGCGGGCCGCCTCGCGCAGGTCGTGCTGATTGGTATCGAAATCGCCGTAGGCGATATTGGCCGCGATGGTATCGTTGAAGAGGTACACTTCCTGAGACATCAACGACAGTCGCTTGCGCCAACTGCGCAACTCGAAACCCGAAAGCGGCACGCCGTCGGCAAGCACTTCCCCTGAAGTAGGGTCCATAAAGCGAAAGAGCAGCACCATGAGGGTCGACTTGCCGGCACCCGACTCTCCAACAATGGCTGTGGTCTTGCCGGCGGGAATGCTGAAGGAGACGTCGTGCAGTGCAAGTGGCTGATCTGGCGCATAACGAAAGGAGACGCCGCGGAATTCCACTGCCGTCCTGAGTGGAGGGGCTGACAGATTGCCTTGGCTGAGAAAGGGCGTTTGCGTTGTGCGTAGAAAATCGTCCACATCGTCTATAGCGCCGGCAAGCCCGTCCAGCGCGATCTTCGATTGCAGCAATTCCCGCGTTGGACCCTGGAGGCGATAAAGGAGCGACAGGAAAGCGGCGAGCGCCGCGATTCCTATGCTTGCGGACTCTGCAATGACGACGAGTGCGCCGATCAGAACCGTGATCGATACCTCGGACACCGGCCCGGGAGTAGCCCAAAGCATGTCGAGCCTCAGTAGGCGGCGCCGCACCCTGTCCGATGTCTTAAGGAACCGATCTTGCTCGTAGTTTTCTTGAGCGAAGGCACGGATCAACTGCAGTGAATTTATGCTTTCCCACATCCTGAGGCCGAACTGCTTGTTTTCTTCGACGACGGCCTTGCCGGTCTCGTCTGCACGTCGCGTGGCCAGGCGAATGGCCATTGCACCGAAGAGCAGAAAAATCATGGAAAAAAAGGTCAATCGAACCGAGATCAAGAGCATCAAGAGAACGAAGACCACGAAGGTGCAAAAGCAGATCATCAAGCGATAGGCCAGGCTCAGCCCTTGGCTGACCTTCCAGGTATTATTGGCAATCGTCGTGATGATGTCCGATCGTCTGTTTTCAACCCGGTAATCGATGCACGAACTTATCGTCTGATCAAAAACCCTGGATCGCAACCGATGCGCAACGAGGCCGTCGACATATCTGGTCACCCAGGTGTTGATAAGGTGGACCGCATTTTTGAGAATGATGCTGACACACAGCGCTCCGACCAGGAACGCGGTTAGGCGGTGCTGCGGAATGGACGACAGGAGCTGGTCAAATACCGGCTGCCATCGACCGGACTGAGGTGGCGAGGCTCCGAGGCTCTGCAGCAACGGGATGAACAGGACGAGACCGGCACCTTCCAGAACCGCCGCAACCAGTCCAAGCCCCACCACAGTCGGTCCAGCCCACGCTGGCGCTGCTGACAGGCGAAAAAGCCGCCGCAATTGCATGAACAGGTTCACCAGATCCTCTCTGCGTAGTGAGGCTGGAACTCGGCGTTCTTGTTTTGCACCCTCTTCACTCGAATTTTGATCCAGCGCGGGACCAATCTGGCCCGGCAATAAATGTCCAGCATGTTCGGCAGACGAGAAATAGCCGTGCCCGGCTCCAGGACAACGAGTCTCTTGAACAGGTCGTACGCTGCGGAAAGCCGTCCGCAGATCAACGCTCTCACGGCGAGCCAATGCAGCATGTCGACCAGATGATCGTCGAGCTCGCCCCCGAATTCCGGGTATTTTTCGCGAAATTCGGCGAGCACAATTTCACACGAACGAAGCATCTGCATGACATCGCTCGACATGTTGATGTTTGTCATCCGGTAGCCCACGAGGTGTTGACGAACGACGCGGAACTCGTAATGTTCCGCGATTCTAAGGCACATCAGCAGGTCTTCGCAGCCTTGTGCGTTCCTGGCCCTCAAGGAAGGATCAAAGCCTCCTACGCGCTCAAATGCGGAGCGTCGAACCAGCATTGAGCTTCCGTTGCCGACAAAATTCGTCCTGCACATGCGTTGGAGGACGCGACCCTCGGCGTCGGGTCGGTTATGCAATGAGAATACCCGGCCATCGCCGTCTATATCGGCAAACCAGCAATATGCCAGGCCTGCAGAAGAGCCACCCTGCTGCAAGGCACACATCTGAAGCGCGATTTTGGATGGGGCCCAAAGATCATCCGCATCAATGAACGCGAGGAACCTCGCATCGGTAGAAGCAGCGCCTCGGTTGCGAGCTTTCGCGACGCCGGCGTTTGACTGCTCTACCAGGCGTATGCGCCGATCTTGTTCGGCATAAGAGGCCACAATTGAAGCAGACAGATCCGTCGACCCGTCGTCGACCACGATGATGTCAAGGGCCTGATAGTCTTGCCTGCAGATGCTGTTCAGGGTCGCACGAATGGTTCGTTCGGCATTGAACATCGGCACCACAACGCCCACCGTGGCATTGTCTCGGATCATAGGCCTCTGTTTCTCCGCGACAATTGGCTATGCGGGTATTGTGACGGCGAGGCCGCCGAGCTTCTCGATGACGCGGCGCCACCGGCCGCGCCTTCGGAGCAGACATTCGCGCTGGGGCGCAGATTCTTTGCCGCAAAACCCAAAGCGGCGTCACCTCCCGAAACCAGCGTGCTGCATTGCTGCTGCACCGCACATCAAATTATACTGCAATGCACCAAATTGCTAATTTAAATATCTCTAAAGTAGGCCCTCCCAAATCAGTTTTTTTTACGGTCGGAAACAGCAATTGAAGGCACCCGGAAGGTCACTAGTCCCGGCTGCCACGGCGGCTGCTCATTCGAAGCGCGCCATAGAGCTGCCGCCCCTAATCCTTTGCGACCTCGCGTTTGTGCTGCCGGCGCGACAGAATTGGCGACCGCATCACGCGCTCGAGCATTGACAGCAGCCGCAATCGCTGTGGCGGGGGTGAGGGGTCGCCACTTTGGCAGAGGCCTCCTTCAGAGCTCTTTTCGCAGGACGATGCGCGCCGCGCCAGGAAGCGCAACGGGGTGCTCACCCAGCCGATCGAAAATCGGTGGATGTCATCTGCAAAGAGCTTGTGGGCGAAGACAAACGGCACGGCGGAACCGCCCGAGCGGGGCTCGGTCGAATTGATTCGCTAAGTTCAGTATGAAAGCGTACAAAAAAGGGTCGTCAGCAGCACAATACGGGCGTTGACGCTTGGGAGCGACCATCGCACTCCTGCCCCAGCGTGAGGCTAGGATGTCATGGCGAAAGACCCTGAACGCCCCGGTCTAGCGGCCGAAGTCGTGCGTGCACTTGCCCGGGAATCGGGCGCTACGGAACAGCAGATACGTGACATAGTGTTGCTGATAGGGTTCGACCGCTCCTCGATCCTCAGGGAAGCTCGCCTTCTGGCGAAGGATGGATAGCCGACGAAACTTGCGATTTTTTCCACAGCAGCTACTGTCGGTTTCATACCGAGACCGCCGCCTGCCTAGTGCTGGCCGGGTGGGACAGTCTATGTTTTGCCACCGTCCGCTCGTTCGAGCGGCGCGGGCGGCCGAGAGATCCTAGTGCTCTTGCCCAGGTGGAGAGCATTTCGTGGATCGCAAGGTTCTGCAGGCCAAGAGCGAGTTGTTGCGCCGGATGAGCGCGGACGATTTCGAACGGCTGCGGCCGCATCTCAAGAGCGTTTTTCTGGAGTTGCGATCGCCGTTGGAGAACGAAGGCCAAAAGATCGAGGCCGTCTATTTCTTGGAGAGTGGCATCGCATCGGTCGTCGCCAAGGCTTCGGTGACGGCGGAAGCAGAGGTCGGAATAATCGGCTTTGAAGGCATGACCGGTTCGGCGCTGATCATGGGCGACGACCTGGCAAGCTTCGATTGTTACGTCCAGTCCACCAGTGAAGCGCTACGGATGAGCGCCGCGCCATTCCTCGAGGCCTTGGAAGATAGCCCTACCTTGCGGCCGTTCCTGTTGCGCTACGTCCAATATCTCCATATCCAGACGAGCTACACGGCATCGATCAACGCGCGGCACAGCCTGGAGGTCCGGCTGGCGAGATGGCTTCTGATGTGCAGCGACCGAACCGTCGGTGACAGGCTTACGATAACCCACGAATTCCTTTCCGTCATGCTGGGCGTCAGGCGCCCCGGGGTTACCGTGGGGCTTCAGACAATCGAGAGCCATGGCTACATCCGAGCCCGCCGCGGCGAAATCACGATCCGGGATCGGCATGGTCTCATGATGCTGGCACGGGACTCTTACGGCCCTCCCGAGCTGCAATACCGCCGGCTGGTCGGGGACCTCGGTTCAAAGAACCCGTCGAGGCAGGACCGTCCGCTCAACTGACCGCCATCGCTGCCGGGTTGCAGGGCCGGAATTGCGGGAATGGCCGACGCGGCGATGCCGGTGACGGCACATTGCCTAAGCCCGCGTCGGCCATTGCGGCATGGTTTGAGAATGCCGCCTAGCCAATCTAGTCGTCCAGGGAAGACTGACAATAAAGGTCAAAGGGTTGGTAAGAAGCGTACGAAACTTAGCACGCCCAGGCTTCGCGTGCGCCGAACCGTCATTGATCGGCATTGGCCAGGCAATCACAAGTCCTTGAACGAAAACTGTTCCCGGAACCTCTCAACTCCAGGTTTGTTTGAAGCCCAGGTGCCATCTGGAGCAGGGGTGGAGAAGGTCCATGGTCAATTCGCGATCAATGCCGGTGGTCGCCAGGCGTCCGATCTATCGGGCGCCAATGGCGATCGCAAATGCCTGTTTCATCGGCACGCTCCTCACTGACCTCGCTTATTGGCGGACCGCGGAGATGATGTGGGCCGATTTTTCCGCATGGCTATTGTTGGCCGGTCTGGTGATGGGTGCGCTTGCGGTGATTGCGGCACTTGTTGATCTCTTCACCGGTCGGATGTTCCCAGTACGCTGGGCCTATCTGTTCGGCAGCCTGGTGGTGCTTGTGCTGTCGCTCTTCAACGCGCTGGTGCACAGTCGTGACGCCTGGACGTCGGTCGTGCCGACAGGGCTCATCCTCTCCGCGGCGGCAGTGATCGTCATGCTTCTCGTGTGGCTGCTGCGGTGGAGCACCGGCCGCGCTCCCGTGGAGGCGGTCGAATGAGCGCCATGCGGGTTTCCAACAGACACATCCGGCATGCCATGGGGTTGGGCCTGCTGTGCGGATCGCTTCTGGCATTGCCTGCCTGCAGCGACGACCCAGACCCAAGCGGCCAGGTCGGGCCGAACCCGACACTGCCCGAACCGACGCAATATCTGGTTCCGCCAATGCATGTCGCTTCGATCATTGGCTGGAAACAGGACGACAAACCCACGGTTGCGAAGGGTTTGCAGATCCAGGCATTCGCCAAGGGATTGAAGCATCCGCGCTCGCTCTACACCTTGCCGAATGGCGACATTCTCGTGGTCGAGTCCGTGGCACCGCCCGCCGCCGCGATCAAGCGTCCGAAGGACTTGATCATGGGCTGGATCGAGTCCATGGCGACGTCGGGCGGCGGCACCGAAGGAAGCAACCGCATAACCTTGCTGCGCGATACGAACGGCGATGGTGTGCCCGATGTCCAGGGCGTCTTCCTCGACCATCTCAATTCGCCCTTCGGTGTGGCTCTGGTCGGCAACGACCTCTATGTCGCCAACACGGACGCCATCGTGCGCTATCCCTACAAGCCAGGCGATACCAAGATCACCGCGCCGGGCACCGTGCTGACGCCGCTGCCCGGCGGCCCGATCGATCACCACTGGACCAAATCTCTCGTCGCCAGCCCGGACGGATCGCTGCTTTATGTCGGCGTCGGCTCCAACAGCAACATCACCGAGAACGGCATCCAGGCGGAAAAGGACCGCGCCGCCATCTGGGAGGTCGACAGGGCGACGGGCCGTTCGCGCATTTTCGCAAGCGGGCTGCGCAATCCGAACGGTTTGAGTTGGGAGCCGCAGAGCGGAGCCCTTTGGGCCGTCATCAACGAGCGCGACGAACTCGGCCCCAATCTGGTTCCCGACTACATGACTTCGGTCAAGGACGGCGCGTTTTATGGCTGGCCCTACAGCTACTATGGCCAGCATGTCGATCCGCGGGTGATGCCGCAGCGGCCCGACCTGGTCGCCAAGGCGATCCCCCCGGACTATGCACTGAGCTCCCATGTCGCGCCCTTGGGCCTGGCATTTTACACCGGTACCAATCTGCCCGAATCCTATCGCAATGGCGCGTTTGTCGGCGAACATGGCAGCTGGAACCGCAAGCGCTTCAACGGCTACAAGGTCGTTTTCATACCATTCAATGGAGGTCATCCCGACGGCAAGCCTCAGAACGTCGTCACCGGTTTCCTTGACGATGACAACAAGGCGCATGGCCGGCCCGTGGGCGTTGCCGTCGACAAGTCGGGTGCTTTGTTGATTGCGGACGATGTCGGAAACACGGTCTGGCGCGTGACTGCGGCAGCTCGATAGCCGTTCGGGTCGTATGCGCAGGTAGAGCGCGCGGTGATTTCGGCACGACTTGGTAAAAACCGTACAGTGAAAAGTCATCAAATTTAAATGACGGAACCTCGTTCCGCGTGAAAATTCCGCATTGGCTGATGCTTGGGAGGAAGCCGTGCACAGTAGCCAGCACAAAAGCAAAGTCGGAACCCAGATCGAGGTCGTCGAAGGGTGCGGCGAATGGTTCGTCCGCGTGATATGCGACGGTCAGGAAACCACCTGCCAATTCGAGCTCGAATCCTTCGCCCTGGCCTATGCCGAGGGCCAAAGGCTTCGGTTGAAGCTGGCTGGTATCAAGCGCCTTTAATACCTGCTACCAAATAGAGCAGTCCATGTCGGCAAATGCCGAACCGACAAATGTCGCGGCGTCGGTGGACGCCATTCTCGACGAGTTGCAGAACGGCCCCTTTTCATCGATGCAAGCCGCCATTGCCATGCTGCGGGAGCGGACCGGTACAGAGCGATCGGATGCAGATCTAAAGGCTTGATCACCAAGAAGGTTGCTGTGCGGGGCATTCAGTTTTTTGAAGAGAAAAGCAGCACCGCACATTGAGCCAAGGCCGTCTATCTCGGCTCATTGTTCATGCTCAGATAGGTAGGGTCGAACTCGGCAATCCCGGCAAGTTGCTCCCAGTCCAGAATGGTGACCGTATGGTTCGTCCAGGTAATCACCTTGATCTTCTTCAGGCCCCCGATCACCCGGTTCATGTGCACGACCGACAACCCGAGTACGTCGGCCATTTCAGCCTGTGACAGCGGTAGATGGAAGCTCATGCCGTCGGTGCGTTTCACCGCCTGCAGGCGCACGAACAGTTCGCATATGAGATGGGCCAGATGCGAGGTCTTGGAGCGGCGGCCCATTGCCACGATCCATTCGCGATGAATGGCGCCATCGACCAGCGTGTCAAGCCACAACAGCCGGGCCAGGTGAGGAGCCTGTTCGGTGATGGCTTTCAGCTTGTTGTGATCCGCGAACATCACCCGGCAAGGTGCAAGTGCGACGATACCGTGATCCATGGTCTTGAGCAAAAAGGCGTGGAGATCTACAAAGTCGCCGGGCACCTGCAAGGACGTGAACTGCCGGCCGCCGTCCTCGAGCACCTTATAGCGTGCCGCCAGGCCGTCCAGCAGCATGGTGCTATAGCTTGGCCGGGATCCCACTCCGACCAGGTCCTGCCCCTTTTCGAACTCCCGTCCAAAAGAAACCGTTTCGGCCAACAAGGCCTTCTCTTCGTCCGAGAGAGTGTCGTGCTGGCCGAGTTGCAGGTAGAGAGACTCTAACATGATAGCCTCGAAACGATCGGGGTTGAAACGCCGATCTCGGACGCAAGCATGGCAGCCGGACCGCAGGCCTTCGGAAGATGGCGGACACTATCAATCGGCAGCCTGGCCGCACTCTGGTGCAAGCGCCGGAGCGGATAGGGAACCACCAGCGCCGCCGAATATTTAGCACGCTAAGGTGTCCAAGGCTGCCCGAAAATGAAACTGTATCATTTCGATCTTTGGCGATGGCCTCGTGCCGGACGACGATGGCCAGCCGTTCGAATCGCGAGAACAGGCGAGGGCGGAAGCCATTCGCATCTTGCAGGATGTCGCTCGCGACGAAACGCCGGATCGCGATCTGGTCAAGATCACCGTCAAGGTGCGCAATGAGGCGGGCGCCCAGGTGTTCGAGGCATCGCTTGTCCCGACTGCCGGGTAGAGCGCGTCACCTTGATCCGGTCAGCGTGGGAGGCGCTCTGGAATTTGCACCACATTCTCTGATCCAGGCAGCTCGAAGGCCATGGCCAACCGACGCGCGGAGGCCATTTCCACGATCAGCTCTTCGATCGAACGATCCGGCAACCCCGTCTTCACGTTCTGCCTTACCCTTGCTGTGAGTTCATGAACCCGGACAGGCGTGAAAAGCGGGCTGTCGTCCAGCAACCTGCTGATTTCAATCACCACATCGGCGTCAATGTCTTTCGGCAATTCCCGCATGGGCGTCACCTTGGTCTCGAAGCGACCCGAAGGCGATCAGGCATCGCGCACCAGAAGCGTGCCGGCCGCGGATCGATCGTCGGATTCATAAAACCATCCGCCCGGCGCGTCACGAAAAAACATGGTACGAAAATTACCAAACGGGTTGGTCCCCGTAATCATGCATCTTGGCCAAATCGCGCGGCTACGGGCATCGACCGGTGGCGCATGTGGCATGCCGTGGCGCGTTTGCCGCCAGCATCCCTGCATTCACTTGGTGAACTCGTCGTCAAGAATGCGCAGCGCCTCTTCATATCTGGCCGTGGATGCTCCGATCTGCCGTGATTGCCAGATATTGTCGGTCAGATCCGCCCGTTTTACCGGCAGCGCCAATGGGTTCGATGCAGCCCGGCGTACGAATGCGAAATAGTCCTCGCCTTCTCTGCGTGTCATGGCATCGACCGCTGCGGCGATCGTCGGTCCGAAGCCCGCCTCTTCGAGTCTGGTCCGGTTCCAGCCGTCGCTTTTTTCCAGGACGTCGTGCAGATAGGCGACGACTTTCTGGTCCATCGTCTCGACAGCGTCGACCACTCGACGGCAATGGTCGATATAGGGGCCTCCTGTCTTGTCGTGCTGCGATGCATGGGCCTGCTCCGCAATCTTGGCCGCCCGATAGAAAATACTCATCACATGATCTCCGCCCTTTCGGCCAGCGAGCCGCGTTGCCTTCAGGCACCACCCGCTTCCTGGTTTCGCATGCGATCCACCCCGCAGCAAAACGCCGGCCGCCGGCGTCGGTTCCTGTGCCTTTTGCAGGAGCGGTTCCCGCACGGGACACCCGTCTCTTCGAGCGCCATGGCATCGAGGCCGCTTCGGTCGACGGGCCGACGGAAATGGACCGGCCAGGGGTCCCAGAACCAGGCCGCCGATCGGTGATGGACCGCTTCGGTTTCGACGAAGCAATAGGCAGAAAAAGACTTCTTTTTGCGATCCGGCCCGAATGCTCTCTTGCGGACCTTAGAACACGCAAGGCTCGCTTGGGAGGCGACGCCCAAACAAGAGCGGCTGCCAAAACAAGAGCCGGCATACGCCGCTTGAATGAGGCCGATGCCGGCAACAGCCATAGGGGAACCACGACGATGAAGACTTTCCGAAATCGCCTGATGAGCGCGGTCGGCGCAGGCTTGCTGGGCTTGGGGCTTGCCGCTCCTGCCAACGCGGGCGCCATTCGCCTTGGCATGACGACCTGGGTGGGCTACGGCCCGTTGTTTCTTGCCCGCGACCTTGGTTACTTCAAGGAAGCCGGCGTCGATGTCGACCTGAAGATCATAGAAGAATCAGCGCTTTACATGGCGGCGGTCGCCGGTGGCGATCTCGATGGCGCCGCCTCCACCGTCGACGAGCTGATGAAATACCGCTCGGACGATCTCTGTTTCAAATATGTCCTGGCGCTCGACGACAGCCACGGCGGTGATGGCGTCGTCACACAACCCGACGTCAAGTCGCTCAAGGATATGAAGGGCCAGCAGGTGGCCTTGAACGAGGGCTCCGTTTCCGAATTCTGGTTCAATGTGCTCCTGAAAAAGGAAGGCATGACCGAGGACGACGTCACCATCACCAACATGACCGCCGATGACGCGGCGACGGCCTTCATCGCCGGCCAGGTTCCCGCCGCCGTGACCTGGGAGCCGCACCTCACCGAAGTCCGCAAGGGCGGCAAGGGAAAGGTGCTGATCGATTCCACGACCACCCCTGGCCTGATCGTGGATGTGATCGCCCTCAAATGCGATCTCATCGAAAAGCATCCCGAGGACGTGAAGGGCCTCGTCAAGGGCTATTACAAGGCGGTCGAATTCATCAAGACCAATCCGGAAAAGGCCTATGAGATCATGGCCAAGGGCATTGGCGGCTATCTCGAAAAGCCAGAGGATTTCGCGGCCGGCGCCAAAGGCGTGCGCTATTACGACCACGATCGTAACCTGGAGTTCTTCGGCACGCCGCAGAAGAGCGAGGCGTCCGAGCTGGTGAACTTCGCGCAGGACATCTGGGGCAAGGCCGGCAAGCTCAAGATGACGATCGACGCGAAAACCATCCTCGACACCGATTTCATCAAGGAGCAGTGAGCCTTCGAGAAACCGGGGTCGCTCCGTCTGGGCCGATCCCGGTTTTCGGCAGGCCAGAGCTTCGCGCTTCAGAAGATCAACGGAGGCCACCCATGGCACAGAGGCGGACGGCGTGGACACGCCTGACGACCCCATTCGCCAACATTCCCGCCAGCACGGCAACAACACTCGCGCTGGCGATGTGGGTGGTCGTGATCGGCGGCTGGGCTCTTCTGTCCTACGGCCGCGTCGTGCCGAACATGTTCCTGCCGACGCCCGGAACCGTGCTGCAGACGACCTATCGCATGTCTCTGGACGGCAGCCTCTTCTATCACACTTTGACCAGCGCCAAGGTGGTGATCCTGGGCTTCATCGTCTCCTCGCTGATCTCGGTACCCCTGGGGCTGTGGATGGGGACCTACCGGGTGGTGCAGGCGCCCCTGGAACCCTTGGTCAACTTCATCCGCTACCTGCCCGTGACCTCCTTCGTGCCTCTGTTCATCCTTTGGATCGGCATCGGTATCGAACAGCGCATAGCGGTCATCTTCTTCGGCACCTTCTTCCAGCAGCTGGTGATGATTTCCGACTGCGCGCGCAGCGTGTCCAGGGATTTGGTCAACGCCTCCTACACTCTGGGCACCAAGCGCAGCGAAGCCGTGTGGCACATCATTTTCCCGGCCGCGCTTCCAGCGATCCTCGACACGCTTCGCGTCACCATGGGCTGGGCCTGGACCTATCTGGTCGTGGCCGAGCTCGTCGCCGCGTCGAGCGGCCTCGGCTATATCAGCCTGAAGGCGATGCGAGGCTTCCAGGTCGACGTGATCTTCATGGCGATCGCCGCGATAGGGCTTCTGGGCCTCATCACAGACACGGCGTTCCGCATTATCCGGGCGAGGGTCGCGCCATGGGCATCCTGATTTTGAACGCAAACTCGCAAACCGCAGTCGGATCAAGGGTAGCAATGAGCGAGACCATCAAGGCGAACGATCTGGCCGGCACGGCCGCGACGACCGGCGATCCGCGCTCGACCGGTACGACGATGGCCATCGAAGACGTGACATTGCGTTACGGCGACGCCAACGGCGTGCTGGCGCTGGACGATGTGTCGCTGAAGGTGGCCAAGAACGAGTTCTGCGTCATCGTCGGCCCTTCGGGATGCGGCAAATCCAGCCTGCTCTACCTTGCGGCCGGCCTCAATGACGCGACTTCGGGCAGCATCAAGGTCGATGGCAGGGAAGTGATCGAACCCGGCCCCGACAGAGGCATGGTGTTCCAGAGCTACACCTTGTTTCCCTGGCTCACCGTGCGCGCCAACATCGAGTATGGGCCCAAGCGCAAGGGCCTGCCGGCGCGGCGGCGCAAGCAGATCGTCGACCAGTATCTCGACGAAGTCAGCCTCGCGCCTTTTGCCGACCACTACCCTGCCCAGCTTTCCGGCGGCATGAAGCAACGCGTGGCGATCGCGCGCGCCCTTGCCAACGACCCGGCCGTTCTGTTGATGGACGAGCCATTCGGGGCCCTGGACAGCCAGACTCGCGGCACCATGCAGAAACTGCTTTTGCGCGTCTGGGAGAGGCAGCAAAAAACCGTGCTGTTCGTTACCCATGACATAGACGAGGCGCTCGTCCTGGGTGATCGTGTCCTGGTGATGACGGCCAGGCCCGGCAAGATCAAGGCCGAGATCAAGGTCGACATTCCCAGGCCGCGCTCGATGGATGTGATCCTCGAACCCGAGTTCATCGCGCTCAAGCGCCGCATCCTCGGCCTTTTGCACGACGAGATCGACGAGGATCATTGATGCATGTCACCCAAACGCATACCCACGGGCTCTTCCCGAGGGTGTGCGGCGGTCTTGGGAGAACGACGTGCTTGGTTGGCGCAGTTCAGTGATACCAGACGCTGAGCCGCGCTCAAATCCCGAAGGCGAGGCGGTCTTTATCTTTCGCCCTGATGCGCCGAGCCCAGGATCATCTCCGAGGCCTTCTGTCCGATCATCATGCTTGGCGCGTTGGTGTTGCCGCCGATCAGCTTCGGCATGACTGATGCATCGGCGACCCGGAGCCCGTCCACGCCTCGCACCTTCAGCGTCGCCGGATCAACGACCGCCATCGCGTCCGTCCCCATCTTGCAGGTACCGGCAGGGTGGTAGACGGTCAGCGCTGCGGCGCGCAGATAGGCGAGGATCTCGTCGTCGCTGCGGACATCCTTGCCCGGAAGCATTTCCTTGCCGCGCACTGGATCGAACTCGGACGCGGCGAGGATCTTGCGCGCGATCTTGATGCCTTCGACAAGCACCATGGCGTCGTCTTCATCGGCGAGGAAGCGGTGGTCGATGAGAACGTCGCGGCGAGAACTGTCCCGTGACAATCTGATCTCGCCCACGCTTTTCGGTCTGAGCACGCAGGTGTGAATGGCATAGCCGTGGCCGTATTCGATGAGCCTGCCGCGATGGCTGCGATAGCCCGGCACGAAATGGAACTGAATGTCGGGCAGGCCGTTCGCATGCCTGGTTTTCGCAAAGCCGCCGGCCTCGACGTAATTGGTGGTGAGCATTCCCTTGCGGCGCGCGAAATACTGGAAGGGCGCCGCCGCGATGCGGGGCAGGTTGGCAAGCGACAGGCCGAGCGTCCTGGTGCTCCTGGAGCGCACGGTGATCATGCCGTCGACATGGTCCTGCAGGTTCTTGCCGACACCCGGCAGGTCGAGAACCGGCGTGATGCCGATCTGCCGCAACTCGTCGGCGGGGCCGATGCCGGACGCCATCAGGATCTTGGGAGAGTTGATGGCCCCGGCACTGAGTACGATCTCGCGGCTGGCCGCGAGTATTTTTTGCTGGCCGTCATGGCGCACGCGCAGTCCAGTCGCGCGCCCTTCGGCGATGACGATGTCGATCACCTCGCATGCGCTGAGCAGCGTCAGGTTCTTGCGATCGAGCACCGGGCGCATGAAAGCGGTGAAGCTGCTGAAGCGCTGGCCCCGGTTCTGCGTGACGTTGTAGGTCCCGACGCCGAACTGGCTCTCGGCATTGAAGTCTCCGTTGGCCGGCAGGCCGGCACGTGCGCCAGCCCTGACGAACATGCCGGAAAGCACGTTCGGATCGCGCGGATTGTCGACCATCAACTCGCCGTCCGTGCCGTGATAGCGCGGGTCCTGGGCGAGCAGGTTGCGCTCCAGCTTCCTGAACACCGGCAGCACGTCGCTGTAGGCCCAGCCGGCGCAGCCGAGTCCGGCCCATTCGTCATAGTCCTCCGCGGCGCCGCGAATATAGACCATCGAGTTGATCGAACTCGATCCGCCCAGCGCCTTGCCCCGGTTGACCGGAATGCTGCGGTTGTTGAGATGGGGCTGTGGCACGCCGACGAAACAATAGTCGTAATTCGGGTTGCCATAGAGCGACAGGATGCCTGCCGGCACCTTTACCCGCAGGCTGTCGTCGCTGCCGCCGGCCTCTATCAGGCACACTTTGACCGACGGATCGGCGCTCAGCCGATTGGCCACCACGCAGCCGGCCGAACCCGCGCCGACGACGATGTAATCATAGCTCTCAGTGCTCATGCCAGCCCCTCGAGGATGCCGGCGCTCGAGGCATTGCGGAACGGGCCGCCGCGGTAGTGCATCCTGTTCCGCAACCAGTTCCGTGCCGACCCATGCCCGGCTTCGCCCGCCACCTCATGCGGCGATGCGGATCCGACCGCTGAAACTGTAGATGCGTCTATCGACGCGAGAAATTCGGAAATGGTTACGCGTGACTTCGGAGATTCGTTATGGGCGCCCACCGGCACGTGCTGCTACTTGTGAGCGCCAATAACGAGACGACCGGATGACACACGGCCTGTCTGGAACACGGTGAAATGGATCACCCCGGGCTGCATCCGCCAGCCGCCGGAAATCGGCTTTCGTTCCGTGCGGCAGGAGCTGTCGGATGGTCAGGAGAGGACTGGGCATGTCGGTTGAGACGATAGACACGCTTGTCGTTGGCGGCGGCCAGGCGGGGGTGGCCATGAGCGAGCACTTGAGCAAGTGCGGGGTACCTCATCTCGTTCTCGAACGCGGCCGCATTGCCGAGCGCTGGCGCTCGCAGCGGTGGGACTCCCTCGTTGCCAATGGCCCGGCCTGGCACGACCGCTTCCCGGGCATGGAGTTTCCGATTACGGGTCCCGATGGCTTTCCCTCCAAGGAGGAGGTTGCCGACTATTTTGTCGCTTACGCAAAGCAGATCGATGCGCCGATCCGCAGCGGCGTCGAGGTCAGGCTTGTGCAAAGAAATGTCGGTCGGCCCGGATTCCGGGTCGAGACGTCCGATGGTGTGATCGAGGCAAACAGCATCGTCGCCGCGACCGGACCTTTCCAGGTCCCCGTCATTCCGTCCGTTGTGCCAGCGGAGGCGGGCATCCTGCAAATCCATTCCAGCGCGTATCGCAATCCCGCGCAATTGCCAAAGGGCGCGGTGCTGGTGGTCGGAGCGGGATCGTCGGGCGTGCAGATCGCGGACGAGCTCCAGCGCGCGGGAAGGCGCGTCTATCTTTCGGTCGGCCCGCACGACCGCCCGCCGCGGGCCTATCGCGGGCGCGACTTCTGCTGGTGGCTGGGCGTTCTCGGCAAATGGGACCTCGAAACCCCAGGGCCAGGCACCGAACATGTCACGATCGCGGTGAGTGGCGCGCGCGGCGGCGAAACGATCGATTTCCGCCGTCTGGCCGCGCAAGGGCTTACCCTGGTCGGCATGACGAGGACCTACCAAGACGGACTGATGAGCTTCGCGCCTGATCTTGCGAAAAATATTGCCCGCGGCGACACCAATCTGATGTCGCTGCTGGACGAAGCCGACGCCTATGTCGCGCGCAACGGTCTCGACCTTCCGGAAGAACCCGCTGCCCGCCGGATCGAAACGGATCCGGAATGCATGACCAATCCGATCCGCGAACTGCACCTGGCCAAGGCCGGGATAGCGGCGATCATCTGGGCGACGGGCTTTGCCGCCGATTATAGCTGGCTGAAGGTCGACGCCTTTGACGAGAAGGGCCGGCCAAGGCACCAGCGCGGCGTCTCGACAGAGCCAGGAATCTATTTCCTGGGGTTGCCCTGGCAGTCGCGAAGGGGTTCCAGTTTCATCTGGGGCGTATGGCACGACGCCAAGCACGTCGCCGATCGTATTTCGACGCAGCGAAAATATCTGGCCTACCACGCCGCCGCGAAGCGCGAGCCCGTGGACGCCTGACCAAGCCGACGACAGCTGCGAGCCGACCTGATGGAGACAAACATGGCGCATACGCGAATTCGCACCTTCAACACCAAGGATACCTATCCCGAGCAGAAGCTCGACAACGATCTGTGCCAGGCGGTCGTCACGCGCGGCGGCCGCACGATCTATCTGCGCGGCCAGTGCCCGCAGGATTTGGACACGGCCAAGAACATCGGCAGTCACGATCCGGTCGAGCAGACCCACAAGGTCATGCAGAACATCAAGCAGCTCATCGAGGAATGCGGTGGGACGATGGAACATCTGGTGAAGGTGGTGATCTACCTGACGGATGTACGCCATCGCGAAGCCGTCTACCGAACGATGGGCGAGTACATCAAAGGCGTGCATCCGGTTTCGACCGGCCTAGTCGTGTCAGCCCTGGCGCGGCCGGAATGGCTGGTCGAGATCGACGGCACTGCCGTAATTCCGGATGATGGCGCAACCATCATCCCGGACTGAGCGCCATGACCTTCTCCATCGTGGCACGGTGCCGGCGCACCGGTATGTTCGGAGTGGCGGTGTCTTCGTCATCTCCCGCGGTCGCGGCCCGCTGCGCCTATGCGCAGGCGGGCGTCGGGGCGGTTGCCAGCCAGAACGTCACGGACCCGACGCTCGGGCCACGAGCGCTCGAGCTGATGGCGCGGGGCGCCTCCGCCACTGAGGCCGTCGCGATCCTGAAGCGTACGGCCGCTTTCAGCGAATACCGGCAGGTCCTGGCGGTCGACGCGGCTGGCGGCAGCGCAATCCATTCGGGACCGAAAGCGCTCGGCATCTGGGCCGAGGCGCGCGGCGAGGACGTCGCCTGCGGCGGCAACCTGCTTGCCAACGATAGGGTTCCGCAAGCCATGGTGGACGCCTTTCTCGCCTCCGAAGGCGATCTCGGCGACCGGCTGATCGCCACCATGCGCGCCGCGCTCAGGGCCGGCGGCGAGGCGGGACCTGTCCGCTCCGCCGGCATGAAGCTGGTGCGCGATGTCTCATGGCCCGTCGCCGACCTGCGTTGCGACTGGAGCGAAGAGTGTCCGGTCGAGCAGTTGGCGACGCTCTGGGATATCTACAAGCCCCAGCTTGATGCCTATGTCACGCGCGCCCTCAATCCGTCTGGTGCGCCGAGCTACGGCGTTCCCGGTGACGAGTAGTCCCGACAATCTGGAGCCAGCATGAGCGAACTCAGTCATGAGGATTGGATCGGCAAGGCGTCGGCGATCCGTTTTCGCGACGGCGCGTTCATCGACGGCAAGACGATGCCCGCGCGCTCCGGCCGGACATTCACCAGCATCAATCCGGCCACGGGAGCAACGCTCGCCGAGGTGGCCTCCTGTGGCGAAGAGGACATCGACCTTGCCGTCGCCGCGGCGCGGCGCAGTTTTGAGGCTGGCGTCTGGTCGCGAACCACCCCTCAGCATCGCAAGCAAGTGCTGCTGCGGCTGGCGGAATTGCTGCGCGAGAACCTGCAGGAGCTGGCGCTGCTGGAATCGCTGGATATGGGCAAGCTGGTCAAGGACGCCGCGACCATCGACGTGCCGGGATCGGCGGCGATCTTCCAGTGGTACGCCGAAGCGATAGACAAGGTCTATGACGAGGTGGCGCCGACGGGGCGGGGTGACCTCGCTTTGGTGCGGCGGGAACCGCTTGGGGTCGTGGGCGCCGTCGTGCCATGGAACTTTCCGCTCGACATGGCGACCTGGAAATGCGCGCCTGCGCTGGCCGCTGGCAATTCGGTGGTGCTGAAACCCGCCGAGCAATCGCCTTTCTCGGCGCTCAGGCTGGCCGACCTTGCCATGGAGGCGGGCCTGCCCGCCGGCGTGCTCAATGTGGTGCCCGGCCTCGGCGAGACGGCCGGCCAGGCGCTTGGCCGCCATATGGACGTGGATTGCCTTGCCTTCACGGGATCGACCGCCGTCGGCAAGATGTTCCTGCAATATTCCGGCCAGTCGAACATGAAGCAGGTCTGCCTGGAGACCGGTGGCAAGAGTCCCAATCTGGTGTTCGCCGATTGCGGCGATCTGGATGCGGCAGCCGACATGGCCGCCTTCGGCATCTTCTTCAACCAGGGGCAGGTATGCTCGGCCAATTCCCGGCTTCTGGTGGAGCGCGGCATCAAGGATGCGCTGGTCGAGAAACTGGCGCAGCGGGCAACGGCGACCCAGCCCGGAGATCCGCTCGACCCCGCATCCAGAATGGGTGCGATGGTGGACGCGCGCCACGCCGCGACCGTCATGCGTTTCATCGATGGCGGCAAGAAGTCGGCGCGGCTGGTGACCGGCGGCGACCGGGTCGCCGTCGACGGGCGCGGCAGTTTCGTGCAGCCCACGATCTTCGACGATGTCTCGCCCGACGACCCGCTTGCCCGCGACGAGATATTCGGTCCGGTCCTATCGGTGATCGCCTTCGACACCGAAGACGAGGCGCTTCGCATTGCCAACGACAGCGTCTATGGCCTGGCAGCATCGGTGTGGACCGACAGCCTGTCGCGGGCGCATCGCCTCGCGGAAAGGCTGCGCGTGGGCACAGTTTCCGTGAATACCGTCGATGCGCTGAGCCCAATGACTCCCTTCGGCGGGTTCAAGCAGTCCGGCTTCGGGCGCGACCTGTCGCTGCATGCGCTCCACAAATACACCGCGCTGAAGACCACCTGGATAAAGTATTGAGGAGTGGCCGCGACTTGATCACCGGCCGCAAACCGGCAACATAGCCACCATGCCGCTCCGCTTCACGCTCAGACAACTCGAATATTTCGTCGCCGTTGGCGAAGCGGGTTCGATCGCCAAGGCGGCCGAGCAGGTGAATGTCTCCCCGCCGTCGATCTCGGCGTCGATCGCTCAGCTCGAAGCCGAGTTCGGTGTCCAGCTTTTCGTGCGCAGGCACTCGCATGCTCTGGCGCTGACCGCGGGCGGGCGCCTGTTCCTCAAGGAAGCCGCGCGCCTGCTCAACGACGCGGACGCACTACACGATATTGCCGGCGATATCGCCGAAAAGGTGCGCGGACCGCTGGCGATCGGCTGCCTGCTCACTTTCGCGCAGATCGTGCTGCCGGCGTTGCGCAAGAAATTCGAGGACGCCTATCCCGATGTGCGCGTCAGGCAATTCGAGCGCAACCAGGGACAATTGTTCGAGATGCTGCAGCGTGGCGAGATAGACGCCGCGCTGACCTACGATCTGGAGCTGTCGCAAGACATGACCTTCGAGCCGCTGATGCAGTTGCCGGCCTATGTGATGCTGCCGGCCGCGCATCGCCTGGCGGCAAAGGCAGGCATCACCCCCGAGGAACTGGTCGATGAGCCGATGGTGCTGCTCGATCTGCCCTACAGCAGGGAATATTTCCTGTCGGCTTTCCAGCCCAGGGGCCTGCGGCCCAAGATCGTCGAGCGCACCGGCGACATCGCCGTGATGCGCTCGATGGTCGCCAATGGCTTCGGCTACGGCATCGCCAATATGCGGCCGCTCAACACCATGTCGCCGGACGGGAAATTACTGGTCTTCGTGCCTTTGCTGGGCGACCTCCGACCGCTCACAATAGGAATTGCCTTGCCGAACGCCGAGCATCGCACGCTGACGGTGCAGGCCTTCATCGACCACTGCCGCCGCTTCGTCGTCGAGCAGGGCGTCTTCGGCACCGAACGGATCGTGAAGTGAGGGCTGCCATGCGGCTCACGGCCAGCCATCGGTGAGCCGTTCCAGCAATCTGTCCAGCATCCCATCGCAACGCCGCAACTGTTCGACGCTGACAAATTCGTCCGGCTTGTGTCCCTGGGCCATGGAGCCCGGCCCGCAGACGACGGCAGGCGTGCCGAGATCGCGGCTGAACAATCCGCCTTCCGTGCCGAACGCGACTTTCATCGTGTCGTTGGCACCGGTCAGCGATTTGACGAAGGCCACCGCCTCCGACGCGGCCGGCGTGTCGAGGCCCGGATAGGTGTTGGTGATCTCGATGTCGATCGCGGCCTCGGCAGCGATCGAAGCGGCGTCCTGCGCAATGCGCGCCGCGGCGTCGCGAAGCCTGTCCAGAATGCCGGTGGCATCGTCGGCGGCAATGTTGCGAATCTCGAAATCGACCTGGCACAGGTTGGGCACGATGTTGAGCGCGACGCCGGCATTGATCCTGCCGACATGTACCGTCGTGTAGGGAATGTCGTAGTCGCCGTCGCGGGCGCCGTCGCGGGCCAGCCGTTCCTGTTCGTCACGCAAGGCGCGCACGAAATCGCACCCGAGGTGGATGGCGTTGAGCGCCAGCGGGGCGAGCGCCGAATGACCTTCGCGTCCCCTGCAGACGGCGCGAGCGGCAAGCTTGCCCTTGTGCCCGGTCGCCACCTGCATGTTGGTCGGCTCGCCGACGATGCACAGCAACGGGCGTTGCGGCACCGCGCTCAGCATTTCGATCAGGTCGCGCACGCCCAAGCAGCCGACCTCCTCGTCATAGGAGAGCGCCAGATGCAACGGTGTCCGAAGCGCCATCTTGGAAGCCCTGACGCAGGCGGCGAGCGCAGAGGCCACAAAACCCTTCATGTCGGCCGCGCCGCGTCCGTAAAGCTTGCCGTCGCGCTCGGTCATTTGGAACGGCGGCAGCGTCCAGTTCTGGCCGTCGACGGGGACGACGTCGGTGTGGCCGGAGAGCATCACACCGGGCCTGCCGGGCGGGCCGATGGTGGCAAAGAGATTGGCCTTGTGCCCATCCGCGCTGTGGACGATCTGGCAGGCAATGCCGCTCGCCACGAGCAAGTCGGCCGCATAGCCGATCAGATCGAGGTTGGAGTCGCGGCTTACCGTCGGGAAGGCGATCAGCCGTTCGAGGATCCTGATACTGTCCATTTTCCTGTCTCTCGGTAGGGTCCCGGCTGTCTAGCATCATGCCGCCGATGCTCTGAAGTCGCATTTCGCTCAGCCCCGGTTCAACACAGACTAATCCGCGCCGGCGCGCGATTAGGCGCGTCCTAATCGGCACAGAAGAAATCCGTAGTTTTCCCGCGCCGGCTCCAACTTATGAGTAGTCTTGGCAGCACCGGCAGTGCCGAGCCGGCAAGGAGAAAACACCATGCGCGATCCACGCTACGACGTCCTGTTCGAGCCGATGAAGATAGGTCCGGTAACGGCCAAGAACCGCTTCTATCAGGTTCCGCACTGCAATGGCGGCGGCTATCGCGATCCGTCGGCGGCAGCAGAAATGCGCCGCATCAAGTCGGAAGGTGGATGGGGCGTCATCTTCACCGAGCAGACGGAAATGCACTACACTTCCGAGATCACGCCCTTCATCGAACTGCGGCTATGGGACGACGCCGACATTCCGGCCTTGGCCAAGATGGCCCGGGCCATGCACGAGCACGGCGCGTTGGCTGGCATCCAGCTCGCCTATTCCGGAATCAACGGCCCCAACCTCTACACCAAGGAGGTGCCGCGCGGGCCGTCGGCCCTGCCGATCCGCACCTTCACCAACGATCCGGTGCAGGCGCGCGCCATGGACAAGCAGGATATCCGCGATTTGCGTCGCTGGCATCGCAATGCCTTCAAACGCGCGAAGCAGGCCGGTTTTGACCTGGTGTGCCTCTATGGCGCGCACGGCTTCGGCATCATCCAGCATTTCCTGTCGACGGCCACCAACCAGCGCGGCGACGAATATGGCGGCTCGCTGGAAAACCGCTCGCGGCTGATGCGCGAGCTGATCGAGGAAGGGCGCGACGCGATCGGCGACACGTGCGGCCTGACGCTCAGGCTGTCGCTGGACGAGATGATCGGCGAGCTCGGCTTCGCCAATTCGGAAGTCCGCGACATGATCGAGATGCATGCCGAACTGCCCGATCTGTGGGATCTCGCGCACGGCGCCTGGGAAGATTGCTCGGGCCCGTCGCGCTTCAAGGAAGAGGCGGCGCAGGAAAGCCTGGTGTCGGGCATCAAGAAGCTGACCTCGAAGCCGGTCGTCGGCGTCGGCCGCTTCACTTCGCCCGACGTGATGGTCAGGATGATCAGGTCGGGAACGCTCGACTTCATCGGCTGCGCCCGTCCGTCGATCGCCGATCCCTTCCTCCCGAGGAAGGTCGAGGAGGGCCGCATCGACGACATCCGCGAATGCATCGGCTGCAACATCTGCATCACCGGCGACATGACCATGTCGATCTCGCGCTGCACGCAGAACCCGACCTTCATGGAGGAATGGCGCAAGGGCTGGCATCCGGAGCGCATGCAAGCCAAGGGCGACAGCGACAGCGTACTGATCGTCGGCGCCGGGCCTGCCGGACTGGAGGCGGCGCGTGCGCTCGGCCTGCGCGGCTACAAAGTGGCCATCGCGGAAGCCGGCACCGAGCTCGGCGGGCGCGTGGCGCGCGAGAGCCTGCTTCCGGGTCTGTCAGCCTGGGGCAGGGTGCGCGACTATCGGCAATATCAACTCAGCCAGATGCCTGATGTCGACATCTATTTCGGAAGCCGGCTGTCAGCGGATGAGATCCTGTCCTTCGGCTTCCAGAACATCGCCATCGCCACCGGATCGACCTGGCGCCGCGATGGCGTCGCGCGTGCCCATGTCGTGCCGATGCGGATCGACGCCGCGATGCCGGTCTACTCACCCGACGACCTGATGGCCGGCAAGGTTCCGGCCGGCAAGGTCGTCCTGTTCGACGACGACCACTATTACATGGGCGGCGTTCTGGCCGAGCTGATGGCGCGTCAGGGAACGAAGGTGACCTTGGTGACACCATCGGCCTATGTCTCGGACTGGACCCGCAACACGCTGGAGCAAGGGGCCATTCACCGCCGCCTGGCTGAATTCGGGGTCGATATCGTGCTCAACAGGACCGTCGTGAATATCGCTTCAGGTGGTGTCGCCACGGCCTGCGTCTACACCGGCGCGAAACACGATCTGACCGCCGATGCCGTCGTCCTGGTCACGTCGCGCAACCAGGACGACGCCGTTTGGCGCGATCTCAAGGCCCGGGAAAACGAGTGGGCCGACAACGGCATCCGTTCGGTCAAGGTCATCGGCGATGCCGAAGCACCGGGACCCATCGCCTGGGCAACCTATGCCGGCCACCGCTTCGCCCGCGAGTTGGACGAACCCGACATCGGCGACGCATTGCCGTTTCGGCGGGAAGTCGCCGCACTGGCGGCGGAATAGAACCGCGCGGGGGGGCGCGGCAGATCAGACCGCCCGTCCTTCCCTGTCGAAGAAATGCAGATGCTCGGGCTCGGCCAGCAGGCCGACCTCGGCGCCGGTTTCGGGCGTCGGTCCTTGATTGTGGATGACGAGGCATGTCTGGCCTCCGTCCAGCTCGACATGGAGCAGCGTGACGGCGCCGGTGTATTCAGCCAGCCTTACCCTGCCGCGCAACGTGGTGTTCGAGGGCTGGCCCAGCGACAGGTGCTCGGGTCGAATGCCGACCGATGTGGCCGTCGCGGAAACCGATGCGCCAAGCGCGATCGGCTGTCCGTCGGCGAGCGGCAGGACGTTCATCTTGGGGCTGCCGATGCCGGACGGCATGCACTGGCTGCGCGAGGGCACCGAATTTCCCATGCCGAAGGAGCGCGACGCCGTGGCGATGGCGCGGCTTGCCCATTTCGGCAACTGGCTGCGTGTCGCGGCACGGTTCGACGGTGGCGCCGAGTGTACCGTGCTGGTGACTCTGCATCTGAAGGCCTGAACCGGCTCGCGCCGGCGCCACAGGCCTTGCCTGCGGCTGGCCAATCCGTTTTTCGGCCCCATGGAGAGATCATGAGCGACGCATACGCCACATTTGCCCCCGACAGCTTTGCCGGCAAGACCGTGCTGGTGACCGGTGCCGCCAGCGGCATGGGTTTAGAAACCGCACGTGCATTCCTCTCCAAAGGGGCCGAGGTCGTGATGTGCGACCGTGACGCGGAAGGCCTTGCGAGGCGCCATGACGAGCTGGGCGGGATGGCCGGGACACCGCACAAGGTGGTGGCAGACATGGGCGAGCCCGACAGCATCAAGCATATGTTCGATTATTGCGATGCCAGGCTGGCACGGCTCGACAATGTCGTCACCTGCGCCGCGATCATCACCGCCAAGCGAATCCCGGACCAGGATTGGGCGCACTGGCAGCGCGTGCTCGGCGTCAATTTGCTGGGCACCTTCTTCACCGTCCAGGGGGCGGTGCAGCGCATGCAGGGCAGCGGTGGGGGAAACATCGTCTGCGTGGCATCGGACGCCGGCGTGCATGGCGGCGGTGGCCTTATCGCCGACACGGCCTATGCGGCCTCGAAGGCCGGCACGCTGTCACTGGTGAAGTCGGTCGCGCGCGAACTGGCGGGAAAGGCGGTGCGCATCAACGCCCTCAATCCGGGGCCGACCGATTCGCCGATGCATTCCCACATCGACCCGGCCCTGAAGGATCGCATCGCGGCCAATCTGCCGATACGCCGCATGGGCCGGCCAGACGATATGGCTGCCGCGATCCTGTTCCTATGCTCCGACGCCGCGAGCTTCGTCTATGGCGCGGCGCTCGACGTCGATGGCGGCTCGATGTTCCGCTGACCGGCAGGGCGACTGCGTCGAACCTTCTGCAAGCTTTGGTTTTTCAGTCGGCCGGACGGCCCGAGACCGGACGCCGTCCATCGATCCACAAGGCAAGCAAGGTGCAGGCCGCACCCGAGAGTAGGTAGGCGCCCGCCGCGATGAGGCCGAAATTGCCGGCCAGCAAGAGAGCTGCGAGCGGCGCGAAGCCAGCGCCGAACATCCACGCAAGATCCGAGGTTATCGCCGAGCCGGTATAGCGATGCTGTCGCGAAAAGCTCGATGCGACGACACCCGACGATTGCCCGAAGCTCAGCCCCAGCAGGATGAAGCCCAGCACCATGAACAGGGCCTCGCCAACGGTGCCGCCATCCAGGAGCTGCGGGGCAAAGCCGCTGAACGTCGCGATGGCGATCGCCGAACCGCCGAGCAGCGCACGGCGCCCGACGCGATCGGCAAGTGGACCCGACGCGACGATGGCCGCGATGCCGAACAGCGCGCTCACCGCCTCGATCGCCAGGAAGCGCGCCGGCCCCTCCTTGGTGAACAGGAACACCCAGGAAAGCGGAAACACCGTCACCATATGGAACAGGGCGAAACTCGCCAGCGGCGCGAAGGCGCCGACGACGACGTTGCGGCCTTCGGTCCTGATCGTGTCCCTTATGCGCGTCGGCTGCAGGTCGCCGCTCTCGTACAGTTTCGAGAATTCGGGCGTCACCACGATGCGCAGCCTGGCGAACAGGGCCACGACATTGATGGCGAACGCGACGAAGAAGGGATAGCGCCAGCCCCAGGCAAGGAAGTCGTCGGCCGACAGGTTGGCGACGAAGAAGGCGAAGAGGGCGCTGGCCACGATGAGGCCGATCGGCGCGCCCAGTTGCGGGATCATGGCATAGAAGCCGCGCCGGTTCCGCGGCGCGTTCAGTGCCAGCAGCGAGGGCAGGCCGTCCCACGTCCCGCCGAGCGCCACGCCCTGCCCGATGCGGGCCAGTGCCAAAAGCCAGATAGCGACCGCGCCGATATCGCCATAGGCGGGAAGGAACGCGATGGCGACGGTCGAGGTGCCGAGCAGGAACAGCGCGATCGTCAGTTTCGCACCGCGACCGTAGGCGCGATCGACGGCCATGAACAGGACGGAGCCGAACGGACGGGCGATGAAGGCCAGCGCGAAGATGGCGAAGGAGTAGAGCGTTCCGACGAGCGGATCGTGCGTGGGAAACACCAGTTTGGGGAACACGATGACGGACGCTATCGCATAGACGAAGAAGTCGAAGAATTCCGACGTCCTGCCCACGATCACGCCGACCGCGATATCGCCCGCGCTGACCTGGCCGTGGTCCGAGCCGATCAGCCCGCTGTTTGTTTCGCCAGTCGAAGTATGAGCCATCTTATCCGTCGCCACCGCGTGGAATGAAATATCTGGGACCCAATTGCGGCAATCCCATTGTGCGCTGCACACTGTGCCAGACCTATCCCGGCTGGGCATTGGACAAATTGTCCAATGTCACCGCGCCGCCGCCGGCAGTAGCCCTTGATCGATACCGCACTGCAACATTCCAACGCGTTGCGGAGGTCCATCGAGGGCAGCGTCTGATGAAACGATTTGGAGCCTTGCTTCTGCTTCCCCTGGCCGGGCTGTTGAGTGGCTGCGATATGGTGGTGCTCGCGCCGGCGGGCGATGTCGCGGCTCAGCAGCGCGACCTGCTGGTGGTCTCGACCCTGCTTATGCTGATCATCATCGTGCCGGTCATGGCGCTGACTGTCTTTTTCGCCTGGCGCTACCGGCAATCCAACGCTTCGGCGACCTATGCGCCGGACTGGGATCATTCGACGAAACTGGAACTGGTGATCTGGGCAGCACCGCTCCTGATCATCATATGCCTTGGCGCGCTGACCTGGCTCGGCACGCACCTGCTCGACCCATACCGCCGGATCGACCGGATCGAAGCCGGCCAGCCCGTCACCCAGTTGCACAAGCCACTCAGGGTCGAGGTCGTGGCGCTCGATTGGAAATGGCTGTTCATCTATCCGGATTATGGCATCGCCGCCGTGAACGAGCTGGCTGCGCCGGTCAACCAGCCGATCGATTTCCGCATCACCTCGTCGGCGGTGATGAATTCCTTCTACATTCCAGCCTTAGCCGGGCAGATCTACGCCATGCCGGCCATGGAGACGAAGCTGCACGCCGTCATCAACCGGCAGGGTACCTATAGCGGCTTCTCGGCCAACTACAGCGGTGCCGGCTTTTCGGGCATGCGCTTCGCCTTCCACGGTCTGTCCGATGAGGCCTTCGACCAGTGGGTGGCACAGGCCAGGACAGCGTCGGCGGCGCTTAACCGCGACAGCTATCTCGAGCTCGAAAAGCCGAGCGAGAACGAACCGGTCCGGCACTACGCCTCGGTCGATCCCGACCTTTATGGCGCCATCCTCAACCTGTGCGTCGAGCGCGGCAAGATGTGCATGAACGAGATGATGTCGATCGACGCCAAGGGTGGTCTCGGTCTTGCGGGTGTGCGCAACACCTTGCCGCTGCAATACGACAAGCTCGCCCGGCGCGGCGCGGTGTTCGGAAACAATCCCTCCTATGTCGCCAGCATCTGCACGGCTGAGGAGGCTGCTGCGGTCTCGCGCGCGTCCCGCGATGCCTGGCCGACCTATTGGCCGGCGAAGAACCTGTCCCCGCTTCGCGGGGCGGGATTGCTCCGGCCAGGGACCGACAGCCGTAGCGCGGAGGCGGATACGCCGACCCTCGGCCTGCTGCGGCGTGAATTGTGAGAGACAGCCGATGCCCGATACGCTGACCAAATTCATTTTCGGCCGCCTCACCTGGGAGTCGCTGCCGCTGCATGAGCCGATCGTCGTCGCCACCTTCGTCGCGGTGGCGCTCGGTGGCATCGCGCTTCTGGGCGTCATCACCTATTTCAAGCTGTGGGGCTACCTCTGGCGCGAATGGTTCACCAGCGTCGACCACAAGAAGATCGGCATCATGTACATGGTGCTGGGCCTCGTCATGCTGCTGCGCGGCTTCTCGGACGCCATCATGATGCGGTTCCAGCAGGCCATCGCCTTCAATGGCTCCGAGGGCTACCTGAACTCACACCACTACGACCAGATCTTCACCGCCCACGGCGTCATCATGATCTTCTTCGTGGCGATGCCCTTCGTCACCGGGCTGATGAACTTCGTCGTGCCGCTGCAGATCGGCGCGCGCGACGTCTCCTTCCCTTTCCTCAACAATTTCAGTTTCTGGATGACGGTCGGCGGCGCCATCCTGGTCATGGCATCGTTGTTCGTCGGCGAATTCGCCCGCACCGGCTGGCTCGCCTATCCGCCGCTCTCCGGCATCGGCTACAGCCCCGACGTCGGCGTCGACTACTATATCTGGGCGCTGCAGGTGGCGGGGGTCGGCACGACGCTGTCGGGCATCAACCTGATATGCACGATCATCAAGATGCGTGCGCCCGGGATGACGATGATGCGCATGCCGGTCTTCACCTGGACGTCGCTCTGCACCAACGTGCTGATCGTCGCCTCTTTCCCGGTGCTGACGGCGGTGCTCTCGCTGCTGGCGCTCGACCGCTATGTCGGCACGAACTTCTTCACCAACGACTTCGGCGGCAATCCGATGATGTATGTGAACCTCATCTGGATATGGGGTCACCCGGAAGTCTACATCCTCATCCTGCCGCTGTTCGGCGTCTTTTCCGAGGTCACCTCGACCTTCTCCGGCAAGCGCCTGTTCGGCTACACCTCGATGGTCTACGCCACGGTGGTCATCACCATCCTGTCGTACCTCGTCTGGCTGCACCATTTCTTCACCATGGGCTCCGGCGCCAGCGTCAATTCCTTCTTCGGCATCACCACGATGATCATCTCGATCCCGACGGGAGCGAAGATCTTCAACTGGCTATTCACAATGTACCGGGGCCGCATCCGCTTCGAACTGCCGATGATGTGGACGGTGGCCTTCATGCTCACCTTTACCGTCGGCGGCATGACCGGCGTGCTGCTTGCCGTGCCGCCGGCGGACTTCGTTCTGCACAACAGCCTGTTCCTGATCGCGCACTTCCACAATGTCATCATCGGCGGCGTGCTGTTCGGCCTGTTCGCCGGCATTGCCTACTGGTGGCCCAAGGCCTTCGGGTTCAAGCTCGATCCGTTCTGGGGCAAGGTCTCGTTCTGGTGCTGGGTGGTCGGCTTCTGGTTCGCCTTCATGCCGCTCTATGTCCTCGGCCTGATGGGAGTGACGAGACGCATGCGTGTGTTCGACGACCCGTCGCTGCAGATATGGTTCGTCATCGCCGCCTTCGGCGCGGTGCTGATCGCCTGCGGCATCGCCGCCTTCCTGATCCAGATCTTCGTCTCCATCCGCAGGCGCGAGGCGCTTGCCGATACGACCGGCGATCCCTGGGAAGGCCGTACGCTCGAATGGTCGACATCCTCGCCGCCGCCCGCCTACAATTTCGCTTTCATGCCGGTCATTCGCGACAACGATGCCTGGTTTGACATGAAGCAGGCCGGCTACGTCAGGCCGCTTGCCGGCTTCAAGCCGATCCACATGCCAAGCAATACCGGCACCGGCATCATCCTGGCCGCCTTCAGCGTTGCGCTCGGCTTCGGCCTGATCTGGTACATCTGGTGGCTGGCGGCGCTGAGCTTCGTCTGCCTCATCGCCACCGCGATTGGCCACACCTTCAACTATCACCGCGACTTCCACATTCCGGCGGCCGAAGTCACGCAAACGGAAGAGGCGAGGACGACGCTCCTCGCCGCTCAGGGCTAGGGTTTGAGCATGACATCGACGGCAATCACGGCCGGCACCGAACCGGTCTTCCACCTGGAAGAAGAGCATGCGCACGCCGAAGGCGGCTCCACCATGCTCGGCTTCTGGCTCTACCTGATGAGCGACTGCCTGATCTTCGCGATGCTATTCGCCGCCTATGGCGTGCTTGGCGGCAACTACGCGGCCGGGCCGGCGCCCAAGGACCTGTTCGATCTCGATCTGGTGGCGGTCAACACCGCCATGCTGCTTTTGTCCTCGATTACCTATGGCTTTGCCATGCTGACCATGGACAAGGGCCGGTTGGCGGCGACGCAAGCCTGGCTTGCCGTGACCGGCCTGTTCGGTCTGGCCTTCTTGTCGATCGAACTCTACGAATTCGCGCACATGATCCATGAAGGCGCCACGCCGCAGCGCAGCGCGTTCCTGTCGTCGTTTTTCACGCTGGTCGGCACGCACGGCCTGCATGTCACCTTCGGCACCGTCTGGCTGGTGACGCTGATGGTGCAGGTCGCGAGATTTGGCCTGATAAAGGCGAACCGCCGCCGGCTGATGTGCCTCAGCATGTTCTGGCACTTCCTCGACGTCGTCTGGATCGGCGTCTTCACCTTCGTCTACCTGATGGGAATGTTGCGATGAGCGCTCATGATCATGCCGAGGGTCACGGCCACGCCCATGATGGAGCGGCACACGGATCGTTGCGGGGCTATCTGACCGGCTTCGTCCTGTCGGTGATCCTGACCGCCATTCCATTCTGGCTGGTCATGACCGGCATCATCGATGACAAGCAGGCCACGGCCATCGTCATCATGGCCTTCGCGGTCGTGCAGATCGTGGTCCACATGGTCTTCTTCCTGCATATGAACACCGCCTCGGAAGGCGGATGGTCGATGCTGGCGCTGATCTTCACGCTGATCCTGGTCGGTATCGTGCTGACCGGTTCGCTCTGGGTGATGTACCATCTCAACGCCAACATGATGCCGGGACTGCACGACATGCGCGAGATGCCATGAGCCCGGCGGCGGGCTCTGGGAGGACCATCATCGAGGCGATCGGACAAACCGGCATTGGCTCGCGTCCCGCCCCGCAAGGGGACGCCGGCGGATCGTCCGCGTCGCGCCTTGTCCTTGTGCTGCTCGGACTTCTCGGCGTGCTGGTGTTTGTCGGGCTCGGCATATGGCAGCTGGAAAGGCGGGTCTGGAAACTCGATCTGATCGCCCATGTCGACCAGCGCATTCATGCCCCGGTTGTCGATGCGCCTGGCCCGCAGAGCTGGAACGGCATCACCGCGGCCGGTTACGAATACCGCCATGTGCGGTTGGCGGGGCGCTATCTGGGCGGCGCCAACACGCTGGTTCGGGCGGTGACGGAGCTTGGCGGCGGCTATTGGGTGCTGACGCCGATGCGAACCGACAGTGGTTTCGTCGTGCTGGTCAACCGCGGGTTCATTCCCCAGGAGCGCAAGGCTGAGTTCGAACGGGAGAGGGGCGGTCGAACCGCGCCGGCCGTCATTGACGGGCTGTTGCGCATGAGCGAACCCGGCGGAGGATTCCTGCGCAAGAACGACGCCATGGGCAATCGCTGGTATTCGCGAGACGTCGCCGCTATCGCAACCGCGCGCGGGTTGACGATCAATGTCGCTCCCTATTTCGTCGATGCGGAAGCATCCGACATCGAGGGCTGGCCGCGCGGCGGGCTGACCGTCGTGACTTTCCGCAACAGCCATCTGGTCTATGCTTTGACCTGGTTCACGCTCGCTGCGATGCTCGCCATTGCCCTGGCCAGGCCGATGATCGGCCACCGCCAGCGGCAAGGACCCACGAGATGAGCGTTCCCACGCAAGAGCTTCACCATGACAAATCCCTGGTGGCGGCATCCCTTGCCGGCAAGAACGGGACAGTATCGCATACCGATGCGACGAACAGGAAGAATCTGTTCCTGCTCATCCAACTGCGTTGGCTGGCGGTGGCGGGTCAGGTGCTCACCATTCTGGCGACGGAATACTGGTTCGATATCCCGCTGCCGCTGGGGGAGATGGCCGGGGTGGTGCTTTTTCTGGTGGGCCTCAACATCTTCAGCCTGCTGGTCCTGCGCGGTATCAGGCCTATCAGCAACACCCAGCTCTTCATCGCACTCATCTTCGACATGGCGGCACTGACGACGCAGCTTTACCTGAGCGGCGGCGCGTCCAATCCGTTCGTATCGCTCTATCTCTTGCAGATCACGCTCGGCGCGGCACTGCTGACGCCAAGGTTTACCTGGATTCTCGTGGCGGCTGCCTCGGCCTGCTTCGTCTTCCTCATCTTCCTCTTCCAGCCGATCGCCATCCCGCATCATGGCGGCAGCGATCTCCTGTCCCTGCATATCAGGGGCATGTTCATCTGCTTCGTTCTGGCGGCCGGGCTGATCGTGATCTTCATGACGCGCATCAACCGCAATCTGCGCGAGCGTGACGCCTATCTCGCCGATCTGCGCCAGCGCTCGGCCGAGGAGGACCACATCGTGCGCATGGGCTTGCTGGCTTCCGGAGCCGCGCACGAACTCGGCACGCCGCTAGCCACGATATCCGTCATCCTGTCCGACTGGCGCCAGATGCGCACCCTTGCGCGCAACCGCGAGCTGGCGGCCGACGTGGCCGAAATGCAGGCGCAGATCGAGCGCTGCAAGCGCATCGTGTCCGGGATCCTGATGTCTTCGGGCCAGGCGAGGGGCGAGGGAACGATACGCACGACCATTCGCGATTTCCTCGACGATCTGGTCGAGGAATGGCGCATCAGTCGCCAGCCATTCAAGCTGGAATACAAGAACGATTTCGGCCCGGACGAGCAGATCGTGTCCGACACGGCGCTGAAGCAGGTCATCTTCAATGTGTTCGACAATGCCCAGGAAGCATCGCAGGATTGGGTCGGCGTGACTGCCGAGCGGCAGGGCGACAAGCTGATGATCTCCGTGCGCGATCGCGGTCCGGGTTTCGACGAGGGTATTCTGGCAGCACTTGGCCAACCCTATATGTCGAGCAAGGGACGGCCAGGCGGCGGTCTTGGTCTGTTCCTCGTCATGAACGTCGTCCGGAAACTGGGAGGCGATTTTTCGGCGCGCAATATGGAGCAGGGCGCTTGTGTTACCCTTTCGCTACCGCTGGCGGCACTGACCGATGGAGATGATCGTGAGGTTTGATCGATCCCTGTTTATCGTCGAGGACGACGCGACCTTCGCGAAAACGTTGAAGCGCTCCTTCGAAAAGCGCGACTACGACGTCGTCGTCTGCCACGACAGGGAAGCATTGCTCGGCGCCCTCGAAAAAACTGTTCCGGCTTACGCCGTCGTTGATCTCAAGCTGGGGGCTGGTGGCTCCGGGCTGGAGTGCGTCAAGTTGCTCAGCGCCCGCGATGCTTCGATGAAGATCGTCGTGTTGACGGGGTTTGCCAGCATCGCCACGGCGGTCGAGGCGATCAAGCTCGGCGCCAGCCATTACCTGGCGAAACCCGCCAATACCGATGACATCGAAGCCGCCTTCGGCCGTGCCGAGGGCGATGTTTCCGTACCGCTTTCCAGCCGGCCCACCTCGATCAAGAATCTGGAATGGGAGCGCATCCACGAAACGCTGGTCGAAACCGGCTTCAACATCTCCGAAACGGCGCGCCGGCTTGGCCTTCACCGGCGTACTCTGGCCCGCAAGCTCGAGAAGCGCGTGGTGAGGTAGCACAGCGCCGTTGCTCTCGCGAGCGGGCCGAGCCCAGTCTGGCTCATCGATCACCCCGGGTGCGAGCATTCAGTGCTTCCTTGCTCGGTCCGGGATACCTATTTGTCTGAGATTCGCGGACACAGGAGCAGGCAACGAACGTGGCGCAACGATCGGGCAGTGCTGATCTTCCCCTTCACGGCGGGCGTGTGCCGAAATGGCTGGGCGATCGCATGACGCGTCTCGGCGCGGTCATGTGCGAGGCGATCATCCATCACTATGGCCGCAATGAGTTGCTGCGGCGCCTGGCGCATCCGTTCTGGTTCCAGTCCTTCGGCGCCGTCATGGGCATGGACTGGCACTCGTCCGGCATCACGACCAGCGTCGTCGGCGCCTTGAAACGCGGTCTCACGCCGCTTTCGGGCGAACTCGGCATTCACGTCTGCGGCGGCCGTGGCGCGCATTCGCGCAAAACCCCGCACGAGCTTGCCGCCATCGGCGAGCGCATTGGCTTCGACGGCGCGCGCCTGGCGACCGCCAGCCGGCTGGTCGCCAAGGTGGACAGCGCCGCCGTTCAGGATGGGTTCGACCTCTATTTGCATGGCTTCATCGTCACCGATGACGGCGACTGGGTGGTGGTGCAGCAAGGCATGAACGGTGACAGCAAGGTGGCGCGCCGCTATCATTGGCTGTCCGAAGGTTTGAAGAGTTTCGTCGACCAGCCGCATGCGGCCATCGAAGGCGCCAACCAGGGCGAGATCGTCAACCTGACCGACCGGCGCGCCGAGGCCTCGCGCCAGGGACAGCTTGACCTGCTCCAGGATCTTGGGCCGGATCGCATCCTTCGAGAACTCGCCGCCCTGGAGCCCCGCACCGCACCGGCCCCGGTGCAGCCATTGCTGCCGCATCTGGTCATGCCGGCTCACCATGATGTCCGCGAAAGCGATGTCGTGATGCATCGCCTTCACGGCAACATGGCCGCGGCCGCCGAGCGGGGTCCCGCCGATTTCGCCGAGCTTCTCCTGGTTCCTGGCGTGGGCGCCCGCACGGTGCGGGCGCTGGCCCTCGTTGCCGAAGTGGTGCATGGCGCGCCTTGCCGGTTTTCGGACCCGGGCCGTTTTTCGCTGGCGCATGGCGGCAAGGACAGGCATCCGTTCCCTGTTCCGCTCAAGGTCTATGACGAGACGATCGGCGTGTTGAAGTCCGCCGTGCAAAAGGCCAGGCTTGGTCGCGAAGAGGAGATCGGCGCATTGAGGCGGCTCGACGATCAGTCGCGGCAGGTCGAGCGATATGTCACCGGTCCCAGCCTCAAGGAAATTGTCGCGGGCGAGTTCGACCAGTCGCATCTGCTTGGCGGCCGCAGTGTCTTTGGTTGGGAACCGGCGCCGGATCAGATGCCTCCCGAGCAGAACAAGAAGGCATGACAGGCCGCTGGCGCCGCATCACGCCACGCGACGGAACCTATAGTGGTCTTTGATGAATTTATTGAAGAAGCGGCCTTTCGAGGAAGCCCGCATGAACGCCGCATAGGTAGCCGGGGCGATGTCCTCGTAGTCATAGCGGTTGCCGTGCGGCACGAACCAGACCGAGAGGATCCTGGTCGCGGAATCGTATTGCGTGTTTCGAATGACGGTCGACGGCATGGTGGCACCTGACGGCTCCACCGATTAACCCGCCAGCCATGGTCCGGTTCCGTGCCGCCCGAAGGTGCTATCTGTCACGTGGATTGCCGAACTTCGCGACGCGCTTCCTCGAATATCGATCGATGCGCGGCAGCCCGTCTGCAAAGTCGACCCACGGCAGCCTGAGGTCCCAATAGGCATGGGCCTGTGGCCGCAGCCCTTCTGGTCTGTCGAAGAACCCGATTGTCAGATAGAACTCGTCCGGCAGGCCTTCGTCGCTGTAGCCTATCGAGCTCCCACAGTCGGAACAGAAGGTACGGACAACGCCCGGCGTCCTGGAGAAAGCCTTTGGCGCTCCTTTCAAAAGGCGGAACTGGCTCGGCCGATATCCGACCCAGATGGTGAGCGGACTGCCGATCGCCCGTCGGCAATCGTCGTCGTGATCGTAGCATATCCAGAAAGGCTCACCCTCCATGGCGGCGGCAATTGCTCCGCAAAAGCAGGCCCCGGTTTCAACGCGCGGCATCCGGCACTCCAAGGCTGGAACATGACCGGCGGCCTCCGACGGAACCGCCGTTTCCTAAACTTTCACGCCGCTCCGGTGTTCCGTCGCGCCGGTTTTGAAATGCGTCCGAGGCAAGCAAGCGCGGTTCCTGTATTGCCTTGCGATCCGGCCTTCACCATCTAGGCACAATGTCGCCGCTCAAACCGAAAACAGCCGGCCATGTGGCCCAGTACGATCTCTTCGGTGCCGCTCAGGATGATCTGCCGGAGGGTTTCGCCTACCAGCCCGGACTGATCACGCGCCAAGAGGAAATCGAACTCGTCCGGCATCTTGAAGGACTGCCCTTCAAGGCCTTCGACTTTCACGGCCATCTGGCAAACCGGCGTGTCGCCGGTTTTGGCCTTCGCTACGATTATGACCGGCGCCAGGTCGTCGAGGCACCGCCGATCCCTGATTTTCTGTTGCCCTTGCGCGCGCAGGTCGCGGCCTTTGCGCGCCTGCCCGCCGAAGCCTTCGCGCAGGTCTTGATCAATGAATACCGGCCCGGCGCCGGTATCGGCTGGCACCGCGACAAGCCTCATTTCGAAGATGTCGCGGGCGTCTCGCTGCTGGCGCCCTGCGATTTTCGCCTTCGACGCAAGAATGGGTCCGGATGGGACCGCCGGACCATCACTGTCGAGCCGAGATCGGCCTATCTCATGACGGGTCCTTCGCGGTCGCAATGGGAACACAGCATCCCGCCGCTTGCCGAGCACCGCTACTCGATTACCTTGCGAACATTGCGGTCGTAGGATCCCTGAGCGCGCGCTGACGTTTCCAGGATCCGGGAAGGCTGTCCGCAGAATTGCTCAACCCGCCCCCCGTGCGGCAAGGTGGGTTGAGCAATCCCATTGTTTTAGGCAATTCCAGACGGAAAACCGCTACGTGTTTTTCCTGGAATTGCTCTAGGTCAGTATCAGCACGATCTTGTACGTATCCGGATCGACGATGACGATCCGGCCGTCGGCCAGAACGAAATAGTCGTAGGACTCGTACGCCGGGATGATCTTGACGATGCGAGCCGGCAAACGATGCAGCCTTATCTTGTGCCGCGGAACCTCAATGCCGACGGAGACGTCGAAGTCGACGTTGGATACCGGCTGGACCTTGGTTTCCCTGATCACCTGGGTGATCTGGGTCTTCTGTTCAACGGTCACATTGTTGATGGAAGCGGTCGAGGTCTTATCCTGCGTGGAGGTCTTGCCTTGAGCCTGCTGGTCGGTCGTGGTGCCAGCCTTGCCCTGGGCCTGTTGATCCGTCTGGACCTTGGTCTTGTCCTGGGCCTGCTGGTCCATCTTGGTGCCGGCCTTGCCCTGGGCCTGCTGATTGGTCTGGACCTTGGTCTTGTCCTGGGCCTGCTGGTCCATCTTGGTGCCGGCCTTGCCCTGTGCCTGCTGGTCGGTCTGGACCTTGGCCTTGCCCTGGGCCTGCTGGTCCATCTTGGTGCCGGCCTTGCCCTGCGCCTGCTGGTCGGTCTGGACCTTGGCCTTGCCCTGTGCCTGCTCTTTCATCTTCGAGCCCTTCTGGCAGTTGGTCGTGCCGGAAGCGCAGTTTGTGTCCGCTCCTGATTGGCTGTCGGCGGGCTGCTGCGACTGGGCCATCGCCGTCCCGCAGCCCAGCCCGATCGCCAGCATGCTGGTAATGAGAACGTGTTTCATAGGAAATCTCCTTCGGAGAGTTCGTCCCTTCAAGGGGGAAACTTCGACCAAAAAAGATTGTTCCGAACTGGCTGCGTTAATGCCGCCACCCCCGATAGACCCGAAGACCGAACTTCATGGCGCTACTTCACGCCGATGCCGGCGGTGAGGCCGCCATCTATCTTGTAGTCGGCGCCGGTGCAGAATCCGGCCTTCGACGAACACAGGAACGCGATGAGTTCCGCCACCTCTTCCGGCTCGCCGATACGGCCGAGCGGATGGGCCGCGCCGAACCGCCTGTAGGCCTCTTCGACATCTGCGTCGCTGCCGCCGTCGCCACGCGCGGCCTTTTCGAGGATCGGTGTGCGGATCGAGCCCGGGCTGACCGAATTGACCCTTATGCCCGATGCGGCATAGTCGAGCGCCAGCGAACGCGTCAGCGTATGGATGGCGCCCTTGGTCGTGGCATAGGCGGCAACGTTCTGCTGGCAGGCGAAGCCCTGCACCGAAGCGACGTTGACGATGGCGCCGCCGCCCCGCTTGATCATTTCCGGGATGCCGAAATGGGCGGTCAGATAGATCGAGCCGACATTGACGGTCATCGCCCGGTTCCAGGTTTCCCAGTCGGTTGTCGTCGCTGTTCCATAGGGGTGCACCGCCGCCGAATTGACGATGACATCGATGCCGCCGAATTTCGCCACGCCGGCGGCAACCGCGTCGCGCACCTGGTCGGAAACCGAGACGTCAACCGTTTGCACCAGCGCGTCGGCTCCGGATTTGGCGAGGCTTTCCTGCATGGCGGCATTGGCTGCCCGGTCGACGCCGCAGGCGATGATCGCGGCACCCCCCGCCGCAAGGCGTTTGGCGGTTGCCAGGCCGATACCGGTCGTCCCTGTCACCAATGCCACCTTGCCGTCAAAATCCTTCATCGTGGAAGCTCCTTTATTCGCTGTCGAAACCGGCTCTTAGTTTGACACTCATCGTGGTCAAACAATAGGTTGCCGGTCTCTCGCAAAAAAGGAAGTGGCAATGGAACAGTGTTGGCGCTGGTACGGTCCCGATGATCCGGTGACGCTTGAACATGTCAAACAAGCCGGCGCCACCGGCGTGGTTTCAGCGCTTCACCAGATTTATGACGGCAGGGCCTGGCCCGAGGCCGATGTGCTCGAGCGCAAGCGCATTATCGAGGCGGCTGGGCTGACCTGGTCGGTTGTCGAGAGCATCCCGGTCCACAATTCCTTCAAGATCGGCGCGCCGGAGCGCGAGCGCTATGCCGGCTACTATCGCGACAGCATCCGCGCGCTCGCCAGGGCCGGCGTCCAGACGATCTGCTACAATTTCATGCCGGTGGTCGACTGGACCCGCACCGATCTGGCCTACCGGCTGCCGACGACCGGCTATGCCTTGCGTTTCGACGCCATCGATTTTGCGGCCTATGATCTCTTTATCCTGCAGCGCAAGAATGGCGCGGCAAGCTACACGCCGGCGCGTATCGCCGAGGCCGAGAAGCGGCTGAAGGCGCTGACGCCGGAGCAGATCGACCAGATCGAACGCAACCTGATCGCCGGCCTGCCGGCGACGGAGCGCAGCTATAACAGGGACAGTTTCCGCGAGGCCCTGGCGGAATACGATGCGATCGGGCCGAAGGAATTGCGCGACAATCTCGCCTGGTTCCTGCGCGAGATCATCCCGGCGGCCGAAGAGGCGGGGGTGCGCATGTGCATCCATCCCGACGATCCGCCCTTCTCGCTCTATGGCCTGCCACGCGTCGTTTCGACGGCCGACGATGCGCGTTTCATCCTCAACACTGTCGACAGCCCTGCCAATGGGCTGACCTTCTGCACCGGCTCTTACGGCACGCGCGCCGACAACGATATCGTCGCCATGGTCAAGGAATTCGCCGACCGCATCCATTTCGTCCATCTGCGCAACATCACCATCGAGGAGGACGGCTCGTTCTACGAGGCCGAACATCTGGAGGGTGGCACCGACATGGCGCATGTCATCCTCGCTCTGATGCAGGAAGAGAAGCGCCGTCGCGGGGAAGGCCGCGCCGACTGGCAAATTCCGATGCGGCCGGATCATGGGCACCTGCTCGCCGACGACATCGGCAAGAAGAAGCTCAACCCCGGCTATTCGCTCATCGGCAGGCTGAAAGGCCTCGCCGAATTGCGCGGCATCATGCGCGCCGTGGAGCGGTTCGGGCTGGCCTGAAGCCATCGGGCGATAAGTCGTTTGCGATCTTCCGCTGGGATGTAGCGACAAGCCGCACCGGGCGCTTCGTTTCGTCCGGCATCCGCGTGCCTAACCATCCGATTGTCGATGCGGCCGGGGCTGGCCCTACGACGAGAAGCGGCCTTCGGGGGGATGGTCAACAACTTCGTTGAACTGGCATGCAAATTTTCAAGACCGGTCGTGTAGTGCATCGTTGATGCACTTCATGCTTGGCCAGCGCTCCATGAAGGCGGGCGAATTTCCCGCCCCCGGCTAAGGGTCATGCTTATGAAAAAGGATAATCCTTTGACGATCTTCCCTTTCACCGAAGCCAGTCCGATCCAGTTTCAGGCGCCGCTGCCGAAGACGGCGGACGTGGTCGTTGTCGGCGGTGGCATCATTGGCGTGACCGCGGCCTTGTTCCTGGCGCGGCGCAATATACCGGTGACTTTGCTGGAGAAGGGACGCGTCGCCGCGGAGCAGTCCTCGCGCAACTGGGGCTGGATCCGACAGCAGGGCCGCGACGCGGACGAACTGCCCATCGTCATCGAAGCGCAGCGTCTCTGGCGCCAACTGGCCGAGGAGTGCGGCGAAGATATAGGCTTGACGCAAACCGGCGTGACCTATCTTGCGCGGACCGACAAGGAGATGGCTGATTTCGCCAAGTTCCTGAAGATCGCCGAAGCTCATGGCGTCGACACGCGTCTCCTCGACCGGGATGAGACCGCCAGGCTGATCCCGGCCATGTCACGCCCCTTCAAGGGCGCCATGACCACGCCGTCGGACATGCGTGCCGAGCCCTGGGTCGCCGTGCCGGCGCTTGCCCGCCTGGCCGCTCGCCATGGTGTCACCATCGTCGAGAATTGTGCGGCACGCATGCTCGATATCTCCGCGGGGCGCATCAGCGGTGTCTGGACCGAACAAGGCCGCATCGCCACGTCGAACGTGCTTGTCGCCAGCGGCGCCTGGACGTCGCTGTTCCTGCGCGCGCATGGCGTCTCGATCCCGCAGCTCAGCGTCCGGACGACCGTCGCGGCGACCGCGCCGATGCCGGAAATCCATGCGGGCGCCGCAGCGGACGAACGCATCGCCTTCCGCCGTAGAAAGGACGGCGGATACACGCTGGCGGCGGGAGGCAGCAACCTGCTCTATGTCGGGCCAGATGCATTGCGCCACGCGCCGAAATATCTGCCCGCGCTGAAGGCAAATCCTTTCGGCACGCGCTACCTGCCGGCGGCGCCTCGTGCATATCCGGACAGCTGGTCTACCCCACGCAAATGGGATGCCGATAAGGAAAGCCCGTTCGAACGGATGCGCGTTCTCAATCCCGCCCCGGAGGCCAAGGCGCTTCGCGCCATCGATCGTGGGTTCAAGGAGCTTTTTCCGCAATTCGAGGCGGTGCCGCTCAGGGCAAGCTGGGCCGGCATGATCGATGCGATGCCGGATGTCGTCCCCGTCGTGGATCGTACGGCTGCGGTTCCGGGCCTCGTCATCGCTACAGGGATGAGCGGCCACGGCTTTGGCATAGGGCCCGGCATGGGCCGCGTCCTGTCCGACTTGATCCAGGGCAACGAGACTGGACATAACCTTCACAGGTTCCGTCAATCCCGTTTCAGCGACGGCAGCCCGATGCGGATGGGGCCATCGCTTTAGAGCAATTCCAGGAAAAGTGCGTAGCGGTTTTCTGTCCGGAATTGCGTGAAAACAAAGAGTTAGAGCGGTTCGGCGTTTCTATCAAACGCTGAACCGCTCTAGACCTCGCCTGGTGTACAGGCTCCGCGAGACGGCTAATCTGGTTTCACCCGGCCGGAATTGAACTTGCGCCGGGCGTTTTCCAGATGCTCGCGCATCGCCTGGCCGGCGGCTTCCGGATCGTGCCGCTCGATGGCTTCGAAAACTGCCTTGTGGCCGGCGAAACTGATGCGGTTTTCGAGCTCGGTGTTGGCCATGTGGATGCGCTGGTTGATCAGCCACTCCACCAGCGCTTCGTGCGCGGCGAGAAAAATCGGATTCCCGGGGATCGCGGTCAGCACGCGGTGAAAGGCGACGTCGGTGACGGCAAAGGCGCGGGCGCGTGAAATGGCGCGTTCGTTTTCGGCAAGTGCCGCCGCCACCGCGTCGATCTGCTGGCGTGTCGCCACCTCGGCGGCATGGCGTGCGATCGAGACTTCGAGGAACAGCCGCAGTTGTTCGAAATGGCCAATGCCGTCGGGCTGGTCCATCAGGAGGTGCGCGGTGCCCGTCAGCTGCTCCAGCATGTTCTTCGACGTCGGCCGCGTCACCTTGGGCCGCTCGCCGCTGTTGATGCGCACAAGGCCCATCTTTTCCAGTGCAAATAGTGCCTCGCGTACCGAGGGGCGCCCAACATCGAACATCGACATCAGTTCGCGCTCGGACGGCAGCGAAGCGCCGACCGGATAGACCTCGTCGCGAATCATCGCCTCCAGGCGGAGACGGACTTCGTCGGACAATTTTTTTCGGACCGGCATATTGTGCATGGTCTACCTTTTAAGCTATTAGACCAGTTGCCGCAAGCGAGCACGGGCAAGGATCTGTGGATCGCCAGGGTTTGGTGCGACCGAGCGTGGGAGGATGTCGCTACGCGCCAATGAGCGACTGGACGCGAAACCGCGACCAAGCGACCGCGAGAAGGCGCGCTCCAAGGTCAGCCGCAACCGGCCGACACAATCGAAGGGAGGAGAATTCCATGAGACGATTTCTGATCAGCCTTTTGCCGGCCCTGGCGCTCATGCTTGCCGCGGGCGCTGTGAAGGCCGAAGGAGGCGGCACATTCCGCTCCGCCATGCGCACCGGCTGTATCGAGATGGGCACGCTGCACACCACCTGCGGCCACCGCCTCGACGAGACGGTGCTGCAGGGCCTCGTCCACATCAAGTGGACGGGCGACGGCGTGCAGCCGATGCTGGCCGAGAGCTGGAAGACGTCGGACGGCGGCAAGACCTATGTCTTCAACCTGCGCCATGGCGTCAAATGGCATGACGGCACGCCTTTCACCGCCAAGGACGTAGTGTTCAGCCTCAACCTCTACGCCAACCCGAAGGTCGGCTCGCCCTGGTCGCAGAAGCTTTCCGCCGTAGCCGGATACAAGGCCTTCCAGGATGGCTCGGCGACCTCACTTGCCGGGGTGAAGGCGCTGGACGACGCGACCGTCAAGATTGAACTCGACAGCGCCAAGCCGCTCTGGGTCGAGCTGCAGCTTATCGCGATCAGCATCTTTCCCGAGCACATACTGGGCAAGGTCGCGCCCGCCGACATCAAGGGCAATGCCTTCTGGGTCAACCGCGTCGGCACCGGTCCGTTCATCTGGAAGAAGTATGAGAGCGACCAGTATGTCGAGGTCGACCGCAATCCCGACTATTTCCTCGGCGCGCCCAAGCTCGACCGCATCATCTACCAGATCTACAAGGATGTGCCGCCGATCATCGCCGCGCTGGAGACGCAAGAGGTCGACGCCATGTCCTATGAGGGCGGCGGCGTGCCGATCTCTGAGCTGCCTCGGCTGCAAAAACTCGACTATCTGACCGTGCTGCCGAAATTCTCCGCCGGCCTGCCGACCTACCTGCAGTTCAACCTGGAGAACAAGCGCTTCGCCGATGTGCGCGTGCGCCAGGCGATGCTCTATGCCATCGACCGCAAGGCGATCATCGAGACCGTCAAGCAGGGCGCCGGCGAACTCTTGAACACGCTGTTCCCGCAGGACTGGGCGCGTGCCAAGGACCTCGAACCCTACGACTACAATCCCGACAAGGCCAAGCAGTTGCTCACCGACGCTGGCTGGGATGCGAGCCAACCGGTCGACTTCATCTACTATTATTCCGACCAGATGAACGTCGACACCGTCACCGCCATCCAGAGTTATCTGGCCGCCGTCGGCGTCAACATCCAGCCGCGCCTGCTCGATCCGGCGGCGATCAACCAGATCTATGCCGACGGCAGCTTCCAGATGGGCTTCTTCGCGCAAGGCATGGGGCTCGATCCCTCGCTCGGCTCGCCGCTGGTCGTCTGCGGCGCCAAGCCGCTCGCCATGGGTTATTGCAACCCAAAGGTCGACGAGCTCTTCAACAAGGGACTGGAGTCCAACGACCGCGCCACGCGTGCGGCGAGCTATCAGGAGGCCTCGCGCATCCTCAACCAGGACCTGCCAAAGGCCTGGCTCTGGAACGAGGTGCGCCCGCTCGCCTTCAACAACCGCATCGTCGGCCTCGCACAGCACTTCAAGGAACAGCCGCTCGTGATCTTCAATCACCCCGTCTACAACGAAGTCGAGAAGTGGGAGGTGGCGAAATAGCCTCGGATATCCCTGGCGGTCGTGGGGCTCTGAGCGAGCCTCACGATCCGTTGTCTCAGAACCGCCTTTAGCCATAGGAGAGGCCGGTGCTCAGCTATCTCCTGCGAAAACTTTTGCTCAGCATCCCGGTGCTGTTCGGCGTCACCGTCATCGTCTTTGCCATTGCGCATGCCATGCCCGGTGACGCGGTGCTGGCGATGATCACGGCGGAGGCGCCGTCGAGCGAGGAGCTGATCGCCATGCGGCGCGGCGAACTCGGCCTCGACCAGCCGGTCTATATCCAGTACCTCAACTGGATCGGCCAGATCCTGCACGGCAATCTCGGCCGCTCCTTCGTCAATGGCCGCAGTGTCGGCGACATCATCGTCGAGCGGTTGCCGATGACGCTGGAACTGATGGGTGTCGCACTGCTCGTCGCGTTCGTCATCGGCACCACGCTGGGCGTGATCTCTGCGCTCAGGCAATACAAGCTCACCGACTATTCGCTGACGCTTGCAGGCTTTGTCGGGGTCTCGATCCCGGACTTCTTCATGGGACTGCTGCTCGTCTATGTTTTTGCGCTGGAACTGCGCTGGCTGCCGTCGTCGGGCATTTCCACGGCTGGTGAAAACTTCTCGCTCCTCGACAATCTCAGGCACCTGATCCTGCCGGCGGCGGCACTTGCCTTGTTCCGTGCCGCGATCTTCATGCGCTATGCCCGCGCCGGCATGCTCGAAGTGCTGAACCAGAGCTATATGCGCACCGCCAAGGCCAAGGGGCTCAAGCCTCGCACCATCACGCTGCGCCACGGCCTGCGCAACGCGCTGATCCCGCTGGTCACCGTCTTCGGCCTCGCGCTGCCGACGCTGTTCGGCGGCTCGGTGGTGATCGAGACCATCTTCCAGTGGCCCGGCATCGGCCTGATGTTCATCGATTCCGTGGTGAACCGGGATAGCCCCGTCATCATGGGCTACGTGCTGATCACCGCCATCATCGTCATGCTGGCCAACCTTGCCACCGACCTCGCCTACAGCGTGCTCGACCCCAGGGTGAGCTATGACTGACGCTACCGCCGCCGACATGACGATCGCCGCCGGCGCCTCGCGCGGCCTGTGGGGCGAGGCGGCGCGCCGTTTCCTCCACCACCGTCTTGCCACCCTCGGCCTGATCATGCTCGCCATCATCGTGCTCACCTGCGTGCTCGCGCCGCTGATCGCACACTACGGCCCCAACGATATCGACCTCAGGGGCCGCAACCAGCCGCCCGGTGGCATGCACTGGCTGGGCACGGACGGCACCGGCCGCGACATCTTCGCCCGCATCCTCTATGGCGGCCGCGTCTCGCTGACGGTCGGCTTCGTCGCCGTGGCGATCTCGGCCGCGATCGGCATCTTCATCGGCTGCGTCGCCGGCTATTTCGGCGGCAAGGCCGACCTCTTGCTGGTGGGCCTGATCGACATGGTGCTGACCTTCCCGCGGCTGGTCATCATCATCGCTTTCGTCGCGGTCGTCGGGCCCAGCATCTTCAACACCATGGTCGTGATCGGCCTGCTGAGCTGGCCCTCCATCGCCCGCCTGACACGCGGCGAGATCCTGGCCTTGCGCAACCAGGAATTCATCCTGGCCGCGCGCTCGCTCGGCACCTCGCCCTCGGTCATCATCCTCGAACACATCCTGCCCAACGTGCTGAGCCCGATCCTGGTGGCGATCACCCTCGACGTCGCGACCGTCATCCTGCTCGAAGCTTCGCTCTCCTTCCTCGGCCTTGGCGCGCAGGCGCCGGCCGCCAGTTGGGGCAACATGCTGCGCGACGCCCGCACGCTGTCGATCCTGGAGAGCCAGCCCTGGATGTGGATCCCGCCCGGCGCGATGATCGCCATGGCCGTGCTCAGCATCAACTTCGTCGGCGACGGCCTGCGCGACGCGCTCGATCCGCAGCACATCATGGGTGGCAAATGATGGGCGCCGACATGCTTGCCGTCGACAGGGCCGCGAAGGGGATCGGGCAGCAGGCGGTGCTTTCCGTGCAGGGGCTGAGCGTCGAGTTCGGCCCGCGCGGCAATTCCGTCTATGCCGTCAACGACGTCTCCTTCGAGCTCGCCGAGGGCGAGTCTCTAGCGATCGTCGGCGAGAGCGGCTCCGGCAAGTCGGTCACCGTGCAGACGCTGATGGGCCTGATCCGCAAGCCGCCGGCCCGCGTCACCGCGGGCCGCGCGCTGTTTCGTGGCCGCGATCTGCTGGCCATGCCCGACAGCGAGCTGCGCCGGATACGCGGCCGCGACATCGCCATGATCTTCCAGGATCCGATGTCGTCGCTGAACCCGGTGCTGACCATCGGCCTGCAACTGACCGAGGCGCTGCGCGAACACCAGGGCCTGAACGCGGCCGAGGCCGAGCGCCAGGCGCTCGACATGCTGGCGCTGGTCGGCATCGCCAACGCGCCGCAGCGCATGCGCGCGTTTCCGCACCAGTTCTCGGGCGGCCAGTTGCAGCGCATCGGCATCGCCATGGCGCTGGTGTGCAAGCCTTCGATCCTGGTCGCCGACGAACCGACGACGGCGCTCGACGTCACCATCCAGGCGCAGATCGTCGAACTTGTCGTGCGCCTGCAGAAGCAGCTCGGCATGGCGATCATCTGGATCAGCCACGACCTCAGCCTCGTCGCCGGCTTCGTCGATCGCGTCGCGGTGATGTATGCCGGCTCGATCATCGAATCCGCGCCGGTCGGCGATTTGTTTTCGGCAGCCAAGCACCCCTATACGATCGGCCTGCTCAACTCGATCCCGTCGCTGACGGCGGCAAACACCAGGCTGGTGCCGATCAAGGGCGCGCCGCCCAATGTCACGCTGGCGCCGACCTTCTGCGCATTCGCCCCGCGCTGCGACTATGCCGAGGCGCGCTGCAGCCGGGCAAAGCCGCCGCTGGAAGGTGCGGGTGCCGGCCACACCACCGCATGCTGGCGCTGGCGGGAGGTGGAGCGGTTGCCGCGCATGAGCACGGCCGCTGCGGACAAGCCCGCCGTGACGGCGCCGAAGCAGGAACCGCTGCTCACCGTCACGGACCTCAAAGTGCATTTCCCGATCAGGCGCGGGGTGCTGCGCCGGCAGGTGGGCGCGGTGCATGCCGTCGACGGCGTCGGCTTCGAGGTGATGCGCGGCGAGACGCTGGCGCTGGTCGGCGAAAGCGGCTGCGGCAAGTCGACGACCGGCCGCGCCGTCCTGGGCCTGGAGCGCCCAAGCGCCGGCAGCATTGTTTTCGAGGGCAGGGACTATGCGGGCGCGACCGGCGAGGAGCTGAAGCAGCGCCGCCGCGACATGCAGATGGTGTTCCAGAACCCGTTCGGCTCGCTCAACCCGCGCATGACCGTCGGTCGCATCATCGGCGAAGGGTTGCGTGCGCAGAAGATCGGCACGCGCGCCTCGCGCGATGCCCGTGTCGACGAGTTGCTGGCGCTGGTCGGTCTCCGGGAAGCGCTGCGCAACCGCTATCCGTTCGAGCTCTCCGGCGGCCAGCGCCAGCGCGTTGGCATTGCGCGCGCGATTGCCACCAATCCGAAATTCATCATTGCCGACGAACCGATCTCGGCGCTCGACGTCTCGATCCAGGCGCAGATCGTCAATCTGCTCGACGACCTCAAGGCGCGCCTCGGCCTGACCTATCTGTTCGTCGGTCACGATCTGTCGATGATCCGCTATTTCAGCGACCGCGTCGCGGTGATGTATCTCGGCCGCATCGTCGAGATCGGCACCACGCCAGCGGTGTTTGGCGCACCGCTGCATCCCTATACGCGCGCGCTTCTGTCGGCGATCCCGGTGCCCGATCCCAAGGCCGGCGGCACGCGCCGCCGTATCGTTCTTGGCGGTGGCGTGCCCGACCCGTCGAAGCCGCCGCCCGGCTGCCATTTCCATCTGCGCTGCCCGCTGGCGTCCGAGATCTGCACCAAGGTCGATCCGGCACAGCGCGATTTCGGCTCCGCCGTCACCGGCCGCCATCTCGTCGCCTGCCACCACGCTGGCGAAGCCACATCATGACAAATCTGGAAAGCCGAGGATCCCAATGACCAAGCAATTGGCGGGCATGTATGCCGCCCTGATGACCGGACTGAGCGATGCCGGCGAGTTCGATCCGCAACGCCAGCGCAACATCAACGACTATGTGCTGCGCCAGGGTCTGGCCGGTCTCTATGTCGGTGGCAGCAGCGGCGAATCCGGCTTGCTGACGGTGGACGAATTGTTGGCGCAGCAAGAGGTGGTTTTCGCCGGCGCCGCCTCGAGTGGCGTCAAGCTGATCGCCCATGTAGGCATGCCGAACCTGCGCGATTCCATCCGCCTGGCGCGGCAGGCGCAGAAGCTCGGCTATCACGCGCTGTCGGCGCTGCCGCCGCATTCCTACCCGTTCTCCGACGAGGAAGTCTTCGGCTACTACCAGGGACTGGCGGCGGCAACGGACTTGCCGCTGATCGTCTACGAGATCCCCTTGCGCACCGGCCGGCCACTGCCGCTTGCCTTGCTGGTCCGGCTGCTCGATCTCAACAATGTCGTCGGCATCAAGTTCACCTCCACCGACCTGTTCAAATATTCCCTGCTGCGCAAGCGGCAGCCGCAAAAGCTCTTCTACTACGGCTTCGATGAGATCTATGCCTCCGCCGGCATGCTCGGCACCGAAGGCGGCATCGGCACCACCTACAATCTGCTCGGCAGGCTCTACGTGGCGATCGACCAGGCGGTCCGCGCTGGCGATCTTTCACGGGGGAAGGCGCTGCAGACAGTGTCGCAGGACTTCGTCGAGGCGCTGCTGGAAACCGGCGTCCTGCCGGGCATGAAGGCGGCCTTCCGCGTCATCGGCGTCGATTGCGGCCCGACCCGCGCGCCGATGGCGCTGGCTGTCGCAGATGCCGAGGACCGCATGCGTGCGGTGCTTGCCCGCCCGGCGATCAAGGAGTGGCTGGCGTGAGGCGCGGCTCCCCTTACCGATGAAGCGGGCGCCACGCTGAGCGGCGAAAAACGCAGCTTGCCGATCTGCGCGATGGTCGCGGCGTCACGTTCGCGCGGGATGCCGGCCAGATTACGCTGTTCGATTCAGTCGGCTTCGCCATCGAGGACTTTTCGGCGCTGCGTTATGTCAGGGACCAGCTGACCTCGACCGGCCTCTACCAGGAACTCGACATGCTGGCCGATCCCGACGAGCCGCGCGACCTCTTCGGCATGCTCTTGAGGGCAGCCCAATAGGGTATTGGTCGCGCGCCTGCCGGCGGTCCGTATCTGTCGAATGATCGCGGTCGTTGTCAGCCAGCCAGCGTGCGTGGAAAAATTGTTCGCCGCGGCGGCCTCGAAGGGCCGATCGTTTCTTTCTTGGCAATCTGGAGTCGATGAGACTTGCGGGCATTGCTGGCGGTTGTGACTGCCGAAGAGTGCACGCATGTCCAACGGGACTGGTTTGCGAATGGGCACACATCCGCAGAAACCAGGAAGGAGCCTGATATGCCCAGAATAGTACCCGTGCTCGATCTGAGCCGCTTTGAGCAAGGCGCCTCGGAGCACCGGACGTTCCTGGCGGATCTGCGTTCAGCTTCGCGCGACATCGGCTTTTTCTATCTGGCCGGACATGGCATCTCCTGGGCGGAGATCAGCGAAGTGCTCACCGCATCGCGCCGCTTCTTTGCCTTGGCCGAGGCCGACAAGCTCGCGATCGAAATGGTCAAGTCCTCGCAGTTCCGCGGCTATACGCGCGCCGGCGGCGAGCTGACCAAGGGCAAGGCGGACTGGCGCGAACAGCTCGACATCGGGGTCGAGCGCCAGCCCATAGCGCAAGGCACCGGAATTCCCGCCTGGACGCGGCTGCAGGGGCCGAACCAGTGGCCCGCTGCGTTGCCGGAGCTCAAACCCGCCTTGCTTGCCTGGCAGGCCAAGGCAACAGCAGTGGCGATCCGGCTGTTGAAAGCTTTCGCGCTGTCGCTCGACCAACCCGAGGATGCCTTCGACCTGATCTACCGTGAGCAGCCCAACCATCGCATGAAGATCGTGCGCTACCCCGGCCGCGAGGCGACCGGCGGCGACCAGGGTGTCGGCGCGCACAAGGATGGCGGTTTCCTGACGCTGCTGCTTCAGGATGACAACAAGGGGCTCCAGGTCGAGTATGACGGCAGCTGGGTGGATGTGGACCCCATTCCTGGCACGCTCGTCGTCAACATCGGTGAATTGCTCGAACTGGCCTCGAACGGCTATTTGCGCGCCACCGTGCATCGCGTCGTGACGCCGCCCGTCGGTATTGAACGCATTTCGGTGCCGTTCTTCTTCAGCGCCAAACTCGACGCGACGATACCGCTGCTCGAATTGCCGGAGGAATTGGCGGCGCGGGCGCGCGGGCCGGCCAGCGATCCGGACAATCCGCTGTTTCGCGATGTCGGAACCAATGTGCTCAAAAGCCGGTTGCGCTCGCACCCTGGCGTCGCGCGCCGCCATTACGCCGACCTGCTGGGGCCGGAAACTGGGGCGGGTTGAGCCAGTTGAAGCAAGAACGAACGGGATTTTTCGTAATTCCGGCTGATTTTGGAAAATCATTCGTCGTATACGCACAAGGATCGGTCCAAAATCTGAAAACCCGTTCGGTGTTTTCCTCCCATTTCGCTGAACGGTGTTCCCCTCTGAAGGTTATGACCTTCTTTTTGGCCGGGCCGTTTCGCGCCCGGCCATTTTTCTTTCCGCCTGCGCGTTGCCGCCGCGGCTGTGATCCGGCAGGGTTCAACAGGTGCCAGCCGTTGCAATCAGTGGAAGAAGGAGAGGTCTCATGACATCCAACGTCGCCGTCATTGCCGGGGCGGGCTCCGGTTTGAGCGCCTCGCTCGCGCGTCTTCTCGCCAGGGAAGGATTCCACGTCATCCTGGCCGCCCGAAACATCGAGAAGCTCGATGCATTGCGGGCGCAGACCGGCGCGCAAGCCGTGGCGACGGACGTCTCGGATCCAGCGTCGGTGGAGGGCCTGTTCGATGTCGCCGACAAGGCTGGTCCGCTTTCCCTGCTGGTTTTCAACGCCAGCGGACGCGCCCGCGGTCCGATCGCGGAGCTCGATCCCGAGGCGGTCCGTCAGGCGCTGCTGGTTGGGGCTTATGGCGGATTCCTGGTGGCTCAGCAGGCAGCCCGCCGGCTGATCGCTCAAGGGGCGGGATCGATCTTCTTCACCGGAGCGACGGCTAGCGTGAAGGGGTTCGCCGGTTCCGCCGGCTTTGCGATGCCCAAATTCGGATTGCGCGGACTGGCGCAGTCAATGGCCCGCGAACTGGCGCCCAAGAACATCCACGTCGCGCATTTCATCATCGACGGCGCCATTGCCTCGGCCGTTTCCGACCAGGAGTCCGAACCGCAAGATCGCCGGCTGTCGCCGGACGCGATCGCCGAGGCCTATCTCGCCATCCATCGCCAGCATCGCAGCGCCTGGACCTGGGAAATGGAGCTCAGGCCGTGGGTGGAGACCTTCTGACCCGGAATTGGTTTGATGATCGATGTGACTTTCGCATGGCTCATATGCACGACCTCGAGGAGAGTCGACATCGCATGAGGATGTCACTATATAGCGGCGGCTTCGATGGCTCGTGCCTTGAAGCGTAACGTCATAAGGCGGCTGTAGCGACAGCCGTTGAGATACGAAACGGACTGGAAGCCGTAAAAGGTAGAAGCAATTGCTCGGAGCGGGCCGATCCCGCCAACGGTACAGTCCTTCAGAATCAGAAAATGTCCTTCACCCCTCGATTTCCTTCGGCTCTGTGGACCCTGGACAGCTTCGGCTTGCCGGCTGGCCGCGACTCGGCTGGAATGGGAACATGCATCCTTTGCGGGATGCCGACGTTTATGATTGCCAACCGGCTTTGCCGCAAGGGAACAGCAGTATGAGTGAACACGCGATCGAATTCTTGCGGGGATGGATCGGCGAAAAGGTCCATTGCCAGTCCCACGCCAGGATCGAGAAGCAGGCCGAGACACTGGCCAAGGAATGCGCCGCCAAGGCGGCCGAGGTCGGCATACCGCTGGAGGACATCCAGGAGGAAGTCGGCGACATCCAGGAACTCATCGCTTCCCGGCTCGAGGAAGCGGCGGAGGCCGACGAAAACCAGCAGGCTTCCAGCGAGGCCGCGGAATAGATTTTCAGGGACAATCCTGTCTGGCTGCGCGGGCTTCGGCCCGCGTTTTCGTCTCAGCCACCCTTCTCAGCCAAATCTTTCCTTGAGCCACGCTTTCGGCAGGGCAGGCACGAAATTGCCATCACGACCGGTCATGTCGTGATTGGCGACAAGAGCGTTCAGAATCGATTCCTCCACCGTCTGGATCACGGCATCGAAGAACGGGTCGATGTCCACATCGGGAATGAAATCGGCGCTGGCGATCCGGCCAGTCAGCCCCAGCGCCGCGGCAGGATTCGCTGTCGAGAAGGCGAGAAAAATGTCGCCCGAACTGTGGTAGCCGAAGCCGCCTGTCATGGCGACGCCGAGCGGCACGCGGCGAGCCAGCCGCTTCATCTGGTGCGGCAGGAAAGGCGCGTCGGTCGCGATGACGGCGATGATTGAGCCCTTTTCCGCGCGCGAAGTGGCTTCGCGGATCGCCGGCTCGGTGAGTTCGGATTCGGCACGCAGGCCACGAATGGTGAAATTGCGCCGCTTGCCGAAATTCGACTGCACGAAGGAGCCGACCGTGTAGGTGCGCCCTTGCCATGCGACGATGCGCGAGGCCGTGCCGGAACCGGCTTTGAAGCCGAAAGTGATCATGCCGGTGCCGCCGCCGACACTGCCTTCCTCGACCGGTCCGCCGGCGGCGCCGTCTAGAGCTTCGGCGACGTGCTCCGATGTCAGATGGTGGCCGTTGATGTCGTTCAGAAACCCGTCATAGGTCTCCGCCGCCACCGGCAAGCCCCAGGCGCTGTCGACGGCCGCCGGCAGCACTTGGTTCATCCAGCGCAGCGTGCCGTCACGCGAAACCCCGCAGGAATGCGTGTTGGTGATGGTGATCGGGAAGTTGAAGGCGCCGGTTTCCTCGATGATGTGCGAGCCGGTCAGCTCGCCATTGCCGTTCTGGCTGAAAATGCCGGCGAAAACCGGCGTCGCCAGCTCGGCGCGCAACCTGGGCAGGATCGCTGTGACACCGGTGCGGACCGGTCCCTTGCCGACGCTGAGCGGACCATCGCCCGATATCAGCGTCGCATAGCCGACCGCGACGCCGGGCACGTCGGTGATCGCGTTGAACGGCCCAGGCGTTCCGTCGAAGCCGATATTGAAGCTTCGCGCGCGCGGCTTGCCGGACGGCGTTGCCAGATGGTGCGGATTGTCGGTCATGCCTTAGAACAATGATCCCTGATCGCCGGGTTCCCTCGTCTTGGCAACTGGGGCCTTGCCTGCGGGCCTAGCAGCCGGCTTTGGCCGCGCCGCGCCGCTGGTCGCCACCGCGTCCGCCGTGCCATCGGCGAACTCCAGCGAAAGCGCCATCCCAGACGCCACGTCGGCGGCCTGCTTGATGACGGCGCCGTCGGCATCCTTCACCAGCGCGAAACCGCGTGCCAGGACGGCCTTGTGCGAAAGCGTCGCCATCAGCCGGTCGGCCTGGACGATGCGGCCGCGCAATCGCTCCAGCCTGAGCAGCATCGCCTGGCCGCCCCGTCTCGTCAAAGCCGTCAGCAAATCCCTCTGCACACGTTGCCGCCGGGCTGTCGGCTCGATCGTGATGCGGCCCTGGAGCAAAGCCAGTTGCTGCCTGTGCCGCTGCAACGACGCCATGGCGCATTTTGGCAACTGATCCGCGGCACGATTGAGCTCCGCGCGCCGGCTTCTCGCCAGAGTGCGCAGGGCCCCTTGCGCGCGCAAAAGGTTACGGTCGTTGGTGCGCCGCGCCTCGGCAATCCGCTGCGACAGCATTGCCGGCGTCAATTTTACGGCGAAGAACCGTGCCCGCTTGCGCTCGGTGGAAACCATCAGGCCACGACCGAGCCTCGATGTCGCCTCGTCCAGGCGCCGGCGCGGCAGCGCCAGCAATTGATCGGGCGAGGGCAGCGCACGCGCCGCCGCACGGGCTGCCTGCCGCTTGCGTTCGAAATTGCGCAGCACCGCGGCCTTGAGCCGTGCGCCGAGGCTGGCCAGCGTCGCTTCGAGGTCAGCCTTCACCGGCACGGCGATTTCGGCCGCGCCCGTCGGTGTCGGCGCCCGCACATCCGCGACGAGGTCGATCAGCGTCCAGTCGGTTTCGTGCCCGACGGCCGAAATCACCGGAATGCCCGATGCGGCGACGGCACGGGCGAGTGTCTCGTCGTTGAAGCCCCATAGATCTTCCAGGCTGCCGCCGCCGCGCGCGACGATCAGCAAATCGGGGCGCTGGATCGGGCTGTCCCATGCCAGGGCGTTGAAGCCGGTGACGGCATTGGTCACTTCCGCACTCGCCGTGTCACCCTGCACGCGCACCGGCCAGACCAGCACATGCAGCGGAAAACGGTCCTTGATGCGGTGGATGATGTCGCGGATGACGGACCCGGTCGGCGATGTGACGACGCCGATGGTGCGCGGCATGAATGGCAGCCGGCGTTTGCGGCCCGCTTCGAAAAGCCCTTCCGCCTGCAGCCGGCGCTTGCGCTCCTCCAGCAGCGCCATCAGCGCCCCGGCGCCGGCCGGTTCCAGATTGTCGATGACGATCTGGTAGTTGGACTTGCCGGGATAGGTGGTGAGCTTGCCGGTGGCGATCACTTCCATCCCTTCCTCGGGACGGAATTTCAGTCGGCTCATCGTGCCTTTCCAGACCACGGCGTCGAGCCGGGCGCGGTCGTCCTTCAGCGCGAAATAGGCATGACCGGAGGAATGCGGCCCGCGATAGCCCGAGATTTCACCGCGCACCCGCACATTGCCGAAGACGTCCTCGACCGTGCGCTTCAGCGCGCCTGATATTTCGCTCACCGTGTATTCGGTGGCGTTGGTGCGTGATTCGGATGCTGCTTCGCTCATCTGCCGATTGGGGGCTGGTTGGGCGCCGACGTCAAGGCGGCCATGTCAGCCCCGATAGTCATGACCCGCATCCTACCAGCCTGGCAGGATCTGGTTCGGCTTGCTCCGCTTCATCTTGGCGAAGGCGAGTGCCGCGAAGTCGAACGTTCCCGTCTCCTCGCCAAGCGGGATCGAGATGTTGTCCAGGCTTTCCGAAATATGGCGGGCAAGCGCATCGACGATCTCCGGTCGCGAGGTCTGGCCGCGCATGATGCCGATGCGGCAGTCGGGCAGGGCGCCGAAGCCGTCGGCTTCGCCCAGCACCCGCATCCCGGGCCTGAGCGCGCATTCCGGTAGCACCGAGATTGCCAGTCCGGACAGCACGGCGGCGGTGATCACCGTCGCAGAGAAGCTGGTGAACAGGATGCGGTAGTCGCGGTTCTGCTGGTCCAGCACGTCGACGGCGGCGCGCCGCCAGATGCAGTTCGGCCGGCCGAAGGCCATCGGCAGGATTTCCTGCTCGTGCGTTGCGTGATTGGCCGAGGAGACCCACAGCAGCGGTTCACGCCGCACCACCTCCGATTGGCCGCGCACGTCGTTGTGCGTCACCAGTGCCAGGTCGAGATTGCCGCGCTTGATGTGTTCGACCAGCCCCGGCGTCGGCTCGCAGATGACGGTCAGTTCGACGCGCGGATTGGAGCGCGTGAAGCGTGCCATGATCTCCGGCAGGAAACGGTCCGCATAGTCGTCCGGCGTGCCGATGCGGATCGTGCCTTCGAGCCGCTGGTCGTCGAAGGCGGCGAGCGTCTCGCGGTTGAGATAGAGCAGCCGCCTTGCGTAGGAGAGCAGCTTGTCGCCTTCCTCGGTCAGCCTGTTGCTGCGCCCCTCCTTCTCGAACAGCGGCTTGCCGATCCGCTCCTCCAGCCGGCGCATCTGCATCGACACCGCCGACTGGGTGCGGTGCACTTCTTCCGCTGCGCGCGTGAAGCTGCCGGTATCGGCAATCGAGATGAAGGTCTGCAATTGATCGAGATCGAGCGGTGCTTTCATCGATGTGATCCATCACGAGTGTTGATGCCAAAGATTAAAAACATTCGTTGGATTAATCAATCGGTCGATGGCAAATTGGCATTGTCCACATGAAGGCATGTGAATCGAAGCCGGAACGGCCGCTGTCATCAGCGCCGATCGTCGGGTTTCATCCGCCCTACAGCGTCGCCGTCCTTTGGACGCGCAAAGGACGCTGTAGCCCTTGTTTTTGCGCATGATCCTTTTCCGAACCTCCGGTTCGGGGTCATGCGGCAGTCTGAAGGAGACCGACATGACCACGATCGATTTCGCCACCGAGACCTCGCGCATCACCTCGCGTCCGGCCGTTGCGACGCGCGTGGCCAACACCATCTCCAACGCCTATCGCGCCTGGAAAAATCGCCGCGCTTTCTACCGTCTTGGCGAGATGTCGGACGCCGAGCTCGCCGATATCGGCCTGACGCGCGCCGACCTGCATGTCGCAATCGGCGTGCCGTTTGGCCGCGACCCGACGGCGAGGTTGCGCGAAATCGCCAGCGATCGCGTGGAAACGATCGAGGACATCGCCCGCAAGGTGGCTTGATTGGCTGAGTTTCGGTTCAGTTGAACCTTTTTACGGTTCAGCGCGACCAAGGTTCATGCAGGCTCCCCACTCCCTGCCGGTTCCCCGCCGGCCTGCCTGCACGCTGCCCGGTCCTCCCAAGGACCGGGCTTTTCTTTTTGCTCAGGCGAATGCCAGCTTTCGCGACGGCTTTGGTATCGATCTGCCGAGATCATGCGCGGCCTCTATCCAGGACGCTATGGCATCTTGAACATTTGCGACGGCCTCTTCGGGAGTCTCACCGTCGCTCATGCAACTAGGAAGATCTGGTACAAGGGCTGAAAACCCACCTCCGTCCTCGATCGCAAGCGGCGCGATGATGACCGGATATTCGAGTCTGTCAGTCATGTCTCTTTGCCTCGTCGATGAATGTTACGGGTTTCCGGATATTGCGGCGCATCTGCTCCAGCCGTTTGCTCATGGATTTGTCTCGGACGTTTGAACTGCTACCGCCGGTCCATGTCCCGCTTGAACTGGTCGAAGATCGTTTCCACGCCCTTCTGGTATTCGTCGCGCTGCTGGGCGCCGGTCTCGAACATCTTGCCGAAAATGTCGTCGAACGGGTTCCTTGGCCGGCCGCTTGGATTGGCTTGCGGCTGTGGTGGCTGGCGCTGCTGCGGCTGCGGCGCTTGAGGCTGTTGCGGGGTGGGCTGCCCGCCCGGCATGCCACCGAAGCCTCCGCCTTGCCGCAGCATCTCCTCGAAGATTTTCCCCAGCGGGTTGTCGCCGTAGGGACTCTGTGTCTGCTGTGGCTGGGGTTGGCTTTGTGGTTGCTGCGGCGCGCCGCCGCCGAACATGTCCTGCAGCACCTTGCCGAGCGGGTTGTCACCGTAGGGATTTGGTGCCGGCTGCGGCTGGCTTTGCGGTTGCGCCGAGCCGCCGCCGAACATGTCCTGCAAGACTTTGCCGAGCGGGTTGTCCATCTGCGGCGGCGGCGACTGGCGCTGTTGTGGCGCCGGCGCCTGCATGCCGCCTTGCCGCATCATCTGCTCGATGATCTCGCCCAGCGGATTGCCGCCACCCCCAAGACCAGCCGCGGCCTGCATCTGATTTGTCGTCTGCTTGAATAGTCCGCCCATCACCATCGAAGCGATCGCGGGCAGCATCTGCTGCAGGATCTGCTGGCTGACGCCGCTCGCCTGCGCCGCCTGGCTGGCCACCGCGCGCGACAGCTCCTTGGAGCCGAACAAATGTCCCAGGATGCCGTTGCCTTCATCGACGCCTTGGGGCGAGAAGGCGCGGGTCGCGTCCTCGAAATACTTGGCGTGCTGGCCGCTTGCCATCGCCGTCATGAAGGCGCCGAGCCCGTAGGGATCGGCGGTATTGCGTTGCAACCCTTGTGAAAAGGCCGGCAGCAGTGCTGCGACCGCCGCCTGTGTCTGCTGCAGCGAAAGCCCGTATTGTTGCGCAAGCGCCTGCATGCCGTTGCCGTTCTGGGCCTGCGTCAGCATGTCGAACAAGGTAGGCATCGGCTTCTCCTCCGGGAAATCCTCAGGTGAGAGCCTAATTCGTTTCAATGCCCGATTGAAGCAGCTTTTGCCGCTCGCTAGCGCGCGGGGTTAATAGGCATATTCCATGAATACCGGCTCGATCGAGCCGCCCCAGCGCGTGTGATAGGCCGACAGCATCTCCTCGGCGCTGGTCGTGCCGCGCGCCACGACCTCGTCGAGCGTGTTGAGGAACGAGGTTTCGTCGTAGCCGTCGCGGTTCCTCTTGCCGCGGTTCTTCAATCCGGTGCGCGAAATGGCCATGACGTCGCGGGCGACTTCGCGCAGCGTGGTGTTGCGGAAAGGCGCGGAAATGCCGAGTTCCGGCACCGCATTGCGCATGGCCAGCACTTCCTTGTAGGTCCAGCTCGACGTCAACGCCTCGGCCGCGTCAAGCGCCGCCTCGTCGTAGAGCAGCCCGACCCAGAATGCCGGCAGCGCGCAGATGCGCCGCCAGGGACCGCCATCGGCGCCGCGCATTTCCAGGAAGCGCTTCAGCCGCACGTCGGGGAACAGTGTCGACAGATGGTTCGCCCAGTCGCCCATAGTCGGCAGCCCGTCAGGCACTTCATTGCGCGCGGCTCCGGTCATGAACTGGCGGAAAGAGATATGCGTCATGTCGTGATAGCGGCCGTCGCGGATGACGAAATACATCGGCACGTCGAGCGCCCATTCGACATAGTCGGCGAAGCCGAAATCGGGCGAGAAGCAGAATTCGAGCAGGCCGGAGCGTTGGTTGTCGGTGTCGCGCCAGATGTCGCCGCGCCAGCTCTGCAGCCCATTCGGCCGGCTGTCGGTGAAGGGCGAGTTGGCGAACAGCGCCGTCGAAAGCGGCTGCAGTTTCAGCGACACCTGCATCTTGCGGCGCATATCGGTCTCGCTCTCGAAGTCGAGGTTCACCTGGATCGTGCAGGTCCGGTACATCATGTCGAGGCCCTTGGTGCCGACCTTGGGCATGTAGCGCGTCATGATCTCATAGCGCGACTTCGGCATTTTCGGCGTCTCGGCCAGCGACCATTTCGGGCTGCCGCCGAGGCCGAGGAAGCGGATGCCCATCGGCTCGGCGATCTCGCGCACCTGCGCCAGATGGGCATTGCCTTCGCGGCAGGTCTGGTGGATCGTTTCCAGCGGCGCGCCGGAGAGCTCGAACTGACCGCCGGGTTCCAGCGAAATCGCGCCCTGGCCTGTCGGCTCGACCAGGCCGATAATGCGGCCGTCATCGATGATGGGATCCCAGCCCAGCTTGTTCTGCATGCCTTCAAGGATGGCGCGGATGCCGCGCTCGCCGCCATAAGGCACCGGTGCGTTGCCATCGACATAGAACGGGAATTTCTCGTGCTCGGTGCCGATGCGCCATTTTTCGCGCGGCTTGTTGCCTTCGGCCAGGTGCTCGACAAGCTCGTCTATGCCTTCGATGGGCCGGAAATCGGTTGTGTCGCGCGCCATTGTCAAGCCCTCAAAGGCGGTTGGACCCACCGCCGGCGCTAAATGGACGAAATGTCAGTAGCCGATCAAGCGAAAAATCCTGAGCCACAGGTCAAGAGGAATTGAAGACCACGGCCGGCAAACCCCTCTTGCAAGAGACAACGTCCTACCAGTCGCCAATTGTTGCCTGCATCACCGCGAGCGCCGCCACCGCCGCCGTGTCGGCGCGCAGGATACGCGGCCCTAGCGGAATAGCGGTCACGAAGGGGAGCGCCCGCAGCATCTTGCGCTCCTCGTCGGAAAAGCCGCCCTCGGGCCCCGCCAGCAGGGCGAGCTTCTTCTCCTTTACCGCCTGCAAGGCAGGCAGCGGGTTGTTGGTCGAGGCGTCCTCGTCGCAGAAGATCAGTCGCCTTTCCTTGTCCCAGCCGGTCAGCAGGCGCTCGAATTTTTCCGCCTCGCGAACCTCCGGCACCGCCAGGATGCCGCATTGTTCGGCTGCCTCGACGACATTGCCGCGCAGGCGATCGATGGACGGCTTTGCCACCTGGGTATGCTGGGTGATGACCGGCTGCAGGACGCCGGCGCCCATCTCGACTGCCTTCTGCACGAGATAATCGAGCCGGCCCTGCTTCAGCGGCGCGAAGCAGTAGATGAGATCGGGCAGGGGCGGCTGCGTCCGTTGCGGCGCCAGTACCTTCAGCCGCACCGATCGCTTTGATTTCGCTGATATCGCTGCCGACCACTCGCCGTCGCGGCCATTGAAGACAAGGATCTGCGCGCCTTCGGAGAGCCGCAGCACATGCAAGAGATAATGGCTCTGCTGCTGGCTGGGCTCGAACTCGATGTCTGGCCCGAGGTCATAGGGCACGAACAGACGTTGCATCTTGTAGTTGGCGCGCATGGCCGAGGAATGGGCGAGGCGGCCGCCGGCGTCAAGCCTTGGCGGAAGGATGCCACACGGGTTGAAAGCCATGACGCAGGACGGCAAGCGTCGTCTCCGGGGTCAGCAGCACAAGCGTCTCATCCTCGAACCGATCAAGGCTGGTTGGCGGGCCGTATCCGGAAAAGGCCCATGGCAATGCCTCGCCTTTGCGCAAGGCATAGGCGTTGCCGCCGGCTGCGATCATCGCGCCATGGGGCAGGCGGGCAAGCGCATCCATCGCGACAGCCGGCCGCTTGCCGCCCGACGCCAGCCGCTCCCTGTGCAATCGCTTGTCGACCTGCGGGGCGCGCGGCTCGGCAATACCGAAGGCTTGGCCGAAGCGGGCGACAAAATCCCTGGCCCGTTCGCGCTGGCAAAAGAAACAGGGGCGATGTCCGGCCGCGAGCGCCGTCACCTCGTCGAGAAAGAACAGCTCGGTCCAGCCGGCCTTGCCACCGGCCCGGTTGCGGCCCATCGGCTCGCGCCGCACATTGCGGAATTGACACACGCAGATGATCCAGGCCTGAAGCGCCCAGCGCTTTTTCAGGAGAGTCCTTGTCGCGGGGTCGTGGATAATGCCGCGATTGCCGGTGAACAGGCCGCGCTCCGGCACGGCGTGGATGGCGCCGAACGGATCGACCCGGTTCTGCAGTGGCATAGTCTTCTCCGCGTGCTCGCATCTTGGCTGAAATGCCGGCGCCATGATATCGCTCGTGGCACCTTTTTCATGTCAGCAGGGTTTTCGATGCGTGTGCTGGTTGTCCAGAACTACGACAACACCGGCCTCGGCCAGGTCGGTGCGGCACTGGCGGAAGCGGGTGCCGATCTCGATGTGCGCCTTCCCTACATGGGCGATCCGCTGCCTGAGGACGCAACCGGCCATGATGCCATGGTGGTACTCGGCGGCGGCCAGAATGCGCTGGCCGACGAAGAATATCCCTATTTCCCGGCGCTGCTCGAACTGACCCGCGATTTCGCTGGCAAGGACCGCGCCGTGCTCGGCATCTGCCTCGGCAGCCAACTCGTCGCCCGCGCCTTTGGCGGCGAAAACCGCATCGGCGGCGCCAACGAATTCGGCTGGCGCGGCGTGTCGCTGACGCCGGATGCCAAGGCCGATCCGGTGCTGGCTGAACTGCCGGAAAAGTTCCCGATCTTCCAGTGGCACGACGACACGTTCGTGTTGCCCGAAAACGCCGTGCGGCTCGCCGGCAACGATGTCGCAGAAAACCAAGCGTTTCGCGTCGGCCGCGCCGTCTATGGCTTCCAGTTCCATTTCGAGGCCGACCGGCCGATGGTGAAGGATTGGAGCTCCTCCTTCGCCCCGACCATTGCCGCGCGCCATCCCGACTGGGCCGGCAAGCTCGATGGTGAAATGGCCCGCAACGGTCCCGACGCCGATGCGGCTGGTCTCGCCATCGCCCGTGCTTGGGTGGCGACCATCTAACGTCCGCTCACGGTTCGCGTGACATAATTGGCACGCGGCCATGAATCCGTCTGGGGAAAACCTTTTCATCCTTGGCTTGTGTCCGGCCGCCATCCTAGAAGGCGCGCGCCCTACGCTGGCTGTGCAACCGGGATGAACCTTTTGTGTGACCCGTGCGACACACCATCGATACAGAACACGCCTAGAAGCGCGAAATCGTCGAAACTTTGAAGCGATTTTTCCGTTTCAACGCATTGGTAACCGCCTCGTGCACAGATGCAGGAAGCTCAACAAGAGATGACCTCCGTGAAAGCAGCGCTTCTGTCCTTTGCCATGCTGTCCGCCATTGTGCTTTGCGGTCTTGGTATTTACGCCGCCGATGCGGCCAACAACCACAACGCCGTCGACGGCTACGGCGTCACCGCTTCCCTGCGCTAGGCCAAGGCATCCGTCGCGCCCTCGGGCGCCGGGTCCTCAAGGCTCCTTTATCGACATTTCCAGGATGCGTTTGTCTGCGCCGTCCACTACGAGCGCGGTCAACATGCCTGACTGCCAGGCAAGCGTGTCGACATTGACGCGGTTGGCCATCACTTCCGCCTCGGGGACGGGCGTGTGGCCGTGCACCACGATCTTGGCGAAGAGGCCGGTGTGGTCGTGAAAGACGTCACGGATCCAGATCAGGTCCTGCGGGTTCTGATTGTCCAAAGGAATGCCTGGCCTGATGCCGGCATGGCAGAAGAAGAAGTCGCCCGATGTCACCGAGAACGGCAGCGATCGCAGGAAATCGACATGACTTTGCGGCACGGCGTCGAGCAGGGCTTGATGGCCCCTGCGCACGGCTGATTCCGCCTTGCCGAACCAAACGCCGCTGCCGTTGTTGATCGTCACCCCGTAGGATTGCGCGGTCTGGATGCCGCCGAAACGGATGAAGAGCCCTTCGGGGTCGGGTGTCTTGAGAAAGTCGAGAAAGCCGATGTCGTGGTTGCCGGCCAGCATCATGTTTCGCGGATCGCGTTCGCGCGCCTCGATCAGAAAGTCGATGACGCCCTTGGAGTCGGGTCCGCGATCGACATAGTCGCCAAGATGGATGATGCGCCAGTCAGCGACCAGGTCCCTCGCGATCTCGGCCTTGATCTGTCCGTGCATGGCGGCCAGCAGGTCGAGCCGGCCATGCACGTCGCCGATCGCGTAAAGACGCACGCCGTCCGGCCCATGTGCGTCGAGGAAATGGATGCCAGGTTCCGCCAAGGTCTGGATATCTCCGTGGTCAGATGTCACGGACGTAGCGTCGGAGCTGCTCCTTGCCCATGTCGGTGACCAGACGCTTTCCGCACAGCGCCAGCGTGATGTCCATCTCCTTGCGGATGATTTCCAACGCTTTGGTAACCCCTTCCTTGCCCAGCGCGCCAAGGCCGTAAAGAAATGGCCGGCCGATATAGGTGCCCTTGGCGCCTAGGCACAGCGCTTTCAAAACGTCCTGGCCGGAGCGGATGCCGCCGTCCATATGGACTTCGATTTGGTCGCCAACCGCATCGGCGATTTCCTCCAGCACCATGATCGACGATGACGCGCCATCGAGTTGCCGCCCGCCATGGTTGGAAACGATGATCGCGTCGGCGCCGGTCTTGGCCGCCATCAGCGCGTCTTCCTTGTCGAGGATGCCCTTGAGGATCAGCTTGCCGCCCCAGCGTTCCTTGATCCAGGCGACGTCCTTCCACGACAGTTGCGGATCGAACTGCTCCGTCGTCCATGACGACAGCGAAGCGACATCGCCGACGCCCTTGGCATGTCCGACGATGTTGCGGAAGGTACGGCGCTTCGTGCCAGCCATGCCCATCCACCAGCCAGGCCGCACCGCGATGTTGGCTATGTTGGCCAACGTCATCTTGGGCGGCGCCGAAAGCCCGTTGCGGACGTCCTTGTGACGCTGGCCGAGGACCTGGAGGTCGAGTGTCAGCACCAGCGCCGAGCATTTCGCCGCCTTCGCCCGGTCGATCAAACTAAGCACGAAGTCCTTGTCGCGCAGCACATAGAGCTGGAACCAGAACGGTTTCTTCGTCACCGAGGCGACATCTTCGATAGAGCAGATGCTCATCGTCGAGAGCGTGAACGGCACGCCGAATTCCTCTGCCGCCTGCGCTGCCAGCATCTCACCGTCGGCATGCTGCATGCCGGTCAGGCCGGTCGGCGCCAGCGCCACCGGCATCGACACTTTCTGGCCGACCATGGTCGATTCCAGCGAGCGGTTGCTCATGTCGACCAGCACGCGCTGGCGGAACTTGATCTTCTGGAAGTCTTCCTCGTTCGCCCGATAGGTGCTCTCGGTCCAGGCGCCCGAGTCGGCATAGTCGAAGAACATCTTGGGCACGCGCCGGCGCGCGAGATCCTTGAGGTCTGCGATGGTGAGAATGTCGCTCATGATGGTTCCCGCTTGATCGAATTGATTAGGAGCGTCTACGCGCCGGTTCGTTGTCGCCGGCTTCCGAACGCTGCCGCAGCCTCAGCCGCGACACGCGTTGCCAGTCGCCGCTGCGTTCGGCTTCCGCCATCGAACGCTCGACATAGGTCATGTGGTCCATCGCCGCCTGGCGGGCGCCGGCTGGATCGCCGGCCTTGACCGCGGTGTGGATCGCCCGGTGCTGCGTCAGCAGCGCCTCGCGTGCGCCAGGCACGGTGAACACCAGCAGCCGGTTCTGGAACACGCCTTCCGACAAGAGCCGGTAGCAGGAGCGCAGCGTGTGCAAGAGCAGGATGTTGTGCGCGCATTCGCAGATCGCATGATGGAACTCGACGTCGATCTCGGCCTCGTCGTCGAAATCGCAGGTGCGATGCGCCTCGTCCATGCGCGCCATGATGCGGTCGAGCAGGGCAAGGTCCTCGGGTGTGGCGCGCCGCGCCGCGTATTCGGCGGCTATGCCTTCGATCTCGCGGCGGTATTCCAGATAGTCGGCCACCGCCTTGCGATGCGTCGAGATCAGGTCCGCCACCGGCTTGGTGAACAGCTGGCCGATAATGTCGGCGACGTGGGTGCCGCCGCCCGGACGGGTCGACAGCAGGCCGCGCCCTTCGAGCGCCTTCAGCGCATCGCGCAGGATGGGCCGCGACACATCGAACTGACGTGCCAGCTCGCGCTCGCCCGGCAGCCGGTCGCCGGTGCGCAGCACGCCTTCGAGAATGAGGCTTTCGATCTGCTGTACCACCTCGTCGGCGGTGCGCGAATGCTCGATCCTGGAGAAAATGTCGCTCAAAGGAAGCGCCTGGAGAACGGAATGATGTCGCGCAGATTAAGGCCACTGTCGCCAACTGGTCAAATTATTTATCCAATTCGTCTCGTTCGGTCGATTCTTGCGCCGCGCCGGCATATCGCCTCGGGCTAAACTTTGCTGTTTACGTCCCTTGCCGATTGCAGCAAGACGACGCCATTGCACGAAGGGTCGAAACCAGGGGGACCAGACGTGTCGGACGAGACGTCCAATCTTGAATTCCAGCCGCGCAGCCAAGGCAGCGTCATGGGCTTTCCGGCGCATGAAGGCCGGCCCGGCGCGCTCGGCGAGGTTCATGCCCGCCCGCATCCGTTGGTCGAGAAGCCGCGCGTGCTCGTCCAACTCTCGTTCATGACCGAAGGCGGCTCCGCGGTCGACCATGCCGTGCTTTCCGAACTGTCGCGCCGCCTCGGCATCGCCGCCCCCGAGCGTCATGCCCGCCACCACGCCATGAAATGGGGCAAAGGCACGCTGCGCTGGGAGCGGCACACGGAATTCTCGACCTATCTCTGGGAAGGGCCGCTGGCCGAGAATGGCCGGGGGCAAGAGGATTCGCCTTTCGGCAACGGCTTTTCACCGCCGGGAACCGTGATCTCGGGCATCCGGCTCGAGATCCGCAAATGGACGCAGGCGAACGAGAGGCTGATCGCCGGCTTCGATCCGACCAGCCTCTGTCACTCGCTGGTCGAGCGTGGCAGCGCGGCCATCGTCACCGACTTCCGTCAGGACGGCGACGGCATGACCCGCATGCTGGTGCTCGACCGAGGTCTCACTCCGGCCAGCACCGGCGCACTGTCGCAGCGGCTGATCGACATCGAGACCTACCGCACGCTTGCCATGCTCGGCCTGCCGCTGGCGCTCACCTTGTCCGGCCGCGCTCGCCGCATCGAGGACCGCTTGGCGCAGACGACGCTGGAAATGAAGGCCGCCGAGACGCGCGACAACCAGACGCTGCTCGCCGACCTGACGGAGCTTGCCGCCGAACTGGAGGCCGATGCCGCTTCCAGCCTCTACCGCTTCGGCGCCAGCCGCGCCTATGACGGCATCGTCACGGAAAGACTCGAGGCGTTGGATGAGGAGCCTGTGCAGGGCTACGACACCTGGGCGGGCTTTCTGCTGCGGCGCATGGCGCCAGCCATGCGCACCTGCCGCTCGGTCGAGGAGCGCCAGGCCAATCTGTCACGCAAGCTGACGCGCGCCACCACGCTGCTGCGCACCTGGGTCGACGTCGAGGTCGAGAAGCAGAACCGCGACCTGCTCGCCTCGATGAACAACCGCGCCCGCCTGCAACTGCGCCTGCAGCAGACCGTCGAGGGCCTCTCGGTCGCCGCCGTCTCCTATTACGTTGTCGGCCTCATCGGCTATGTCGCCAAGGGCGCGTCGGTATTTGGACACACCTTCGCACCGGAGGTCGTCACCGCCGCCTCGGTGCCGTTCGCCATCCTGCTGGTCTGGTGGGGGGTGCGCAGGGTGCGACGAATGCATTCCGAGGCGAAACATCCGGGCGAATAGTCCGCACTATGCTTTGGACGCAATAGATGTGCAGCGGCAGATTGCCGCTGCGGAAGCCTTGCCTGCGTCCGTCGCCCCGACGCCATCAAAGCAAGGTTTGCAACAAATGCCGCTAGCTGGTAAATCATTTTTACCAGTCGAGTGGAGGAAGTGCCGATGTCCGGCCTTGCCATGCCCAAGCCAGACGCCGGGACGCTGCGCCGGCGCAACGAAATCGTCGCCGACATGCGCATCATCGTGCCGGGCGAGGGCGTGGTCGACGCCGCCAACGAAATGCGCGCCTTCGAAAGCGATGGCCTGACCGCCTACCGGCAGGTGCCGCTGGTCGTGGTGCTGCCGGAGACGGTGGCGCAGGTCTCGCGCGTGCTGAAATACTGCAACGACCGCAACATTCGCGTCGTGCCGCGCGGATCCGGCACCTCGCTTTCGGGCGGTGCGCTGCCGCTGGAGGACGCGGTGCTGCTGGTGATGAGCCGGTTCAACCGCATCCTCGAGATCGATTTTCCCAACCGCATTGTCGTCGCCCAGCCCGGCGTCACCAATCTCGGCATCACGACCGCCGTCGAGCAGGAGGGCTTTTACTATGCCCCCGATCCATCCTCCCAGATCGCCTGCTCGATCGGCGGCAATGTCGCGGAGAACTCCGGCGGCGTGCACTGCCTGAAATACGGCCTCACCGCCAACAATGTGCTCGGCATCGAGATGGTGCTGATGAATGGCGAGGTGGTGCGGCTCGGCGGCGGCCACCTCGACGCCGAAGGCTATGACCTGCTCGGCGTCATGACCGGTTCGGAAGGTCTGCTCGGCGTCGTCACCGAAGTCACCGTGCGCATCCTGAAGAAGCCGGAGACGGCACGCGCCCTGCTGATCGGCTTTCCGACCAGCGAACAGGGCGGCCAATGCGTCGCCGACATCATCGGCGCCGGCATCATTCCGGGCGGCATGGAAATGATGGACCGGCCGGCGATCCATGCCGCCGAGGATTTCGTCCATGCCGGTTATCCCCTCGATGTCGAGGCGCTGCTGATCGTCGAGCTCGACGGGCCGAGCGTGGAGGTCGACCATCTCATCACCGCGGTCGAGGCGATCGCCATCCGCAACGGCTCGACCACGTGCCGCATCTCGCAGTCCGAGCAGGAGCGGCTGAGTTTTTGGGCCGGTCGCAAGGCGGCCTTCCCCGCCGTCGGCCGCATCTCGCCCGATTACTACTGCATGGACGGCACCATTCCGCGAAAGGAGCTGCCGCGCGTGCTGGCCGGCATGCGCGAACTGTCGGAGAAATACGGTCTCGGCGTCGCCAATGTCTTCCACGCCGGCGATGGCAATCTGCATCCACTGATCCTTTACGATGCCAACGTGCCGGGCGAACTGGACAAGGCCGAAAGCTTCGGCGCCGACATTTTGCGGCTCTGCGTCAAGGTCGGTGGCGTGCTCACCGGCGAGCATGGCGTCGGGGTCGAGAAGCGCGACCTGATGCCGGAAATGTTCAACCAAATAGACCTCGATCAGCAGATGCGTGTCAAATGCGCCTTCGATCCCAACCATCTACTCAATCCCGGAAAGGTGTTCCCGCAACTGCGTCGCTGCGCCGAGCTCGGCCGCATGCACGTGCACCGCGGCCAGGTGGCATTTCCCGACATTCCGAGGTTTTGAGATGATGGGGCCGCAGAACCAGGTGCGAATATGACCACCTTCACCCCCCTGACCCCAGATGAAGTCCTCTCCACCATTGCCTGGGCGGCGGCCGAGGAAACATCGTTCGAAGTCCTCGGCCATGGCTCCAAGCGCGGCATTGGCCGTCCGTTGCAGACCGAGCATACGCTCGACCTGTCGAAACTCTCGGGCGTGACCCTCTATGAACCCGCCGAACTGGTGCTGTCGGCCAAATCAGGGACGCCGCTGGCCGAGATCGAAAAGCTGCTGGCTGAAAACGGCCAGCAGCTGGCCTTCGAGCCGATGGATTACGGCCCGCTGCTCGGCGGCGAGTCGGGCAAAGGCACCATCGGCGGCGTGCTCGGCGCCAACCTGTCCGGTCCGCGCCGGCTGAAGGCGGGCGCCGCGCGCGACCACATCCTGGGCATCAATGTCGTCTCCGGCCGTGGCGAGGCCTTCAAGTCCGGCGGCCGCGTGGTCAAGAACGTCACCGGTTATGATCTGTCGAAGCTGATGGCCAACAGCTGGGGCACGCTGGCCGTCTTCACCGACGTGACTTTCAAGGTGCTGCCGGCGGCCGAGACCGAAATCACGCTCGCAGTTCGTGGCCTGCTCGATGATGCCGCCTGCGCCGCCATGGCCCTGGCGCTGGGCTCCAGTGCCGAAGTGTCGTGCGCCGCCCACCTGCCGGAGCGCATCGCCGCGCGCGTTGCCGGCGGTGCGCTCGGCACCGAAGCCGCCACGCTGCTGCGCGTCGAAGGCTTTGGTCCGTCCGTTGACTATCGCGTTGCAGCGCTGAAAACACTGCTCGGCAAGGCCGGCCCGCTGGAGGAAATTGCCGGGGAGACCTCCAAGGCAATCTGGCGCGATATCAGGGACTGCAGCCCCTTCATCGATGGCAGCGAAAAACCGGTCTGGCGGGTCTCGATGACCCCCGCCCGGGGCCACCAGATGGTCCTGACGCTACGCATGCAGGCAGCCGTCAGCGCCTTCTACGACTGGCAGGGTGGGCTGGTGTGGTTGCGCATGGAGGAGGGCGACCCGGAAGCCGCGCTGCTGCGTGGGCTCTTGAGAAAACATGGCGGCGGCCATGCGACGCTGGTGCGCGCTACCCCTTCCCATCGGGCGGCCCTGCCGGTGTTCGAGCCGCAGGGGCCGGCATTGGCGGCGCTCAGCCAGCGGCTGAAACAGGAATTCGACCCGAAGAACATCCTCAATCCCGGCCGCATGGCCTAGGACATCAGAGATGCAGACCAATTTTTCGCCCGCACAGCTTGCCGATCCGCATGTCGCCGAGTCGGAAAAGATCCTGCGCAAATGCGTGCATTGCGGCTTCTGCACCGCCACTTGCCCGACCTATGTAACGCTCGGCAACGAACTCGATTCGCCGCGTGGGCGCATCTACCTGATCAAGGACATGCTGGAGAACGGCCGTCCCGCCGACAAGGAGATCGTCACCCATATCGATCGCTGCCTGTCCTGCCTCGCCTGCATGACCACCTGCCCGTCGGGCGTCAACTACATGCATCTGGTCGACCATGCCCGCGCCCATATCGAGGAGACTTACAAGCGGCCGCTGCTCGATCGCCTGACCCGCGCCATGCTGGCCTTCGTGCTGCCCTATCCCCAGCGCTTCCGCGCCGCGCTCAAACTGGCAAAACTCGGCAAGCCTTTCATCGGCCTGTTCGAAAAAATCCCGGCACTGAAGCCTCTCGGCGCGATGCTCAAGCTCGCGCCGGCATCGATCCCGGCAGCCTCGCCAATGGCCCTGCCGGGCGTCCATGCCGGGCAGGGGGCGAAAAAGGGCCGCGTCGCCATCCTGACCGGCTGCGCGCAATCGGTGCTCGATCCCGCCATCAACGATACGACCATCTCGCTGCTGACACGGCTCGGCGTCGAGGTCGTGGTGCCGCCGGGCGAGGGCTGCTGCGGCGCACTGGTTCATCACATGGGGCGGGAAGAAGCCGCCCTTGCCTCGGCCAGGCAGAATGTCGATGCCTGGACGCGCGCCATCAAGCAGGGCGGGCTCGACGCCATAATCATCACCGCATCGGGCTGTGGCACGACGATCAAGGATTACGGCTTCATGCTGCGCCTCGATCCGGCCTATGCCGACAAGGCCGCGCGCGTGTCGGCGCTGGCCAAGGACATCACCGAGTATCTGGCCGCCATCGACCTGCCTGAACCCGTGCGCAAGCCTGGCACGGTTGTCGCCTATCACTCGGCCTGCTCGATGCAGCACGGCCAGAAGATAACGCGCCAGCCGAAGGAGTTGCTGGCCAAGGCCGGTTTCGTCGTGCGCGAGCCGCGCGAGGGGCACCTTTGTTGCGGCTCGGCCGGCACCTACAACATCCTGCAATCCGAGATTTCGGCCAGGCTGCGCGATCGTAAGGTCAGGAACATCGAGGCGACGGGTGCCTCGATCGTCGCCACCGGCAACATCGGCTGCATCACGCAGATCGCATCCGCCGCCAGGATGCCGGTGGTGCACACGATCAAGCTGCTCGACTGGGCCTATGGCGGGCCGAAGCCGGACGGCGTTACGGAAGACAGCCTGGTCGCGGCGGAATAGGCGTTCGTTTCATTGCTACTCGGCCGCGAGCCTGTCCGACGTGCCATAGGTCGCCTCATAGAGCGCGCGCTGGCGGCTGAGCGCGACCATTGTGTTGCGCAGCAGGATCGCCACCGTGATCGGGCCGACGCCGCCCGGCACCGGCGTGATCCAGGAGGCAACCTCGCGCACGCTGTCGGTGTCGACGTCGCCGACGATGCGGCTCGTGCCATCAGGCCCAGTTTCGGAATTGATGCCGATGTCGATGACGGCCGCACCCGGCTTTACCATGTCGGCCTTGATCAGGCGCGGCCTGCCGACGGCGACGAACAGCGCGTCGGCGCGGCGCGCATGGGCGGCGACCGATCGTGTCATATGATGGCAGACGGTGACGGTCGCGCCCTCGCTCATCAGCAGGAAAGCGATCGGCTTTCCGACGATTTCGGAATGGCCGACGATCACGACTTCGAGCCCCTTGAGGTCGAGCCCGGTTTCCTTGAGCAACTCGACCGAGGCGGCCGCCGTGCAGGGCGCGAGGTCGAGCTGGTTGTAGACGATATTGCCGATCGAGGCCGGGTGCATGCCCTCGACGTCCTTGAGCGGGTGGACGGCCGCCTGCAGAGTCTTGATCGGGATATGCGCGGGAACCGGCCGCTGGATGATGATGCCGGTGACGCGCGGATCGGCGTTCAGCCCGTGGATGGCTGCTTCGAGTTCACCCGAGGTGATGGTGGCGGGAAAGCGCCGCTCCTCGAAATCGATGCCTGCGAGCTGAGCCTTGGCGCGCTGGTTGCGCACATAGACATCGACCGCGTCGGTATCACCGACGGTGATCGAGATCAGCTTGGGCGGAAAGCCCTCGGCCTTGGCTATGGCCGCGTCCTCGCGCACGGCGGCGATGATGCGCTGGGCAACCGGCCCGCCCTTGAGATAGCGGCTGTCGTCGGACAGGGACATAGCTCGAACCTTTGGTGGGGAGATTGTGCACTGCAATAGCAGAGCATGGCCAGGAAATCAGCCCTGAAAACGAAACACCGTGCCTCCGGGGCGACCTGTCGCACCGTGAAACGAAAAGGGCAGCCCGGTTACCCGTGCTGCCCTCTCGTGACTGGCCGTATCCCCACACGGCCCGTCCCCCGTTGACTCGTTGCCAGTCTAAGCACGTCTTCCAAAGATGCGCTATGGCTTGAGGGCAACAGTGCGCCAAAATCTACTCAGCACTGCTTAACCGGTTGATTCGCTATCACTATATCACTTCGACCGTCGTTCCGACATTGACCCGTTCATAGAGGTCGACGACATCCTCGTTGCGCATGCGGATGCAGCCCGACGATACCGCGCCGCCGATTGTCCAGGGCTGGTTGGTGCCATGGATGCGGTACTCGGTCGTGCCGATATAGAGTGCGCGCGCGCCGAGCGGGTTCTCCATGCCGCCGGCCAGATAGGTCGGCAGGTAGCGACCCTTGGCCGCCTCGCGCTTGATCATCTCGGCCGGCGGACGCCAGTCCGGCCAGACGCGCTTGTTTGTGATCTTGTGCGTGCCCGACCATTCGAAGCCGGGTTTGCCGGTGCCGACGCCGTAGCGCCGCGCCTTGCCGTTCTTCTCGACCAGATAGAGGAAATTCTGCGTGGTATCGATGACGATGGTGCCCGGCTTCTGCGCGCCGTCATAGGCGACTTCCTGCGGCAGGTAGACCGGGTTGATCTGCGGGCGCATGACCATGCGTTTGCCCGGCGCCTGCACGGCGGCCGTCTGCACGCGGTCTGGCTGCGCGGTGCGCTGGCGCGGCTGCGCGGCCTGTCGGTTCTGCCGCACGATGCCCGGCGCATGGCCGAGCTGCAGCACCCAGGGCGCGGAAAGGTCGGGGCTCACCATCACCGGCGGCCTGTCGGCATAGCGGTCGCCGGCGGTTGAGGGTGTGACGCCGGCGGCAAACACAGCCACGGCGCCGAGCAAGGGAAACAGAACTCTCTTCATCGGGAACGCACCTTGATCGTCTAAATACACCGGGCGAGAACGCTCCCGGCTTGCGCGATCATTGGCGGCGAGCAGCAACCGAAACATGAATCGGAATGCGTAAAATGCCGTTCTGTCAGTAAACCCTTTGGTGTGGTTACCGCCGGGTTCAGGAATCTGGTAAAGCCACGGTAAAGACAGGGCGGAAGCGCGTTAACGGATGGATTTTTCAGGATGAGCAATGAAAATACCGGCCTGCTTGCCGGTCCTGACGGTGTCGCGCGCTGCTTCTGGCATGGCAATCTGCCCGACTATCTGCATTACCACGACCACGAATGGGGCCGGCCGATGGCCGACGACCACAGGCTGTTCGAGAAGATCTGCCTAGAAGGCTTCCAGTCGGGCTTGTCGTGGCTGACCATTTTGCGCAAGCGGGAGAATTTTCGCGAGGCCTTCGCCGGCTTCGATTTCGACAAGGTCGCGGCCTTCACCGAACGGGATATCGAGCGCCTGCTCGGCAATGCCGGCATCATCCGCCATCGCGGCAAGATCGTCTCGACCATCAACAATGCCAAACGCGCCCGCGAGATGGTCGACGAGTTCGGCTCGCTGGCCGCCTGGTTCTGGAAGTTCGAACCCGGCAAGGAAGAGCGTCCCAAGATCGTCGACCTCGCCCATTTGCGCGCCAATCCGACCACCGCGGTCTCCGTGCGGATTTCGAAGGACCTGAAGAAGCGCGGCTGGACCTTCGTCGGCCCGACCACGGTCTACGCCTTCATGCAGGCCATGGGCCTGGTCAACGACCATCTCGAGGGGTGTGTGTGCCGCAAGGAGGTCGAGAAGGAACGGAAGGCTTTCAAACGGCCGAAATAGCGGCGGGCAGTTCAGGTGCCGTTGGCGCTGGTCAGGAACAGTCCGGCAACGATTGCCGCCACGGTGGCCACTGTCGGATAGATCACCAGCAGGCCGGTCACCAATGCGTCGCGCAGGGAAGACGCTTTGCCGGTATCGGCGGGTACATCGAACGGCCCGGCCGCCTGGCCAACCATCTTCGCCGCATGCGTGCTCGCCGGGCGCAGGCGCGCTGGCAATTCGCCGGCCTCGCTGTTGGCGTGGAATTTCGTTGCGCTGCTCATGTCCCGAACCCCTTGGTGTCGGTGCGCTATATCGGCCGCGATTGTGTCGGCACAATGCCGCGCTCATGGCGGCGTTGTTTCATTTTCGATGCGTATTGTTTCAGATACCGGCGCCTCTTGCCTTCTCCCCTTGTGGGAGAAGGTGGCCTCGCGAAGCGAGGTCGGATGAGCGGTGTTCCAGCTTGGCAATGACGGCGATCCGTCACGCACCCCTCAACCGTCTCGGCGCTCCGCGCCGATCCACGTTCTCCCACAACAAGGGGAGAAGGCAGAAGTGCCAACCCTTGCCGCACAAAGCTGCTTCGGCTAGGACACGCGCACTCGAAATAAGTCGTCATTTATCAGCAAAGACTCAATCCCATGGCCGACAAATCGGAAAAGACGAAAGCGCGGCTGCCGCGCGGTTTTGCCGACCGCAGCGCCGAGGACATCCGCGCCGTCGAGAAGATGATGGCGACGATCCGCTCGGTCTATGAGCTCTATGGCTTCGAGCCGGCCGACCAGCCGCTGATCGAATACACCGATGCGCTGGGCAAATTCCTGCCCGACCAGGACCGGCCGAACGAAGGTGTGTTCTCTTTTCAGGACGATGACGACCAGTGGCTGTCGCTGCGCTACGACCTGACCGCGCCGACGGCGCGTTTCGTCGCCGAGAATTTCGAACGCCTGCCCAAACCCTATCGCAGCTACCGCTCCGGCTGGGTGTTCCGCAACGAGAAGCCAGGCCCCGGCCGCTTCCGCCAATTCATGCAGTTCGACGCCGACACGATCGGCACGCCGGGCGTGGCGGCGGACGCGGAGATGGCGATGATGATGGCCGACGTCATGGAAGCGCTCGGCATCAAGCGCGGCGACTACGTCATTCGCGTCAACAACCGCAAGGTGCTGGACGGCGTGCTGGAGGCGATCGGACTTGGCGGTGACGAGAATGGCGGGCGCAGGCTGACGGTGCTGCGTGCGATAGACAAGCTAGACAAGCTCGGGCCGGAAGGCGTCCGTCTGCTTCTTGGCGCAGGGCGCTGGGACGGCGGTAAGGAAGGCGAGGGCGACTTCGCCAAAGGCGCCGGGCTGAATCACACGCAAGCCGAGGCCGTTCTTCTGGCGACCGCGCGCAATGCGCAGGCTGGCCAGGATGCCAGCGTCAGCGGAAACGCGGTCTACCAGGAGGGCGTAGGCGAACTCGCGACGATCGAAGCCCTGGTCAGGGCCGCCGGATATGCCGAGGACCGCATCGCCATGGATCGTTCCGTCGTGCGCGGCCTGGAATACTATACCGGTCCGGTCTTCGAGGCCGAGCTTCTGGCCGAAATCCCCAATGAGGACGGCCAGATCGTGCGCTTCGGCTCGGTCGGCGGTGGTGGGCGCTACGATGGCTTGGTTTCCCGCTTCCGTGGCGAACCGGTTCCGGCGACCGGCTTTTCCATTGGTGTCTCCAGGCTGATGACGGCGCTGAAGAACCTCGGCAAGCTCGACAGCGCCGATGTGATCGCGCCGGTTGTCGTGCTGGTCATGGACAGGGACACGGAAAGCCTCGGCCGCTACCAGAAGATGGTCTCGCAATTGCGCGCCGCCGGCATCCGCTCCGAAATGTATCTCGGCGGCGCCGGCATGAAGGCGCAGCTCAAATATGCCGACCGGCGCGGTTGTCCCGTCGCCATCATCCAGGGCGGCGACGAACGCGCCAAGGGTGAGTTGCAGATCAAGGACCTGATCGAAGGCGCCCGCATGTCGGCGGAGATCACCGACAATGCCGAATGGCGCGCCGCGCGGCCGGCGCAGGTGACGGTGGCGGAAAACGAACTGGTCGCCGAGGTCAAGAAGATTTTGGCGGCGCAAGCCGCCGATCGCGGGAAGGGTGGCGCTTGAGCGCCCCCCTCTGTCCTGCCGGACATCTCCCCCGTAAGGGGGGAGATTGGCAGCTTCAAGTGCGGAGTCCTTTCTGCAACGCCGACGGTTGGCGAAGGCATGCGCGACATCCGATCTCCCCCCTTGCGGGGGAGATGTCCGGCAGGACAGAGGGGGGTGCCTCGCGCACATCCTGTCCATGACCTCCCGCTACCCCGCCATATCAACCGACATCACCACGCTGTTCGCCACGCGCAACGCGCATGCGGTGGAAGTCGCGGTGCTGCAGCCGGCCGATCCGTTCCTCGACATGGCCGGCGAGGATCTGCGCCGCCGCATTTTCCTGACCGAGAGCGAGACCGGGCAGACGCTCTGCCTGCGGCCCGAATTCACCATCCCCGTCTGCCTCGATCACATTGCCAGCCAGGCCGGCACGCCGCGCCGCTACTCCTATCTGGGCGAAGTGTTTCGCCAGCGCCGCGAAGGCGGCAACGAGTTCTTCCAGGCCGGTATCGAGGATCTCGGCGACCGCGACACGGCTGAAGCCGATGCCCGCTCGGTGGCCGACGCGCACGCGCTGCTGTCGCTGGTGCTGCCCGACCAGTCGCTGGCGGTCACGCTTGGCGACCAGGGCATCTTCGAGGCGGTGTTGGCGGCACTCGGCCTGCCGCGCGGCTGGCGCATGCGGCTGGCCCGCGCCTTCGGCTCGGCGCCGATGCTGGAGTCGGCACTCGCCGATCTCGCCAACCCGCCGCGCAACGGCCAGCTCTCCGGTCCCGTCGCGGCGCTTGTCCTCGACGGCGATCTGGACGGTCTTTCCCAGCACATTGCCAGCGGCATGGAGAAGGCCGGCCTGTCGGCATCCGCCGGGCGCGCGCCTTCGGACATTGCGCGGCGGCTGATCGAGAAGGCCGAATTGCGCAGCGTGCGGCTGTCGAACGAGGCCTTCGCGGCGCTGAAAAGTTTTCTGGCGATCAATGTGCCGCTCGATGGCGCGGCGCAGGCGCTGGATTCTTTCGCCGCCGGCGCCGGACTTTCGCTGGGTGTGGCGCTGGAAAAATTCTCGGCCCGCGCCAAGGCAATCGAGGCGCATGGCTTGCCCTCGGGAAAAATCCGCTACGACGCCGCTTTCGGCCGTCCGCTCGATTACTACACCGGTGTCGTCTTCGAAATCGCGGCCGCCAATGGCGAGCGTCCCCTGGCCGGTGGCGGGCGTTATGACAGGTTGCTGACGCTGCTCGGCGCCAAGACCGCGATCCCCGGTGTCGGCTTCTCGGTGTGGCTCGACCGCATCGAGGCGTTGCGGGAGACGGCACCATGATCACGCTGGCGATCCCGTCGAAGGGCAGGCTCAAGGAGCAGGCGCTGGAGGTGCTCGCCAAGGCTGGCCTCGCCGTCAGCCTGCCCGGCGACGAGCGCAAATATCACGCCCGCGTCGAGGGCATGGACAATGTCGAAGTGGTCTTCCTGTCGGCCTCCGAAATATCGGGCGAAATAGGCCAGGGCGCGGTCGATCTCGGCATCACCGGCGAGGATCTGGTGCGGGAAAATCTCGCCGACTGGGAAGCGCGGGCCGAGATCGTCGCCCGCCTCGGCTTCGGCCATGCCGATGTCGTGGTCGCGGTGCCCGAGATCTGGCTCGATGTCGATACCATGACCGATCTCGACGACGTTGCAGCCGATTTCCGCCAGCGCCATGGTCGGCGACTCAGGATCGCCACCAAATACTGGCGGCTGACGCAGCAGTTCTTTTCGCTCAAGCACGGCATCCAGGTCTATCGCATCGTCGAGAGCCTCGGCGCGACCGAAGGTGCGCCGGCGGCCGGCCTTGCCGACGTTATCGTCGACATCACCAGCACGGGCTCGACGCTGCGCGCCAACCATCTCAAGGTTCTGGGCGATGGCATCGTGCTGGAGTCGCAGGCCTGCCTTGTGGCCTCGAGGAAGACACGTGCAGCCGCCGACGAAGCGGTCTTGCGCGACATCGTCGCGAAAATGGCGGCCGCGGTCGCATAGCGGTCTTTTCAGGGAAGAGGCTCCAGTACCATCGACGGGATTTCCACCATCCCGGCAGGCTGATAGGTTCGGCCAGTCTTGGAGGAGACAGCGATGCCGGTCAATCTCGACGAGTTGAAGAACGCCACCAATCTGCGCGGACGCGGCGCGCGCGCCGACGGCGTCTTTATCGCGCCCGTGGACGGCAGGGCACATGTCTCGGGCGATCGCGGCGTGCCGCTGCTCGACAAAACGATCCCTGAGCTTTTCTCCGACACCGTCAGCAAATACGGCACGCTCGATGCCGCCGTCTTCGTCGGCCAGGACAAGCGCTTCACCTGGGGCGAACTGTCGGACACGGTGGATGCGCTGGCCGCCGGCTTCCTGGCGCTCGGCCTCCACAAGGGCGACCGCGTCGGCATCTGGTCGCCCAACCGCTGGGAATGGCTGGTGACGCAGTTCGCCACCGCCCGCATCGGCCTGATCCTGGTCAACATCAATCCGGCCTATCGGCTGACCGAACTAGAATATGCCCTCAACAAGGTCGGCTGCAAGGCCCTGGTCACCGCGGCCAGCTTCAAGACCTCGGACTATCTCGGCATGATAGAGACGCTGGCGCCGGAGATCGCCACGGCGATCCCGGGCAAGCTGAAGGCCAGGAAGCTGCCGACGCTCAGGATCGTCATCCGCATGGGCGAGGAGAATTCGGCAGGCATGTTCAATTTCGGCGATGTGTTGGCAATGGCCGGCCGCGACGAGCATGACAGCCTCGACCGCATTTCCGAGCGATTGAAGCCGGGCGATGCGATCAACATCCAGTTCACGTCAGGCACGACAGGCGCTCCCAAGGGCGCGACGCTCACCCATCTGAACATCGTCAACAACGGCAATTTCGTCACCTCGGCCATCAAGCTCACCGTCGACGACCGCCTCTGCATTCCTGTGCCGCTCTATCATTGCTTCGGCATGTCGATGGGCACGATGGGTTGCGTGTCGAAGGGCGCGACCATGGTTTTTCCGTGCGAAGGCTTCGATCCCGGCCTGACGCTGAAAGCCGTGGCGCAGGAGCGCTGCACCGGCCTCTACGGCGTGCCGACCATGTTCGTCGGCATGCTCGATCATCCGGACTTTTCGTCCTTCGATCTCTCCAGCCTGCGTACCGGCATCATGGCCGGTTCGCCGTGCCCGATCGAGGTGATGAAGAAGGTGGTGTCGCTGATGCATATGGCGCAAGTGACCATCGCTTACGGCATGACCGAGACCAGTCCGGTCTCGTTCCAGAGCAGCGTTGACGATCCGTTGGAAAAGCGCGTCTCGACGGTCGGGCGCATCCACCCGCATGTCGAGGTCAAGGCGATCGACGCCGATGGCGCCACCGTTGCGGTCGGCGCGCCGGGCGAGCTTTGCACGCGCGGTTATTCGGTGATGAAGGGCTACTGGGACGACGACGAAAAGACCCGCGAGGCGATCGACAGCGACGGCTGGATGCACACCGGCGACCTCGCCACCATCGACGCCGAGGGCTATTGCAACATTGTCGGCCGCGTCAAGGACATGGTCATCCGCGGCGGCGAGAACGTCTATCCGCGCGAGGTCGAGGAATTCCTCTACCGTCATCCCAAAGTGCGGGAAGTGCAGGTCTTCGGCATCCCGGACGCCAAATATGGCGAGGAGCTGTGCGCCTGGATCGTGCTCAAGCCCGACCAGGTGGCCACCGAACAGGAGATCAAGGCCTTCTGCGCCGGCCAGATCGCCCACTACAAGGTGCCGCGCCACATCCGCTTCCGCACCGAATTGCCGATGACGGTGACCGGCAAGCCGCAGAAATTCCTGATGCGTCAGGCGATGGTCGAGGAACTCGGGCTGGTGACGCAGAAAACGGCGTGAGGCCGGATCAGCCGCGTCGCACCAGCGCGCTGATGCTGTCGAGCAGCGACCGCTGGTCGCCGACCCAGAACCAGTGATCGTCGCCATCGACCTCCATGAACCGCGCGCCGGGAATCCTGGACGCGAGAAACCGCCCGGCCTCGATGCGCACGGCGCGGTCGCCGGAACGGTGGAGGATCATCGTCGGGGCGGAGACTTTTGCCAGAAGATTACGGACATCGGCGTCCCGTAGTGCATCGAGCAGGCCCGCGACCGCACCCGGGCTGGAGGCTGCCCTGAGCAATCCGGCCCACCAGGTCCTCGCCTGACGGTCGCCAGTGAGGCTCGGGGCGAAGGTTTCGATTTCCGCCGGGCCACCCCAGCCCGCGAGCAGGCGTTGCTTCCACAGGTCATACTGCGCGGCGGTCAAGGCGTAGGGATAGTGGGCGCGCGGCTGCCTTTCGCGAGCGTCCCCCACAGGACAAGGCCTGTCAGCCGATCGGGATGCTTCACCGCGAAACGGATGGAGCCCGGCCCACCCTCCGATGCGCCGACCAGCAAGGCCCGGCGGCTGCCGGCTGCGTTCATGACCGCCAGAATGTCGTCCGCCGTCGCCTCGACAGTGGGGCGGGCGCCGACGCGGTCTGAAAGCCCCGTGCCGCGCCGGTCGAAGAGGATCAGGCGACCCAGGCGCGAAACCGCGGTCAGCCAGGCGCGGCAGCCCGGGTCTTCCCAGATACGCTCGACATGCGAAATGAAGCCGGGAACAAGCACGATGTCTGTCGGGCCGCTACCGACGATCTGGTACGCGATGTGGGTGCCGTCGACCGCGACATAGCGCGTTCTGGGCACATCCAAGGTGCTGTCCTGGGTTGGCTCGCGCAGCATGGCAAGCGTGGCGGGGTCCGGCGCTACGCCGAGCTCGTCCCGCAAGAGCCGGATGCATGTCTCGATCTGGCGCTCCGCCGCCGCCCTGTCGCCTGCCGCCAGGTGGGCACGGACCAGATGGCGGTGCGCGCTTTCGCTCAAGGGGTCGAGTGCCGCCAGCCGTGTCGCATGGACGACCGCGCTGCGCGGCTCACCGCCGGCGATCTTGGCTTCGACGAGCCGCTCCAGCGCCTGCACCAGCCGGCCGCGCAAGGTCTCTCGCCGGAAGAAGACCCATTCCTCGAATTCCGGACAGTCCGGCAGCGAGAAGCCGGCGAGATAATCGTCTCTATGGATGTCGACTGCCTCGTCGAGAGAGCCGGAATTGCAGGCATGCTCGAAAACCCTGCTGTCGATCTCGGCGGACAAGGCTGGGTGCAGGCTCAGCGAGACGCCTGCGGCGGCGATGATCTCACTGCCGAATGCGAGGCGGATTTTATAGATTGTCCGCCGAAGGCGGGCGCGTGCGGCCTGCTCGTCGGCTTCTGGCCACAAAAGCGTGGCGACGACCTCGCGCGCCACCGGCCCGCTGGCCTCGGCGAGATAGATGACAAGGGCTGCCGCCTTGCGCAAGGCGAGTTCCACCCGCCGGCCGTTCGAACGGAACTCCGGAAAACCCAGAAATCGGAATTCCAATCGCTCCATCGATCCGACCACGGCCCATGCAGGGACGTCGAGGGGACGCCGGCCTTCTATCCATCCCACGACATCGGGCCGATCGAGCCCGGTCATGAGACTCCCTTGGAGCGAGAAATGTCACTGGTCAATACTCCCACCCACCATTGCACGTCCGGGCCTGTTGCCGGCGGTGGCACCCCTGCCGGTGCCGCCAGCACACGGCTAGGAGGCTGAAACATGTGCCAATCCTGTCTCTCCTGGTACGCGCGCTGCATTGCTCCCTACCTCGTCCACGCCGGCTGTTCGGCCGGCGCTTTCGCGCATATGCGAAGGCGCCTGATCCCGCGGGCAGGGGGCGTTGTCGTCGAGGTCGGTTTCGGGTCCGGCCTGAACCTTCCCTATTACGACGCCGCCAGGGTGAAGCACTTGGTCGGCATCGATCCCGATGGCACGATGCTGGGCCTGGCCGAACCGAAGAGCCGTTCCTTGCCATTCGATGTCGACTGTATCCGGGCCAGCGGTGAAAGACTGCCCTTGACCGACAGCTTCGCCGACACGGTCGTCGTCACCTATGCCTTCTGCACCATCCCGGACCCCGAAGCGGCGCTGACCGAGATCCGGCGCATCCTGAAGCCCACGGGCCGGCTGATCTTCATCGAGCACGGCCAGGCCGAAGGGCCGCGTTGCCGCAAATGGCAGGAGCGTCTGAACCGGCCATGGGGCCGGCTCGCCGGCGGCTGCCACCTCAACCGCGATCCATTGCACCTGATCCGGGCGGCGGGCTTCCACGTCGTCGAAGCGGAGCGCGAGCGGTTCCGGCTACCCTTCTGGCAGTTGGGAAGTCACCATGCCGGCATCGCGATACCTCTGACGGGTTGACGCGCGTTCGCCCGCCGCTATCGCCGCCCGCCGCGTACATCCGCCGGCCTCGGCGCCGAACCCGGCTCCTGCACCAGCGGCCCGAGCAGCACTTCGCCGAACAGCGGCTGGTAGCTCCGGCGCACGGCCGGGTCCTCCTTGAAAGACAGCGCATATTGGCCGATCTGGTGGAAATAGGTGATGCGGGCCCTGACCAGGCTCTCGTCCTCGGGATAACCCATGGCGCGGAAGGAGCGGATCAGGAGCTCGATGCGCAGGTCGTCGATTTCCTTGACCTCCTGCGCCAGCTTTTTCGAGGTTCGCGACCAGTCGCGCACGGCGAGGTCGAGCAGGGGGCTGAACGGTGCCTCGTCGACCCAGACATGGACGATGTCGGTGAAGAACTGCAGGCCGTCTATGTCATGCATCTCGCGCATCGCCCAGAAGGGCTGGCAATTGATGTCGCGCCATTCCTGCAGCAGGCCGTCGCGAAGGTCGGCCAGGCTGGTGAAGTGGAAATAGAAGCTGCCGCGCGTCACCTTGAACTGCTTCGCCAGGCGGTCGATCTTGACCTCGCCGATGCCGTGCTTCTCCAGCACCTTGCGCGCTGCTGATATCCAGGCCTCGCGGCTCAGCGTCTGCCGCGCCGCCTTCCCGGGCGCGGCGGCTTTGGGCGGTCTCTTGCCTCTGCCAGGGGCGCTGTCCGATTTCATTCGATCAAGACCTTCATCGCACGCGCAACGCCCGCAAATCCGTTCGCCGGCTCCGATGCGCTTCGCGACTCATCAAGTGTCCATCTATCGCGGAAGGCGCTACTCAGGGCAATGCGCTTATCCGCTCCAGCATCAGTTCGAAGAACGGCGCCGGATCGATGCGCCGCAAGACGTTGCAGTTTTTGCGGCGTCCGGTCACATGCCACCAGTCGACGACCGTCATGCCGATCGTCTCCGGCGAGACGATGTCGACCGTCACCGCGCACTGGCGTTGTTCATAGAGCTGCGGCGCCAGGAGATAGCCGGTCACGCAGGCATCGTGGATGGGGCGCGCCGGCGTCTCGAATTTATGGGTGCCGTATTGGCGGTAGAAGTCGGCCAGGTTGGCGGCCTCGATCGCGGCGCGGCTTCCAGTGGCGCGCAGGCGGTCCAGCCATTCGGGCGTCATCAGCGCGGTGTAGGTGCAGTCTATGCCCGCCATGGTCACCGGCGCGCCGCTGTCGAACACCTTGTGCGCGGCATGCGGGTCGACGAAGATGTTGAACTCGGCGGCCGGCGTGGCGTTGCCGCCCTGGAAGAAGCCGCCGCCCATCAGCACCACTTCGCGCAGGCGCGGCACGATCCTCGGCTCCATGGTCATGGCCATGGCGAGATTGGTCATCGGCCCAAGCGTGCAGACGGTCAATTCGCCTTCCGGAGCGTCCATGATGGTGCGCACCATATAGTTGACCGCGTGTTCGCCCTGCAGCGGCGTCACCGGTTCGGGAAGATCGGCGCCGTCGAGGCCGGTTTCGCCGTGGACATATTCGGCGGTAATCAGCTTGCGCACCATCGGTGCCGGGCATCCGGCATGGACCGGCACGTCCGGCCGCCCGGCGAGTTCGACGACCTTCAGCGCGTTCTTCGAGGTCAAGGCAAGCGGCACGTTGCCGCCGACGGTGGTGATGCCGACCACCTCGAGTTCATCAGGCGACCCCAGCGCGAAGAGGATGGCGAACGCGTCGTCCTGGCCCGGATCGGTGTCGATGATGATCTTGCGTGGTGCCATGATGCCGCGTCCTTCGTTTTGCGATCGAAAGCCTATTGATGAGGCCGTTCGGATGTGTAGAAATACAGTACTGTATCTTATGTTCAAGACAGGGTTTTCGAAAATGGATGCACAAGAGCGCGGCGAGTTTTCCGAAATTCCGATCCTCGACGTCTCGGCACTCTATGGCGACGACGAAGGCGCGATCCAGGCAACGGCAGCGACACTGCGCCGTTATCTCGAGACGATCGGCTTCCTTTATGTCACCGGCCATCCCATTCCGCGCGCCGATGTCGAAGCGGTCCGAGAAGCCTCCAAGCGTTTCTTCGCCTTGCCCGAGGAGGAAAAGGCGAAGCTGAAGATCGACAAGAATTTCCGCGGCTTCTTGCCCTTTGCCGGTTCGACCATCGTGACCTCGTCCGTAGCGACCGTCAGCAAGCCGAACCAGAGCGAATCGATCTTCTTCATGCACGAGGTCGGCGCCGACGATCCCCGGGCCTTGGCCGACAAGCCGCTGCAAGGCCCCAACCAGTGGCCGGACGAGGCCGCCCTTGCCGGCTTCAGGGAGACGATCGAGCGCTATGTCCAGGAGATGGGCACGCTCGCCCGCAAGATGGTGCGTGCCATCGCGCTCTCGCTCGGGCTGCCCTCCGACAGCCTCGACCGCTATTTCGAGCAGCCGACGACTTTCCTGCGGTTGCTGCACTATCCGACGCAGCCGCAGGAAGAGGGCCTCTTCGGCTCGGCCCCACACACCGACTATGGCTTCATCACCCTTTTGGCGCAGGACAATGTCGGCGGCCTCGAGGTGAAGAACAAGGCCGGCGACTGGGTTCCCGCGCCCCCGGTCCCGGATTCATTCGTCATGAATGTCGGCGACATCCTGGCGCGCTGGTCGAACGACCAGTTCGTCTCGACGCCGCACCGCGTCATCAACCGCTCCGGACGCGAGCGCTATTCGCAGCCCTTCTTCTTCGATCCTTCGATGGACGAGACGATCGCCGCACTTTCGGTCTGTGTGCCGGCCGGCACACAGCCGAAATACGAGCCGGTGCTCTATGGCGATTACCTGATGGAGCGCATCGACAAGAATTATCACTACCGCAAGAAGAAGGCGGCCGAAGCAGCCGCTTCTTAAGGAATGCCGAGCCCGTGCCGGCCACCGGCGCGGGCTCTGCTGGAAAGACTGCAAACAAGGACAAGAAAGGGAACAGCAATGAACAGATATCTGCGAATGACCAGTATTGCGCTGGCGATCTCCGCCACCGTCTGGGGCGGGGTTTCCAAAGCCGCCGACGTGCCGAAATCGGCTGAGGTGAAAGGGAGCGGAACGCTTGCCGTCGCCAACACGCTGGACTTCGCGCCGTTCGAATATCTCGACGCCGACGGCAAGCAGACCGGCATCATCATCGAACTCGCCGGCGAGGTGGCCAAGCTCGTCGACGCCAAGCTCGATATCCAGCGCACGCCGTTCCCGTCGATGATCCCCGGCCTCGCGGCCGGCCGCTTCAAGATTGCCTGGGAGACCTTCTCGGCCACGCCGGAGCGCCTGAAGCAGGTCGATTTCGTCATGTTCCTGAAGGCGGGCCTGGCCGTCTCGACGTCGCCGGACAAGAAGGCGAGCTTCAGTGGCGACACGCCGCTTTGTGGCAAGCGCATCGGCGTCTCGGCCGGCAGCGCCTCGGACTTTCTGGTCGACAAGCTCGGCAAGGAGTGCACCGACAAAGGCCAGAAGGCCATCGAGAAGTCGGTCTTCAACTCCTCCACCGATATCGTCCAGGCCGTGCTTTCGGACCGCGTCGACGCGCGTATGGACGATGCCACCGCATCGAGCTATTTCGAGGTTACGAGCAAGGGCCAGCTGGTGGTCCTGCCGACGCTTTACGAGGTCGCGCCGCTCGGCATGGCGATCGCCAAGGACGACAAGGAGACCGCCGACATGATGGTGGCGGCACTTGCCGAGCTGTTCAGGAACGGCAGGTACAAGACTATCCTGGAGAAGTACGGCATGGGTGCCTACGCGATCAAGGAGCCCTACTTCGTCGGCTCCATGGACGCGCTTCGCGCCGAATAGGGACTATCCGGCGCCTGATGGTTCATCAGGCGTCGGCCCGCAACCTGGAGATATCCGATGGGCGTGGCCCACCCGACCGAGATCGGCATCGAGCCGGGCGCCGCCGCCGCCGTGTCGCGGTTGACCGTCGTGCCGCAGCGCCGCTATGGCATCTGGATCGGCACGGCGTTCGCCCTGCTGCTGGCCTTCCTGATCATTCGCGCCTTCGCCAGCAACCCGGCCTTTGCCTGGGGCACGGCCGCCGGCTACCTGTTCCATCCCTCGATCATGCGCGGTCTTGGCAACACACTGATGCTCACCGTCATCATCATGGTGCTGGCGATCGTGGTCGGCACCGTCATCGCCATCATGCGGGTGTCGCCGAGCCCGGTGCTGCGCGCCTTTTCCGGCGTCTATGTCTGGTTCTTCCGGGGTGTCCCGGCCCTGATCCAGCTGATCTTCTGGTTCAACCTGTCGCTGCTGGTGCGCGAAATCTCGCTGACGCTGCCTTTCCTGGGCACGCTGTTTTCCGTGCGCACCAATGATTTCATGACCCCGTTCTTCTCTGCCGTGGTGGCGCTTTCGCTGTGCGAGGCCGGCTATATGGCCGAGATCATCCGCGCCGGCATCAAGTCGGTGCCGTCCGGCCAGTCGGAGGCGGCGAGCGCGCTCGGCATGCCATACCGCATGATCCTGAAGCGCATCACCTTGCCGCAAGCCATGCGCTTCGTGCTGCCACCGACCGGCAATGAGGCGATCAACCTCCTGAAGATGACTTCACTGGTGACGTTCATCGCCGTCGATGATCTGTTCTATACCGCCCAGAGCATCTACGCGCGTACCTTCGAAACCATCCCGCTGCTGATCGTGGTGGCCTTCTGGTATCTCGCGGTGGTCAGCATCATGTCGGTGGGGCAGCATTTCCTGGAGCGCCATTTCGGCCGCAGCGATATCCGCCGCGATCCCCTGACGATGCGCGCCCTGCGCAACGCCATCAGCCTGCGCGGCGTTGCCCGATGAGCGATGTGAAGTCCGAAAATCGTGCCCGCTTCGGCGTGCCGGCCAACTCCATGGTGTTCGCGCGCGGCGTGCGCAAAACCTATGGCCAGCTTGAAGTTCTCAAAGGCGTCGACCTCGATGTACCGGAGGGGTCGGTCGCCTGCATCATCGGCCCGTCGGGGTCCGGCAAGAGCACGTTCCTGCGCTGCATCAATCATCTCGAAAAGCTCAGCGGCGGCATCCTGCTCGTCGATAGCCAGTTCGTCGGCTACGACCTCCAGGGCGACAAGCTCTATGAGGTGAAGGACGACCTCCTGTGCCAACGGCGGGCCGAGATCGGCATGCTGTTCCAGTCGTTCAACCTGTTCTCGCACATGACGGTGATGGAGAACCTGATCGAGGCGCCGACGCAGGTGCGGCGCACCCCGCTGGACCAGGCGAGGGCCGAGGCGGAGGTGCTGCTGCGGCGTGTCGGCCTCGCCGACAAGGTCGACCGCTATCCGCGCGAACTGTCCGGCGGTCAGCAGCAGCGTGTCGCGATCGCGCGCGCCATGGCGATGAAACCCAAGGTGCTGCTCTTCGACGAGCCGACTTCGGCGCTCGATCCGGAACTTGTCGGCGAGGTCCTGCAGGTGATGCGCGACCTTGCCGAGAGCGGCATGACGATGGTCGTCGTCACCCACGAGATCGGTTTTGCCCGCGAGATCGGCGACCAGCTCGTCTTCATGGACGGCGGTGTCATCGTCGAACGCGGCGCGCCGCGCGAGATGATCGCCAATCCGACTTCGCCGCGCACCCGCGAGTTCCTGTCGCGGGTGCTGTAGCGGCTGCCAGTTCTCAAGCGGCCAGCAGTGGCGTGCCCAAACCCCGGATAATCTTCGCCAGTTCGACGCATTCGCCGTGCCGCGCGTTGTTGCGTCGCCAGGCAAGGCAGATCATGCGCTGCGGCATCGGCTCCTGGAACGGCACGATCTTGAGGTCGGGAATGGTGCCGGCCGGCCCCGCCGCCATTTCGGGGATGAGTGTGACGCCGAGCCCGTGCGCCACCATCTGCAAGAGCGTGGTCAGGCTGGTGGCGCCATAGCTTGCCATCGCCACCGGCCGTACATTGCCGCAGACGGCGAGCGCCTGTTCGCGCAGGCAATGGCCTTCTTCCAGCAGCATTAGTCTTTCCAGCGCCGGGCTCTCGGGTGGAACCGGCGGCGAGGCAAAGGCCGGATCGCCTGATGGCACGGCCAGGAAGAACCGGTCGGGAAACAGCGCTTCGGTGATCAGTCCGGGATGGTCGAGCGGAAGCGCGGCGATGAAGGCGTCGAGTTTTCGCGATGCGGCGTCCTCGACCAGGGAGGTGGTGACCGCCTCGCGCAGTTCGAGCAGCAGGGCCGGGAAATGCTTCTTCAGTTCGGGCAGGGCGCGCGGCAGAAGATAGGGCGCGACGGTCGGGATGATGCCCAGCCGGAAGCGTCCCTCCATGGCCGTGCGACCACGCCGGGCCGTCGTTTCCACGTCACGTATGTCAGCCAGGATGCGCTCGATACGCGGCAACAGAGCGATCGCGTCGTCCGTCATGCGCACCGACTTGCCACCGCGTTCGAACAGCCGGCAGTTCAGCCGTTGCTCCATTTCGGCGATCTGGGAGGACAGCGCCGGCTGGCTGACACCGGCAAGTTTCGCCGCACGTCCGAAATGCAGCGTCTGCGCCAGCGCGTCGAAATAATGCATCTGGCGAACTGTCAATCCGATCATGCAGTCAAGCCTGTCATAAGGAAATCCTATCGAAATAAACAGGAAAGGCAATTTGTTTTTATCGTCAGTGTGGCCTAGTCTGGAACGGTTCCAGATTGGCGCGGGCCGCTGGCCGCCCCCAAAATCTTGGCAAAAATCAACCTCGGCAAAATCAAACCTCGGCAAAATTGGAGTGAGAGATGGACGCGAAAACCGACGACAACAGCGCGGGCAAATGCCCTGTCGCGCATGGATCCGCCGGCCGGACCAACCGTGACTGGTGGCCGAACCAGCTTGACCTCGGCGTTCTCCACCAGCAGTCGAACCTGTCGGACCCGATGGGCGAGGACTTCGACTATGCCAAGGAATTCGCAAGCCTCGATCTCGATGCGGTCATCAAGGACCTGCACCATGTGATGACGGACTCCCAGGACTGGTGGCCGGCTGACTTCGGCCATTACGGGCCGCTGTTCATCCGCATGGCCTGGCACAGCGCCGGCACCTACCGCATCGGCGACGGCCGTGGCGGCGCCGGAGCGGGCCAGCAGCGTTTCGCGCCGCTCAACAGCTGGCCTGACAACGCCAATCTCGACAAGGCGCGCCGCCTGCTTTGGCCGGTCAAGCAGAAATATGGCCGCAAGATTTCCTGGGCCGACCTGTTGATCCTCACCGGCAACGTCGCGCTGGAATCGATGGGCTTCAAGACCTTCGGCTTCGCCGGCGGCCGCGCCGACGTCTGGGAGCCCGAGCAGGACGTGGACTGGGGTTCGGAGACCAAGTGGCTCGGCGACGAGCGCTATTCGGGCGACCGCGAGCTTCGCGGCCATCTCGGCGCCGTGCAGATGGGTCTGATCTACGTCAATCCGGAAGGGCCGAACGGCAAGCCCGATCCGCTGGCCTCGGCCCGCGATATCCGTGAAACCTTCGCTCGCATGGCGATGAACGACGAGGAAACCGTGGCGCTGATCGCCGGCGGTCACACTTTCGGCAAGACCCATGGCGCCGGCGATGCCTCGCTGGTCGGCGCCGAGCCGGAAGGCGCCGGCATCGAGGCGCAGGGCCTCGGCTGGTCGAGCAAGTATGCGTCGGGCATTGCCGGCGATGCCATCACTTCGGGCCTGGAAGTCACCTGGACCACGACGCCGACCAAGTGGAGCAACAACTTCTTCGACAACTTGTTCAACTATGAATGGGAATTGACGAAGAGTCCCGCAGGCGCCCATCAGTGGACGCCGAAGGGTGGCGCCGGCGCCGGCACGGTGCCGGATGCGCACAACCCCTCGAAGCATCGCGCGCCGGCCATGCTGACCACCGACCTCGCGCTGCGGGCCGACCCGGCCTATGAGAAGATCTCGCGGCGTTTCCACCAGCATCCGGACCAGTTCGCCGATGCCTTCGCCCGCGCCTGGTTCAAGCTGACCCACCGCGACATGGGTCCGGTCGTGCGTTATCTCGGCCCGTTGGTGCCGAAGGAAGAGCTGATCTGGCAGGACCCCATCCCTGCGATCGACCATGAACTGGTCAGCGACCAGGACATCGCATCGCTGAAGGCCAAGATCCTGGGCTCCGGCCTGTCGGTTTCCGAACTGGTCTCGACGGCCTGGGCCTCGGCTTCGACCTTCCGCAATTCCGACAAGCGCGGCGGCGCCAACGGCGCCCGCATCCGGCTGGCACCGCAGAAGGACTGGGACGTCAATCAGCCGGCCGAACTGGCGAAGGTGCTTGCCAAGCTCGAAGGCATTCAGAAGGAGTTCAACGCTGGCGGCAAGAAGGTCTCGCTCGCCGACCTGATCGTGCTCGGTGGTGTCGCCGCTGTCGAGAAGGCTTTGAAGGATGGTGGCAATGATGTGAAGGTGCCATTCACACCGGGTCGCATGGACGCCTCGCAGGAACAGACAGATGTTGCTTCCTTTGCCGCGCTCGAACCAAAAGTCGACGGCTTCCGCAACTATGTCAGGGGCAAGCAGCCCATGTCGGTCGAAGCCATGCTGGTCGACCGGGCACAGTTGCTGGGCCTGACGGCACCGGAGCTGACGGTGCTTGTCGGCGGCCTGCGGGTGCTCGGCGCCAACACCGGCCAGTCAAAGCACGGCGTGTTCACCGACAGGCCGGGCACGCTGACCAACGACTTCTTCGTCAACCTGCTCAGCATGAGCACCGTCTGGGATCCGGCCGCCGGCTCCGAGCCAGGTTCGGAAGAGGTCTACGAGGCGCGCGACCGCAAGACCAAGGCAGTCCGGTGGACCGGCACCCGTGCCGACCTGATCTTCGGCTCGCATGCGCAGTTGCGGGCGCTGGCCGAGGTCTACGGGTCGGCGGACGCCGGGCAGAAATTCGCCCGGGATTTCGTTGCGGCATGGACCAAGGTGATGAACGCCGACCGCTTTGATATCGCCGCCTGATCCGAGCTTAAGAACGTACGAAAAAGGCGCGGGCCACGGCCCGCGCCTTTTTCATCCTGGCTCCGGAAATCAATCCTTCTCGAAGACGCGCGCCTTGGCGACGACGCCGGCAATGGCGCCACCGATTAGCGGCGCGACGATGAACAGCCACAGCTGGCTGAGTGCGGCACCGCCGGTAAACAGCGCCGGGCCGATCGAACGCGCCGGATTGACCGACGTGCCGGTGACCGGGATCATGGCGAAGTGAATGCCCGCCAGCGTCAGGCCGATGACCAGACCGGCAAAAGCCGTCGAGTGCTTCTCAGCGGTAACGCCAAGGATCACCGTGACGAAGGTGAAGGTGCCGATCAACTCCCACAGGAACGCCGAGCTCATGCCCCACTTCGTCTCGTCCCAGCCATTGGCGCCGAAGCCGCCGGTGTGGCCGCCCGTCTGGCCGGAAACGATGATCCACAGCGCCAGCGAAGCGATGATGGCGCCGATGATCTGCGCGATCCAGTAAGGGATGACGTCCTTAGCCGGCAGCCGGCCGGCAAGGAACACGCCGAGCGTCACCGCCGGGTTGAGATGCGCGCCCGAAATCGGGCCGATTGCATAGGCCGCCGCGATGAGGCCGATGCCGAATGCCAGGCCGATGCCCTCCTGGCCAAGCGGCAGCGCGCCGCCGAAGCCGCCCGTCACCACGGACGCCGTACCGATGAACACCAACAGAAATGTGCCTAGAACTTCCGCCAGATAAGTCTTCATTGCCCTCTCCTCGTGACGATCCGCCGGTCCACGTTTTCCGCGCCGCGAATCATGGCGGCAAGAGTATTCCCAACCGAAAAACTTGGAAAGCAGAGCTGTAGCGCCACGCACCAACCTTGCGGACGCCAATTATGAACATTAGAAGTCTTGCATCTACTGGTCTGCCTGCCGCCAGCCGCCGCGAAGATTTACTGATCGGACAGGTTTGCCGACCATGGCCAGCTTGCGCTCGCGGCGAGACCGAGCGGGGTTCAATCCGGACGTGAAAGGCTCTAAGAGCAGGCCGAGATAATGTGCTCGATTTGATGGAATGACGAATGCGACTGGGCGGACGGCTGGCTGCGGCCATCGAAGTGCTGGAGGACATTGGCCGGCGTCACCGGCCGGTGGCCGACGCGCTGAAGGACTGGGGCCTGTCACATCGCTTCGCCGGCGGTGGTGATCGCGCCGCGATCGGCAACATCGTCTACGACGCGCTGCGCCACAAGCGCTCCGCCGGCTGGTTGCTGGGCGAAGACACGCCGCGTGCCATCGGCTTCGGGGCGCTGCTGCTCGAATGGAGCCAGACGGGGCAGTCGCTCAACGCCACGCTCGAAGGCGACAAGTTCGCGCCGCCGCTGCTCAGCGCCACGGAACTCCAGGCAATCGCGGAACGCCGGCTTGCCGACGCGCCGCCCGCGGTTCGCGCCGACATACCCGATTGGTGCGAACCGCTTTTCGAGCGGGCCTTTGGCGAGACATGGGTCGAGGAGGGCGCCGCGCTCGCCACACGCCCGCCGCTCGACATCCGGGTCAACACGCTTCAGGCTGATCGCGCCAAGGTCTTGGCCGAACTGGAGCAGACCGGTGCCAGCGCCGCAAGGATCGCACCCCACGGTATCCGCATTCCCCCGATCGACGGTGACGGCCGACACCCGAACGTGCAGGCCGAGCCGGCCTTCCAGAAAGGTTGGTTCGAGGTCCAGGACGAGGGGTCGCAGATTGCGGCAGCACTTGCCAGCGCGACGGCCGGCATGCAGGTGCTCGATTTCTGCGCCGGCGCCGGCGGTAAGACGCTGGCGCTGTCGGCTGCGATGGACAATCACGGTCAGATCTTCGCCCACGATGCCGAAAAGGCGCGGCTGGCGCCGATCTTCGACCGCATCCGCCGCTCTGAAAACCGCAATGTGCAGGTCGTCACCAAGCCGTCCGAGCTTGCTCCGCTCGGCCACCACATGGACATCGTGCTGGTCGATGCCCCCTGCACTGGCAGCGGTACCTGGCGGCGCCGTCCCGACGCCAAATGGCGGCTGACGCAGAGACAGCTCGACGCCCGCAAGAGCGAGCAGGCGACGATCCTCGATGCCGCCAAGGTGTATGTCAAACCCGGCGGCCTGCTGGTCTATATCACCTGCTCGGTGTTCGACGAGGAGAACGGCCAACAGGTTGCAGCGTTTCGTGAGCGCAGCAGCGGCTTTGCCCCGGTCGATCACCGCGTTCTCTGGGACGGCCGTTTTCCGGGCCACCAAACAGCGGCGCGGATCGGCGCTGGCGGAGATATTTCCCTCTCGCCGGCGCTGAGCGGCACTGATGGGTTCTATTTCTGCGCGCTGCGCCGGACCATCTGAGCCCGCCGGATCCCCCGTCGGTTCGCGGCCACTCGGACGGTGACGGCCGACGAGACGATTGTTGCAGTGCAGCAATTGAGATTGCCTGCCGCCGATCCCTCTGCAATAAGCTTTGCCGGACAAACGAAGGCAACGGCGATGGCAGCGAAGATCGTACCGGCTCCAGACTATGAGGATCGCGTCAGGGCGTCCTTCGCGCGCCAGCAGGCGATGGCGACGATCGGCGCCGAACTGACATTGGTGACGCCCGGCATCATCGAGATCGAGATGCCCTATTCAGCGGCGCTGACCCAGCAGCATGGCTTCCTGCATGCAGGCGTCATTTCGACGGCGCTGGACTCGGCTTGCGGCTATGCGGCGTTCTCGCTCATGCCGGAGAATTCCGGCGTTCTGACCATCGAGTTCAAGGTCAACCTTCTGGCGCCGGGCCGCGGCGAGCGCTTTCTGTTCCGCGGTTCGGTGACCAAACCCGGCCGCACCATCATCGTTGCCGACGGCCAGGCCTATGCCTTCGCCGCCGACGGCGAGGCCAAGCTGATCGCCACCATGACCGGGACGATGATGACGGTGGTTGGTCGCGACGGCATAGCAGGATGATCCGATGAGCAACATCGTGCGCATTGGCGGCAAGGATGTCCTCTTCGTCATGGCGGCGCAGGCCGAATATGGCCCGTATCTGCAGCGGCTGTTTACCCCGCTGATGACGGGCGTCGGCCCGGTCGAAGCCGGCGTACGGCTGGGCGCCGAGCTCTCCTGGTTGAAATCCGAGAAGGCATTGCCGGACCTCGTCGTATCGCTCGGCTCGGCCGGCAGCCGGACCCTCGAGCAGGCAGAAATCTACCAGGCCATCTCGGTGAGCTATCGTGACATCGATGCCTCGCCGCTGGGCTTCGAAAAAGGCGCGACGCCGTTTCTCGACCTGCCGGTGACTGTGCCGCTGCCGTTGCGCATTCCCGAAATCAAGGAGGCGACGCTGTCGACCGGCGGCGCCATCATCACCGGCGCGGCCTACGACACGATTGAGGCCGACATGGTCGACATGGAGACCTTCGCCTGCTTGCGTGCCTGTCAGCTTTTCGACATTCCGATCATCGGGCTGCGCGGCATCTCCGACGGCGCGGCCGATCTCAGGCACGTCGGCGACTGGACCGAGTATCTGCACGTCATCGACGAAAAGCTGGCCGACGCCGTCATACGCCTCGAACGGGCGATCGGTTCGGGCCTGCTCCGGCCGGAATCACCCCGTGACGAGGCGATACCTCTCTGAAACTCAGGCGACGCAACCCATTGCGCCGACTCGTTTCTTTCTCTAAAGGCTCGCCATGACGACAGCCAATCACACCGACACCGTCCTGATTGTCGATTTCGGCAGCCAGTTTACCCAGCTCATCGCCCGCCGCATCCGCGAGGCCGGCGTGTTTTCCGAGATCGTGCCGTTCCAGTCGGCCGAGGCGGCGTTCAAGCGCATCAATCCGAAAGCGGTGATCCTGTCCGGCGGCCCCGCCTCGACATCGGATATCGGTAGCCCGCGCGCGCCACAGATCGTCTTCGACGCCGGTGTGCCGGTGCTGGGCATCTGCTACGGCCAGATGGCCATGTGCGTGCAGATGGGCGGCGTCGCCGAAAGTTCCAACCATCGCGAATTCGGCCGCGCCTTCGTCGAGATCGAAAAGGACAGCCCGCTGTTCGAGAGCCTGTGGGCCACTGGCCAGCGCCATCAGGTGTGGATGAGCCATGGCGACCGCGTCATCGCCCTGCCGCCGGGCTTCGAGGTATTCGGCAAATCGGAAAGCTCGCCCTTCGCCATCTTCGGCAATGTCGAGCGCAGGATGTACGGCATCATGTTCCACCCGGAGGTGGTGCACACGCCCGACGGCGCCCGGCTGCTCCGGAATTTCGTTCACAACATCGCCGGCATCGAAGGCGACTGGACGATGCGCGCCTACCGCGAACACGCGGTCGAGGCGATCCGCAAGCAGGTCGGCAAGGGCAAGGTCATCTGTGCGCTGTCCGGCGGCGTGGATTCCTCGGTCGCCGCCCTTCTGATCCATGAGGCGATCGGCGACCAACTCACCTGCATCCTCGTCGACCATGGCCTGATGCGCAAGGATGAGGCCGCCGGTGTGGTGGCGATGTTCCGCCAGCACTACAATCTGCCGCTGATCCTTGTCGATGCTTCGGAAAAATTCATTTCGGCACTCGAGGGTGAATCGGATCCGGAAAAGAAGCGCAAGACCATCGGCCGGTTGTTCATCGAAGTGTTCGAGGACGAGGCGAAGAAGCTCGGCGGCGCCGATTTCCTGGCACAAGGCACGCTCTATCCCGACGTCATCGAGAGCGTCTCCTTTACCGGCGGCCCGTCGGTGACGATCAAGTCGCACCACAATGTCGGCGGTCTGCCCGAGCGCATGAACATGCAACTGGTCGAGCCGTTGCGCGAGCTGTTCAAGGACGAGGTGAGGGCGCTGGGTAAGGAGCTCGGCCTACCCGAAAGCTTCATCGGCCGCCATCCCTTCCCAGGTCCTGGCCTCGCCATCCGCTGTCCTGGCGGCATAACGCGCGAAAAGCTGGAGATCCTGCGCGAGGCCGACGCCATCTATCTCGACGAGATCCGCAAGGCCGGCCTCTATGACGCGATCTGGCAGGCCTTTGCCGTGCTGTTGCCGGTGCAGACCGTCGGCGTCATGGGCGACGGCCGCACCTACGAATTCGTTTGTGCGCTGCGCGCCGTCACTTCGGTCGACGGCATGACGGCTGATTTCTACCACTACGACATGGCCTTCCTGGGTGCCGCCGCCACGCGCATCATCAACGAAGTGCGCGGCATCAACCGCGTGGTTTATGATGTCACCTCGAAGCCGCCTGGGACGATCGAGTGGGAGTAGGGGAAACGCGGCAATAGCAGAGGTTCAGCTGCCCTCTCGACCCTCCATTTTTCATTCGCGCCAGATGTCTTCGATAGCTTTCTGCGTTCCTTCCGGACCGTTGGTTGTCTGACACGTCGTTGCTTCGGAAGTAAATCCCGTTCAGGCCGACAGAGGGTTTTGGCGTACAACGGCGTGCAAATAGGCTTGTCGAACGGACCCGAACCAAGGGCTGCCGACCGATCCGGACCTTCTGGCCAACCGGGTCGCCATGGTGGCGGCCGAAGAGGGCTGGTGCGAGGCCTACACCGTCGCAAGCTTCAGGACGTGGTACCTGGAAGACATGGAACTGGGCAGCCGCGCCCATCTGGGCCATATGCTGGCTCCCCTCGGCCGAGGACGTCGATGATGTGATTGCCAAGGCTGACGGCGCCCGCGCCCATGAGCGTCTCAAGGCGGAGACGGACGCGGCTTGCAGCTATGACATTTTTGGCTCCCCGGCCTTCGTCGATGGCGAAACATTCTGGGGGGACGATCGGCTGGAAGAGGGGCTTGCCTGGGCCGCTGGGCGACACGAACTGCAAACGTTGAATCATGACGAAAAGGACTAACTACACCACGCCTTTGGTGGAAGCCATGCGCTGATCGCCGGTCGGGATTCTGTATTAGTGATTACTAATTTGCATCAATTTCTTGGTAACATTGCCAAATAGACCGTCGCTGAGCTATGCAACTCGACAAACGCGAGGCGCGCAGCGAGCTCGACCTCGCAGAGTCCATACAGGCTGTTCTCCGATCGACGATGTGGAAAGGATGATATGGCCGGCACGCGGACGGTCAGCTGCTGAATGTCTGGTATGCACCCAATGCACGAACCCGCTGCGCGGGAGGGCCGCCTCCTTCTGAGATGGCGTGCATGTCATAGGCCTTGAGCGGGTAGAGGCGTCGATCTGACCATGGAGTTCCCTTCAACGAGAGGAACTCGCCATGGCTACCCCATCGACCGATGCACCTATTAGCCCGCTTCGCCAGCGCATGCAGCACGACATGCTGATGCGGGGCCTGGGCCCGCATACCCAGCAGGATTACGTTCGTCACGTCCGGCGCTTCGCCGCGTTCCTCGGCCGCTCGCCCGATGCGGCGTCG